>JAGCOR010000011.1 GCA_017642585.1 Alphaproteobacteria bacterium | reverse complement strand
TGCGTCTGCTCAAAGCCAAGAATTAATGAATACTATTTACAACCAAAAACTTGCCATGACACTTGGGATGTCATTTGTTTATTCTGCATCGGATTTAAAAAGAATTAATACATATATGAACGATTGGGATCGTGCTTGCGAAAGAGTGTCAAAACCACAAAAAGCAGATACTACTGGATTTAAAAACATACCAGAAGGTGGCAAAACAAAACACATATGCGTAATAAAAACATGTAAAAGCCAATACACAGTTAGCGATGACGGTTTATCGTGCATCAAACAAAACAGATCTTCTGGCGGTGGTTCAAACACATCCAGAGACGATTTGGCAGATGATAATCAAATGATAAACAACCAAATTAACAAATCTACTGGTCGTGGAAACATGTCCAGAGATGGTGGCGGTGTATCTGGTCGTGGCATTGGTGCAATAATAACAGAAGTAAATACAGCCGCAAATAATATACAAATTGGAACTCCTGCGTTTTCGTATCCAGAATCAATGGTCTCATCAGGCGGTATGCAATTACAAACGGCAATTGCAAATTGGATAAACCGTTGTATTGAATACCCACAAACACACGATTCTTCCGCAATAAAAACAACAAAACATGACAAAACAACCGAAGGTGGCACTGTTCGCCATACTTGTGCCATAGAAGCTTGTCAAAATCATTATGTTAAATCAGAAGATGGCAAATCATGTCAGCATGAAAATTCATCTGAGATAGCAACATTAGCACCACGAACATTACCGCCTGCTGAAATAGAACGGTTACCGGATCGTGAAATGGCCCCTGTTCCAGAATTGGATTATGCACGCGAAGTTGAAGATTGGGCCAACAACATGTTTATTGGTTCACATATTTCATTTACAAGAGATGAATTGAAACAAGCAAAATTGGCTGCTGCTGTGGAATTATGGGAAAGAAAATGTAACAGTTATCCTGAAGATTCTGATGATGTGACAATCAATTCAACATATGTCAAAAAAGACAGCCACAGAAAACAAAATGACTGGTATTGTTTAATAAAAACATGTAGCGAAGACGAAGCTGGTTATCCACAAAATCCATCAGAAGATGGACAAAGTTGTATTTCTCAAAATGGACAATCTTGTTCTGTTGGCGACAGACACGCAGACCAAACTCATTACGATTTGGTCACAAAATCATGCGTTATTGATACATGCAAAGAAAACTATACTCTGGTCGACGGCAGATGTGAAAAAACCAGCCGTTTGGAAAGAGCAGCATCAAGATTAGAAAGAGATTTCACTTCAGATTTAGATAAACTGGCCAGGGCGTTCGAACAAGTAGTAAACCAAATCACCGAAGAATGTGAAAGATCTGGGGGACACATAGCAGAAGGTGTTTGTGAAGGCGCAACCAAAAACAGCACACCACCAGCCAGAGGTTCTAATAACAGACGAGGTAGTGGCAGAAGATGATAATACGATATGGATTTTTATCATTATTGTTATCTTTGTACCCAATGTTTGTTTTTGGGGATGATGGTTTCGACATAAGAAATTTGACATCTTCTATTTCTGATGCAAAAACAATTACCGAAGCCGCCACCGCATATGAAGCGGCATTTGACACGGTCGCAAATTCTGATAAATATAAAACAGGAATCCCAGCAGATGTTGTAACCGAAAAACGTGCAACCGTTACAACGGCTATTAACAACGCAAAAGCTGGCAGACCTACCCCGACTAATTCAAACGATTCATCAAACGCCGATGAACCTGATGAAGCCGATGCAGATGAGAACGAAGCTTTTGTTGACACACGCACAGATGAACAGAAAGCAGAAGATTTAGCTAAAAAGAAAAAAGCATATGATGATGCAAAAGCAACCGAACAATCTACTGCTAATAAAACCTTAACCGCTGCAACAACCGCTACAACGGGTTTGGGAATGATGAATTTAGCAATGGGCAAATCTGAACAACGTGTTGATGAAGAATCTGAAAAAGCAATGGAAGCATATTTTGCCACATTCCATTGTACATATGGTCAAGGCGCAACCGTCAAGGCCGGTTTAGATGAAATTGAATTGCCTGGTGGTAATGATGCAAAACTGATGGCATATCGTTCTGAATATTTGGCATTGGCAAAAGATTTGAAACAAAGAAAAGAATCTTTGGGTATGAAGCCCGGTATCGAAGCCGAAACCATATTGGATAAAGCAGAAATGAATCTGTATGATGATGAAAACAAAGGTATAACCAGTGGCGAATATGATTCTATATATCGTGCTAAATTCTTGAACAGCGAAGCTGACCAGTCCAAGATAGATGCAAAACATAACGAATCTGCCAAGAAAGTTAAAAATGGTGGTATCGCCGCAGCTGGTGGTGCTTTGGGCGGAATTGGGGGTAACAGTTTAATCAATGGTGCATTGGGCGACAAAGTCAAAGGTTTAATTGGTGGCAAAAGTGGCGATGGAAACAATGCCAGTGATAGTGACGCAAACAGTAGCAGCATGGCCGACAAAGTCAAAGGATTACTCGGTGGCAGTGGTGGCGGCCTTAGCGCTTTAGGTGGTGCCGCAGGCTCTTTCTTGGGTAAAAAATAAAATCGCCAAAAATGGCGACTTTATTTTTATTCGAAACAGAAATAAATTATTCTGCAACTTCTTCGGTTGCTTCTTCTTTTACTTCTTCTTTGTTTTCTGTTGCAACTGGTGCTTCTTTAGCTTCTGTTGCTTCTTCTTCTACTTTCTTAGAACCGAAAGTCAAAGTTTTTCCAGCAACCAAAGCATCAATTTCATCTTGTGTTTGTGCAACATAAACTTTTACATCAACGATAACATCTGGATGCAAAGCGATTTTTGTATCAAACACACCAACAGATTTAATTGGTGAACCCAACATAACCTGAGATGATTCAACTAAAACACCTGCAATTTCTTTCAAAGTGCGTGCAATATCACGAGAAGACACAGAACCATACAATTGACCTGTATCACCAGCCTGGCGAATCATGTGTAATTTAGCATTTTTAACTGCTTCAACTTTTGATTCAGCATCTTTCTTGGCTTTTTCGTGACGTGCAACCAATTCTGCCTTTTGTGCTTCGAACAAAGCAATATTTTCTTTTGTGAAACGTAATGCTTTTTTGTTTGGCAACAAATAGTTACGGGCATAACCAGTTTTCACTTCGACTGTATCGCCGATATTACCCAATTTTGTAATTTTTTCTGTTAAAATAACTTTCATTTTATCTGTCCTTTTTTTGTTAAAAAGTTAGAGATTATTAACCCAAGTTATTACGAACGAAAGGTAACAATCCCAAATGACGTGCACGTTTGATGGCTGTTGCCAATGCACGTTGATCTTTCTGGGAAACACCAGAAATACGAGATGGAACAATTTTTCCACGTTCTGTGATATAATGAGACAATGTCTTTATATCTTTGTAATCGATTTCTTTACCCTTTAATGGGTTAGATTTTTTACGATAAATTGCTGCACGAACTGCCATTATGCCACCTCTTCTTCTGTATTTTTCTTCATCATAACAGATGGTGTTTTTGCCAATTCTTCAACGCGAACGTTCAAGAAACGGATAACATCTTCATCAATACGGGAACGACGTTCCAATTCTGTGATTTGATTGCCTGGCAATTCGATATTCAACATAACGTAATGAGCCTTGCGGTTTTTACGAATGATGTATGCCAAATTTTTCAAACCCCAAAATTCTGTGGATTTTACATCGCCACCTAATTCTTTGATGATTTCTGTGAATTTAGCCGCTTTTTCTTTAACTTGCGGTTCTGTCAAGTCCTGGCGGAAAACCAAGACACTTTCATAGTAAGCCATTTTATTTCCTTTGGTTTAATCAGCCGATAACCCCATGTCATCAGCAGGAACGTTCCACATTGTTAAATAAAATTCATAAAAAATCAAGTATTTTTATAATATTGGCATATATTTGGATTAAATCTCTGTTGACATCTAATAAAAAAATTTACTATCATCTCTCCTGTGGGGGATACCGTATATGATGAAATTTCATAAAAATCTTAATATTATGTCCGGATTTACGGCGGCGCTGATTATTGTCGCCTGCTTTTTCTGGAAAACTTTTATGAATATCGCCATATCAAACGTATTTTTAAATGGAATCATCATAGGAACCACGATTTTCGGCATCGGTTTATGTTTCGTCAATATGTTTAAATTATTGCCTGAATACAGATGGTTACACGCATATTTCGAAGGTGATGCGACACGTGGATTTAATCCAAAATTATTAAGCCCTATTTCGAATACTTTAAGAAATAAACACATCGCCATAACATCCACAGATTTGACTGATTTATTAAATCTGGTTTTGATGAAAATCGAAGACAAACGTGATTCAGTGAGATATATCACAAACAGTTTGATATTCTTGGGATTGTTGGGGACATTTTGGGGATTGATTGTAACTGTCGGTGGATTTGCAGATTTGATTATCCATATTGATTTCGCAGATACATCAATGTTGCAAAAAATGCAAAGCGGAATGGCTGTGCCTTTAGCTGGTATGGCAACCGCATTTACCAGTTCTCTGCTTGGTCTGGCGGGCAGTTTGATTGTGGGCTTTTTGGGACTGCAGTTACAATTCGCCCAAAATACAATTTTCCAAGATTTAACAGATTTTATGACCGAATATGTTCTGGCCCACCCAAACCAGGATCCAATTGTATCTGAAATGATAGACACCGCCCCATTAAGTCAAGCGGTATACAGCACTATAAATGATATGTATAATGTGTTTGTTGATTATGGTTATAAAATCAAAGATATCATCAGAATTGATGGCAAATATCCTGCTGTTGTCGCATTGGGCAGTAACGAAGCATTATTTATTGGAACTGTAAATGTTCCGACAGATGTTTTACAAAACACTATAAAAAGATTTAATTTGTGTTTTGCCGACACTTTGGAAGATATTACTATAACACCACGTGTTTTCTGCATAGATGGCACAACATCGGCCAGAAACGAAGACATTGTTCATTTTGCATCGGTGAACGCATTTAAAAACTATATGTTCCATAATCAAAATATGCCATTACAAACTGGCGATGACCAGGAAGCATTCGTCGCATACGAAAATTACATTGAAAATGTATTAGATTACTTGTTCAATCCAGGTTTTGAATGGGAAGATAACAAAGAAGATAATGCATAACTATTACGGGAGAGAGAGATGTTAAACATAAGATTCAAAGAAAAAACAAATGCATGGCCAGGTTTCGTAGATTTATTTTCGAATCTGGTGATTATTTTGATTTTCTTGTTAATAGTATTTGTGTTTTTGTGGACTACAACCAATGTGTTCAACAAAGATGCCAGCGACAACAAGATTGCTGCATTGGAACGCATTCAAAAATTCCAAGCTGAACAAATTGTAAAAATCACAGCGGACAAAGACGAAACAGAACAACAATTGTTGACTGCTAAAAACATAATGGAAAACCAGGAAGAACAAATAAGCGCTCAACAAATGGAACAACAAAATATGTCTAATGCTTATGAACAACAAATTGCAGAATTAACAACTATGTTGGTCCAAGCAAACACCGCAAAGGATGAAATGACCCGCATGGAAGCGGAACGCCATGAATTGCAAGATAAAATGTCTGAACAAATTGCAGAATCTAACCATCGTATTTCTGAATTAAATGAACGGGTGTTGGAATTGCAATCTGCATTGGACAAAGCGGAAGCCAGTTCCAGACAACGTGATGTTGAATATGTAGAAATGTCCCAAAAATTGAACAAGGCATTGGCCGACAAAGTTGCTGAATTATCTG
>JAGCOR010000001.1 GCA_017642585.1 Alphaproteobacteria bacterium | reverse complement strand
TGATCGTGCGGATGAAACACTGGGAACGGTCAGTGGAACATCATTCAAAAATGATTCCAAAATGACTGTTTCGGTTCGTCCAGTTGGAAAAAAACAAATGATGGTTCGTGCAAATGCTTCGGCACGCCTGCGTGAAATAAGCAGCCCCGCGGCATATCAAAACTTCTTTAACGCATTGTCGCAGTCAATGTTCTTGGATGCACATATGGTGGAATAGTGGTAAAAAAGATAAAAAAACACCGGCAAATGCCGGTGTTTTTTTATATTTCAAACGAAGATTTGTTAGGAAACTTTTCTTCAAGAAACCGGTGGTTCTTCTTGCGCGTTTCGTCACTTGTTCTGTCTGTATCGTTTATACAGAATAAGGGGGCTAAGATGTGTGCCATGGCACTGGTTGCGTCTTTGCAATAGGTTGGGGCATTTTTACATTCATGGTAATGAATCAGATTATATAAGAAGTGTTTGCTCTTCTTAAAATGTCTGGCGCGTTTAAATACGGCCTTGCCATGAACAATATCATATAAATTAAATATCCAACGTTGCAATTCCCAATTGGTTCTGAATTTGTTGCGAATTTGTATATCAATATCGTGTGAAAGCAGTGGATGGTTGCGGGTGTTCAACATTGTTGATTTGAAATATGGGTCAATATTGTGTGCCGGGGCGTATGTGACATATTTGCGATACTTTTTACCGAAAATAGATACGATTTTATTCGCAGCCACAAGAATTGTCTGTTTATAATCAGAACATGCCATTTCCAGTGCAAATCCAATGTTTTTGGCTTTCTTTACCTTGCCATACCACACGATTGCGCGCCCATGTTTGTCATAGAAATAATCAGGGGTTATAGGCGCACCAAAGAACGTATCGTCATTAGCCAGCAAGAAATGTTCCGACAGATTTGGAATATTCATTAAACACATTTCTATGGCAACGGAATTAAATGTTGGTAATGCATCGGCTGGCATAATTTGTTCGTGCGAGATAACCGTTATTTTTTTGTTTTTTGTATTTAACCATTTTGGAACCTGACCAAATCCAGTGACCAAATAAATATGATTTATCCATGGGGCAAACTTTTCTGCGCTGCGCAGGGAATATTTTAATTCATCATTGTCGCGCCAACGTGCAGATACAGCAGAATCATGGCGAACTGGTGCTTCGTTTTTGATTTTTTTTAACCAATAATTTTTGGTTTCCAGCCATTCTTTGTCATCGCCATCAACCCACATATAAACCAAATCAACCTTTGGTGTCGTCATATTATATCCTTATTTTTCAAAACTGGATTTGTTGGGGAATTTTTTTTCAAGAAACCGATGATTGTTTTTACGTACTTCATCTGTTGTTTCTTGGGTGTCGTTTATACAAAACAGTGGTGGTGAAAAGTGTGATAATCTAAGAACTGCATCTGTACAGTATACTGGTGAATCTTTACAATCCCGACGATGAATAAAATTGTAAATAAAATGTTTTGGCTTTTTAAAACGTCTGACCCGTTTAAATTTTGCATATCCGTGTGCAAGATTATATAAATCGAAAAACCAACGTTGATATTCCCATGCCATTCTGAATTTATTTCGTACCTGGACATCCATTTCGTGGGTGATTAGTGGGTGGTTGCGCGCCACAATCATTGCCGATTTTATATATGGATCAATGTTGTGTCCCGGAAATAAGTCGGAATAATCTTTGCCGAACATTTGATAGATTTTGTTTATTGAAACAAGTACCTTTTTTCTGAAGTCGGTTTTCGCGTTTTCCAGTGCAAACCCAATGTTTTTGTTTTTCTTTACCTTGCTATACCACACGATTGCGCGACCCTGTTTATCATAAAAATAATCAGGGGTTACAGGCGTACCAAAGAACATATCGTCATTAGCCAGTAAAAAATGTTCCGACAAGTTCGGAATGTTTGTTAAACACATTTCGATTGAACTTGAATTAAATGTGGGCAGTGCATCCGCAGGCATAATTTGTTCGTGTGGGACAATTGTTATTTTTTTGTTTTTGGTGTTTAACCACTTTGGAACCTGGCCAAATCCAGTAATTATGTAAATATGATTTATCCATGGGGCAAACATTTCCGCACTTCGCAGGGAATATTTTAATTCATCATTATCACGCCACCGCGCAGATACAGTGGATTCTGTGGGAATTGTGGCCTCGTTTTTAATTTCTTTCAGCCAATAATTTTTGGCTTTTAGCCATTCCTTGTCGTTACCATCAACCCATAAATAAACTAAATCTATCTTTTCCGGTGCCATACTTATCCCCGTAGGTCTGTCAATAGGATTCTATTCAAAAACATTTATGGTTTCAATGTGTTTTTTATGTGTTGACCCGCGCCGACAAATTTTACTAAACTTTAAATTGCTATGAAGGGAAGATTTCTTATTTTGCCGATGCTGTTTATTGCATCAATTGCCAATGCGGCGAATTACCGCGCGGCAATGGTCGCCGATATGGATTCGGGGCGGGTTCTGTATTCGGAAAACGCAACTGA
>JAGCOR010000010.1 GCA_017642585.1 Alphaproteobacteria bacterium | reverse complement strand
TTTTTGTTGTTGTTTTTGTTTGTTTTGCCATTTGTGTCCTTCCTTTGTTATACACGATAGATTGTATCAATTCATTTGATTAAGTAAAGCGGAAAATTTACACAAAAAAACATCCGCAAATTTGCGGATGTTTTTAACACTTAACAAACACATTAATTCAAAGCATCCTTCAAAGATTTGCCAGGACGGAATTTTGGTTGTGTAGAAGCAGCAATTTTAATTGGTGCACCTGTTTGTGGGTTACGACCTGTTGTTGCTTTACGTTTTGTTGTGGTAAATGTACCAAAACCAACCAAACGAACTTCGCCTTTTTTCTTCAATACTTTTGTGATGATGTTGATCAATGCATCCAAACAACCAGCTGCAGTTGCTTTCGTAACTTCAACTTCATTTGCCATTGCTTCAATCAGTTCTTGTTTATTCATGTGTTTCTCCTTTCATATAGAAGTTAAGGTTGTCAGGCAGTTTTCAAAGGCAATGCCCTTGGAACAATATCTTTTTCCTTTGTTTCCAAAGACATTGCCTCCACTGCTTAATCGAATCGTAGAGAAAACTGCACTTTAAGTCAAGTTATTTATTTACGAATCGCAAAAAACTGGAAAAATTGACAAAAAGAATTAGTCGCGAAACTTGACAGCATTGGCTTTGACGGCCTTGGCATTGTCAGAAGTCTTTTCACACAGAACCCATGCGCTGTCGTGCCCTTTGTGTCTGACTGTAACACTTCTTAATTTATTTGGATTAACCATCAACACCGTGAATAACACAGTAACCCAAAAGAAAAACTTCGTTAATCCCCATGAATTTTTATATGCATCTTTTACAAATTTATCTTTAACTAAATTTTGATACAAAGCCCAACCCCAGCTGAACAACAAAACAATCATACCAAAACCAAATGCTATATATAAAAACTTGCGCGAACGATGCATAAACGCAGATAACATATCAAATGTACGATTTGCAGTTGGACAAACATATAACACAGAATCAGGATTTATACCTTCTGGTAATTTCACACCACTTTTCCCCAGGATTTCCATATGAAACGCAGCGGCCAATAATACCACTGCAAAAAAGCATACAGAAAACAATAACCCTGGTTTTTTATTCAATATTTCTCTCCGTTAACATATATTATATCATAAAATATATATGCTTTGCAATTTTATGATTGAATATTCGTAATTATGATTTTATCATCAAAATATGAAAAGACAATTAAGTGATAAAGATATTGCAAATATGATTGGGGAAGAATTTATTCCCGATGATGAACACACAAAAAAATCAGTTCGCAGTGAATTACATTTATCAACCCGTATTCCAAAACCAAATGATAAAATCCCTGAAAATACTGTCATAGATTTTCATCAACATACCGAACAGGAAGCGTGGGATATGCTGATACACATTGCCACATCTGGCATCAGAAATGCAACCGTCATCACAGGTGCCAGTGGTATATTAAAAATCAAATTTCAACAGTGGGCAACAGAAAGTATTTTAAGCCCATACATAGAATCTTTTACCCCAATAAACAACGGCAGTTTCAAAGTTAAATTTCACAAACAAAAAACATCATTGTGAAACTTCATCTGGCAACAAAGAATTTATATTTTGCATACAATGACCGTGTTCTACGCGCCAATTGGAATGTTTGGCCCCAGAATTTTTGAATTTATAAGATGCATTAAACAAACTGTGTGCACAGGTCATATCTAAATTTGTGTTGGATGAATTTTGTGTACTTCTGTCACTGGTTTTACATGGGCATAATATATCAACATATTTGTTTGCGTTGCTGTCGAATCTGATTCTGTAATCCAAATGCGCAGCATAAGAAGTGCCACTGACACTTTGGCCTGAATTACCACTGTTTGCGATTTGTTGACATGCGGTTACAGCATCGCCTTTGGACACAAATACCCTGTCCAGATGCAGATATTGTGTAATCAAACCATTATCGTGTTTAATACTTATGTAATTGCCCGCCCCACCTGGTCTTGTTTCATTAGCCACAGTAACAACCACACCATCTGCAGTTGCATACACAGGCGTCCCAGACGGACATCCAATATCAATAGCCGGATGAAATCTGGCACCGTTTGGGGAATTTGTTCTGAAACCAAAATCACTGGATATTTTATATTTGAAATTCGTCATATCCACAGGATATCGCAAAGGCAATTTAGTTGACAGGCCATTTCTGCACCAATCTCCATTACCCCAAGATCCAGAATAACCACCACCGCCAGATGATCCACCCCCAAACGATCCATTACCCGATGAACCACCAGTTCCGCCAGAAGAACCGCCACCACCAGAAATCCCACCGGTTCCGCCACTGGATGAACCACCGCCACTGGATGAAGAACCACTGCCAGAATTTGCTATCAAATCTGCCATTTCATCGGTTGCTTGGTCGACGCTTCTCATATCGTCATCCAGTGTTATACCATGATACGCACAATTTGCCGTACATACGCCATTTTCATCATATTGAATTTCATATGGTAAATAACCTTCACGCAAGATATTCATGCGTGCCGTAAAAGATAAATCTTGAAAGGTTTTTGGGAAAGATGTTGGCTTTAAAAAACTGTCGCCCAAAACAGGTTGGGCAACACAAACAGCCGTTATAAAAACACCCAGGATTCCTTTCATATTTATGTATTATATCATTTTTGAACATAAAATAAAATATCAACTTGACCCGACATATAAAAATTGCTTTCATTACGGCCAAGGGACACCAGAGAGATAAAGAGCATAAGGAAGGCACAAAATGGCAAAAATTCATTTTTATTATGGGGTGATGGGTTCGTCTAAATCTGCTGAATTGGGAATAAATGCCTTTAATTTTGACCGCACAGGCAATAAATGGATTGCTATCAAACCAACCACAGATGACCGTGATTCAAAAACCGATATTGTTTCCAGAATCGGCGTAAAAACCAAAGCAATGGCATTGAAAAATTTAGATAATTTCAAACCAAAACGCGGAACTCAATTTATTTTAGTTGACGAAGTACAATTTTTCTCGCCTGCAGATATTGATAAATTGGTTTATATTGCTGACCACAGTAAAATAACAGTTGTATGCTATGGTTTGATGATTGACAGTAATCAAAATATATTCCCTGCTTCGAAACATCTGGTCGAAGTTGGCGCAGAACTGCACCGCATGGATTCTGTGTGCGAAATGGACAAATGCACCAGATTAGCGACACACCATATCCGTTTTGACAAAGATAAAAATGTTATTCGTGGTGGACAACAGGTAGAAGTTGGCGCATCTCAATACATGTCTGTATGCAGAAAACATTTCAATATGTTATACGGTGGCGAAATGGAATTGGAAAAATAATTGTTATTTTTTCTTGATTTTTGAATAAAACGATATAGAATATACAGCATTGCGCCCATGGCTCAATTGGATAGAGCATCTGACTACGGATCAGAAGGTTGAGGGTTCGAATCCTTCTGGGCGCGCCATGATTTAAAACGCGGTTTTATGCCGCGTTTTTAATTTATCTGGTGCAACCAAAGGATGAGAACCCGACCCAAAGGGTTCGACAACAAGTAGATTTTACAAGTGTAACGCAGTGAAATCGTCACGGTTGCCCCGCAGGGCTTTGCCCGAGGGAATCTTCTGGGCGCGCCACAATTTTAAAACCGCCATAACGGCGGTTTTTATTTATAATGTTTTTTGTTGGGGTGAATTTTGATTTATTTCGTTTGTTACCAAACCTTTGTACGTTTGATAATCAGCGGTTGTGTCCTGGGCCGCTTTATTCCTTTGAATTTCCTTGTTTTTTAATTCACGCATTCTGGTTTGTCTGGCCCTTTCATTGTTGGTATTAACAATATAGCACGCAGCGACAATCAACAAAGTAACCAACGCAATATAACCGGGCAATTTGTTTTGGACAAAGCCTTTGGCTTTATAACGTTTCATGGTCTTTTGGGCTTGTTTCTTGGTGTTTGCATCCATAATAAATTTGTCCCCGTAATATTGTTTGGTATCTTTATCAAAAACCAAGATGGCATCATCACCCAATAACAGCAATGTTTTAGTATCATTAAAGAATATTGTATTGTCATATATTTCATATTGTTCATTATTCTTGAAAGATTCCAAAGCCTTCTTATTTGCTTCTGCGTTATCCATTTAATATTCCTTTTGCTTTTTCAATAACTATGATGTAATATGTTGTTCGTTGTCGGGGCGTAGCTCAGCCTGGTAGAGTACTTGCATGGGGTGCAAGGGGTCGCAGGTTCGATTCCTGTCGCCCCGACCATATTTTTTCACCCTATTTTTGATTTACGATTGTCGCATTATGTTTTACGTGATTTATACTGTCATAAACACGTTTATATGTCGTTACGTTTTCTTTCACAGTTTTAGGTTTACCTGATGCGTTTTGCGTATTGTTTTTTACAGATTGAATTCCCATAATACCCAACACAGTTAATACACCAACCATACAAAAAGCCAACGCACGTCTGCCCGTATGTTTATGTTGGGATGGTTTCTTTTGAATCATTTCATATGTTTCATTGGTCATATCAAAGCATCTTTCTTCAAATTGAATTTTGCGTTTTTCCGGATCCAGCGTGATATTTCCAAAATCTTGGGTTGCGATATCTATATGCCCGTCAGGGTGTTCTGTTATAGAATCAGGACATACCAACCCCCATAATTGTTGCACTATACTATTTATACCTTGCGAATTCATTACAATCCCTTTATATCTGTGAATTTAATGTTAGTATTAAAACCAGATATTGTCAAATATCATTATATTTCTTTGATTTTTTTAACAATGCTTATTATTTTGTGTTTTGCATATTATTGGCTAACTGCTGTTTACGATATGCGTTAATTTTATTCATATAATCGCCAGTTTGTTCCAGAGAAAATGCAGATCTTTCTGTGAATATTGCGCGATATTTTGCAAATTCGAATGCATCACTTTTCTTAAAGAAAAACCACCCCTGGGCAGCCAGTGCTGCTTTTTCTTCTTCTGTCATGCCGTCAACGCAATAATGTTGTTTCAACAACGGCGATTTAGCAGTTGCAAAAAATCTGGGGCCTGTGCCATGGGTTATCAATTTGCCGTTAAAAAGTTCTTCTATGAAATCTTGCATGATATGACCCTGAAGTCCCAAAGTTGGGCACACATTATCAACATGATGCCCCAAACATTCATGTTTAATAGTGTTTATTAATTCGTCTATCGGATAGTATGCAAAATCATTGAATCTGACAGCGATTTTCTTTTCGTTTCCATCATAATTACCATTACAATTAAAATCTTTCCTGGTAGCAATCGCAAATCGAACCTTTTGATCTGACCCCTTGAAAATGCGCTCATTAAATTCTTTTTCCAAGGTCTTTACAAATCTTCTGCATGCTTTCAGGTTGTTATCTGTTCCGTCAAAGTCCCGAACAAATCTACCTAAATCATCGTTTTCTGCCAATATGGCCACCATTTTGTCGTCCATTGATTTGGCATATTTTTGTTTGATGACTTCTGGAATTGCGTTCCACCACATTTCTTGTATTTTATCACCCAACGTTTTGCGCGCATCATCTAAGACAGCCACGTAATAATAACGTTCGTTTTGCAAATCTTCCATAGATTGTACGTCGGCATTTTTATTCTTCAATTTGGCATCTATCTCGCCTATGTGATTCAATAATGGCCGCATATATTCCAGTTCAACATTAAATTCGTTTTTTATTTGTCGTTGCAATTCGTCGACATCATAAAAATATCCAATTTCATCACCTGGTTGCCAGGCTTCTGGATGTTGTCTGAAAAATTGTAAAGCCCTGTCTCGTTTTTTGGTACAACTTTCATCTAATTCCGCCAAATCAAGATGCTCTTGCAGACCACGCCAAAATTCTTCTGATGACGAAAACGCAGGCTTACCATAATAATGTTGTATTAAATCAGCCCTTTTGTTTGTTTCGTCCAGATAATCTTGCCAATATTTCAGGCATAAATCCCTGATATTTTGGGCATTATTAACCGTATCATGTTCTGGCTGTGCGGACATGTTTTGATGTTTTTTAGAAAAAGATTTCAATTCGTTTAATAATTTCATTTGTTATTTCTGATTATCAAATCATAATACAAATTATTATATTTGTCAACATATTATTAAAATATTATTGTTTTCAAAAAAACCGAATCATCATTACTCGGGTGTTTTTTACCCTATTTTACACAATATTTTAAATATCAAAATCATATTACAATACGCACAAATCATATTTAGTATTCTATTTCTGGTAGAATATATTGTATTTTTCTTGTAATCACAGTAATATGAATACATACACAATTCAAAGGGGATTTATATGACACATAAAGAGATATGGGACGGAATAAAAAATTTAGCACAATCTATGAACCTGTCTTGTTCTGGTTTGGCAAAAATATCAGGCTTAGATTCAACGACTTTTAACAAAAGCCGTCAAAAAACCAGATTTGGTCAAGACCGTTGGCCGACCACATTGACTATATCACGAATTTTAGATGCGGCGGGCATAACATTATCAGAATTTGCAACCTATATGCCATCTGACACCCATGTATACCCAAAATGCGAAATAAAGTTCAAACCCAAGAAACACAAACGCTAAACAAATTATCTTTGTAAATTGTTTTGTTGTTGCATTGCGATCTTTGGATCAATATATGTTGTGGCAAAAATTTCACGGTTATCAAATGCCAAAGCCATACCATTATGAGAAACCGTTATATTTTGCCCCAACACAGAGATAATAGTTCCGTCCGCAAAAATTATATTGGTGGTGCCATTGTTCTTGTGTTTCAAACCAACGGTTATCATATTGTTTACACCGGTTTTGACTTTGATTTCTTTGATTCTGGATGATGAATCTAATTGAACCCTGTGTTGTCTGTCTATCAATAAATTATCGCCACTGCGGAAAGGTATCTTGTGATTTTTCTCTATATATTCATCAACATGCAAATTTTTATCAAATAATAATTTGGTGGCGGATGTTCGTAACACATTTGTATATTGGGCATGTGCGTCCAACCACAAACCACCGCCCAAATTGATTTGCGATGCATCAAAATCTATTACAACACCATTTGGCAATTTAACGCCAGTCAGTTTATCATCAACAACATTAAATTTGCATCCAATTGTATCATTGACATAGATTTGCTTTTTATATGCATCAACATTGATTTTAGGTACATCCAAAGGTTTTATTTCCGGACGTTCAGGTAAAACTACTTGTTTATTAACAACTTTATGGTTTTTGAAATCTAATCTTACAACTACACCGTCTTGATGTTCGTATTCATACACATCACGTTCAATTCTGCTGACCAACGGTCCCATTTCGATAATTTTAGTCTTCATCGCATCTAAATCATCAGCATAAACCAGATGTTCGTCCAACACCCGTTTGCGCAGTTCTTCACTGAAATAATTATGACTTAACATATTGCGCAGAACCGCATAATTTTTCCATTTCGTGCGTTCTTCGGCATTAAAAACTCCGGCGGTTTCCATATAATCCCACGCATCTTTGTTTCTTAAATCAAACCCACGTGTTATGCAATACAACATCACCAAACATTCCAGAGTTTTAAAAGATTGTAAATACCATGTACGCACAGCATAATCTGTTATTTTTTCCCGCATAGGTTTTGGATTTGTAAATTCATCTATGATATTTACCTGCGGAAACAAAGCATGTAATCTTTTAACCATCGTAGTATATTTATCACTGGCCAATGGCATATTTATTTCAGCCATCACAGGTTGCCCTGGTTTTTGAATAGTGGCTTTTTTAATACGTTGCATAAATTTATTATTGCTTTCATTAACATCACGTATCACCCAATCAGGATGAATTTTGCCGATAACATGTTGCATTTGATGTAATGCTTCCATGTATGATCTCATGCGTTGAACAATTGGTTTATCACATAATTTCAAATATGATTGCACATATACATCACGCACCTGTTGGTTTCTGTCTGATTTACGAGGACTAAAATGTCCTAAATCATCCAAACTATCCCATTGGTGACGCAGAAAATTACGAATATTGATATATTTTTGCAATTCATCAGCAGATTTTATAAAACCGTCTTCTTCTGCCCGTTTAAAAACATCATAACTTTTTTTTATTTGATATTTATCACGACACACAGCCAAAACTTTATCTGCAAAAGATCCCAATAACTCCAATATGATATTTTCATTGTGCGATACCGCTTCATTTGCATAAACCTGGGTCGATAATTTATTAAAAGTTTTCTCGTCAACGCATTGATTTTTATACGCTATTTCAGCCAGATTTACCATTATAAACAATTCTGTGCGCATATCTTGGTTATTGATAAACTCTTCCACAGACATATCTTTGTTTTTGTCGTCGGTAAAAACCGCTTTGAAACTGCCATCAATAAAAAATTCAGTATCCCCTACTTTGCAATTTTCAGGATACATTATCGCGCAACGTTCTATCATAGATGGCATTTGTATATTTACATACACTATTTTGTATGGCGCACATACGAAACCTTCGACATATTTTTTGTTATCTTCGTCTTTGATGTGATTTAATGTGATATAGGTTTTCTTATTATTATCATGGACATCATTATCCAGAAAATCTTCAAACAACTTCTTGTCTTTGGCTGACATCTCATCAATTTCCCACGGAAAATCAATTTTCTTGTCGGGGTGCATAGCAGCCACCTGCATATCCGCCAATTTTTCAATAGACACTTTGTTCAGCAATTGTTCATGTTCACGTGCAATATATAAATAATCGTTATATATAGCCGTCAATTCATCAACATTTTGTGGTGCAATAAAATTATCTTGTGTTTCGTTGTCTTGTACCATATTAACCTCTGAGGGTATTTTATATACCAAATTCCCTGTTTTGTCAAGATACGGTAAAAAAGAAAGGGTGCATAATGCACCCTATTTTCAATTCAAAATACCACAAATGCCTTTGCGACATAATCTGGTATATACTGGTTTATCCAAACCGTATGCGCGTATCAGTGTGCTGGGCTTTTGATTTACCCACAAATCAAAATATGAAACAACCCCGTTTTTAATTGTTTTAATCAATCCGCTGGGTAATTCGCTGCGCCCTATACACGAAGACAAATAAACAAAACATTCGTCATTATCACGCAAATTTTCGCACGCTAAAATGCGAGCATACACATTTAATGTTAAATCTGCTTTGCTGGCATCTTTTGTCCACGGCGACCCGCCACCAATTGGACATGCAGTAGAATAAAAATCGCACGCTAATTTTCTCCCCGTGATACCACAATCTGCAACTGAACCATGATAAGTATACCGCCCTGTTCCATTTACAATTATATTGGTTGGACGTTCGCCCAATGTCGCCACTATGAATTCAGTTAAATCTGCATCGTGCAACATAGGAATCGCAACAATCGCGGTTTCTATTGCCCCGTCATTCAAAGTGATTTGCGTTTTTATATCCAATCCTAAATTATCAGATTTACACGCCAACGCATATAACGCATCATTTAATTTTCGGGCTAAAAATAATTCGCGTGGTATCTTGCCGTCGCCCGCACAGGCGTAACCAACAAACACACCTTGATCGCCCCAACCGTCAGCCATTACCCCGCGGGAAATATCTGGTGATTGACCCCCAATTAAATTGATGATGTTTATCTTGGCCGGATTGATAACACAATCGCCCCAACGGGTTGAATATTTATCATCATAACCGATTTCGGCCAATGCCTGTTTCACATATTGCGGAATTTTATCCAACTTTACCGTGGTGGTTATCTCGCCACCTAAAACAACAGTGTTGTCTTTGATCATAACCTCTACGGCATATTTGGCGTGTTTATCGTGTTTGATTATTTTATCCAGTATAAAACTTGAAATATAATCGGCTGTTTTATCAGGATGTCCCAAAGACACCGCTTCTGCTGTTCTTTGCATAATTTACTCCTTTGGTTTTGATAGCAAGAACCAAAGGTGGATTCACAAATTGCACCACGCATAGTTATCGTTAAAAAACGGGAAAAAAGCATAATAACAACTCCTTGTTTAGTCCATTTATAAGGCAGGACAAGTCAGGTTAAATCCACCTTTATTATTATGTATTATAACATATTACATAACTACTTCAAGAAATATTATATAATTCGAGTCCAGTTGCCCGAGCCACAGTTAACACCGTTCCTAAAAAGAACGGTTTTTCTTTGGAAACCCAACCTTTTTTATGGTTCGATAATTTCGTTTTAAAAATTGTCTTGTTTTTGACATTATCGAGCTCTTTAATAAAAAAACGTGGGGCTTTATCTGTAATAATCTATTCCACATTGTTTAAAAAATTCAATCATTGATGGACTTAATTTGTCTTCATCTTCAACTTCTTCTCCACCTAACTTACCATGGAAACCTGTTACTGCAGCACACCAAGATAGAGTGGGCATTATGTTTTTTAACCATTCTTGCCCATCGGCATTTATTCGGTTACCATATCCACCTGTGCGTACTTCTCCGATTTCTTTGTTTTTATAATATAGTTTAGCAGTGTAATAATGAGAACCGTCTAAAACATGATAGTTGGGAATAATTACAATATTATTGGATTTTGTTTTGTACGGATTCTCGTGTTTTTTTATATCGCTGTCAATGACCGTATAACTCAATCCATCAGAGATGTGATTTTCTTGGTATATTAAATTAGCGTGATAATTAGCCAAATACTTAGAATTGTACGCTTTATACAAATCTTCCTTTAAAAAGTCCAATTCTGAAGTATCACATTTGCCCTTTACATAAATACAAATTCCATCAGGACCATCTACTGGCATTAAAGACGTATAAACAGCTGTTGTTGGTTCTTTTTCTGTTTTGTTTACATCAACGTATAAGGTTCTATATTTTGGGCCTGATGAACAAGCAGTCAAAACCAATATAGACAGTAAAACAACAAGTTTTTTCATATTATCCCCCTTTCTACATTCAATCCAACACCCTATCTTTACCCAACATATCTTTAATATTTTCAACGTGTTCGGTTTGTGTGTCGGTATTATTACCATTTTCAACAGCAGATTTTAAAATACGCATTACTTCACGTTTGTCTGTGTATTCTGCATCTTCATTTTCAAAAATCATATCTAACACATCATCTAATCTGTGGGGTTTGATAACAAAAGTACCATCTGGAATAAAACTGATATCACGTAATTCACAATTACCATCAAAAACAATAACCGAATAAAAAGGCAAATCTTTAAACTGTTTTGATTGTTTCTGTAATACTTTTATATGAGAATCATTTTGCAAGACAGGGTTATAAAATCTATTCTTTTTATTTCCATAATCTAAAACTTGTGTCCATTGATTTTGACGTCCCTTACCAAAAATCCAACCGGAATAATCTTTAACCTCAAAAACAATTAATCCCACCTTGGTAGCAACCACGATATCAACTTGTGAAAATCCGTATTTACCGTTTTTAACATACAAATCATGAAATATTGCTTTTGGTGAAATACCATAATCAAGTAAAGATGTTATCAAATCACGCTCAGATTGGGTTCCTCGTTCTGATGATGTTATTTCATCTAATCTTTCATCATATTTTGGTCTACGAACATTCCAGGCAACGCGTCCATAAGCATTTTCATACTTATTTTGAAATAAACCTGATAAAAAACCAATTAATCTTCTCATATTTTAATATGGTACCAAAAAACATTAAGAATTCAATTACATTTATTGTGGTTTGAAATCTCGCATAAATATCTCTGCGACTCTGCCTAAGCGTTCGAATTCTACTGGATTTTCTGCCCGATATGAATGAGTTGATTCGAGACACAATTTTGTCCTGAAAGCGCGGATTTTTCGGCAAATACATTTATTTATACAATTAACATAAAATGCTTGACTTATGTGGTTAATAGGTATAATATAAGCCCTGTTATTCGGGCATAGTTCAGTCGGTAGAACAACGGACTGTTAATCCGTATGTCACTGGTTCGAGTCCAGTTGCCCGAGCCACGATTTACCGCAGATTTCTGCGGTTTTTCTTTACTTTTGCCGCGGCAATTTGTTCCGGCATAAAAGGTACACAAATGTCATATTTTGATAAAAAAGTACATATTTGTACACGTAAAAAAACATACAAAAAAACGCATCAACACCAAGCACACAAAGGATTTAAGCGATTTTATTATGACTTATGCGACACACGGACTATATACATGTACTTTTTTGTATACATTTTCTGAAACCCAGACTCAGCAAGGATTCCAGCGATTTTATTTACT
>JAGCOR010000009.1 GCA_017642585.1 Alphaproteobacteria bacterium | reverse complement strand
ACCACTGTTTGTAGATGTATAATAAGATCCTGCCTTACAACTTGTTATCTTGCACAAGCCTGTAGGACTGTTGTTGTTCCAACTTGGTGTTGCCCATGCATGATCATACGCATTATTATTGCTACAAGTCGCATCACAACTCGTCTTTCCTGCTCCACTCGTTGTCGTTCCACTACCGCAGACACTACAACTTGTCTGGTTCGCCGCATTGTTATATGAACCTGTCGCACACGCCGCACATGTTGGACTCGCCACATCATTCGATACAATGTACTTACCAGCCGCAGATGTCACGTGGAATGTCGGTGTGTTCCATGCACTTCCTGTGTATGATACTGTGTTCGAACTGATACCACTACAATTAGTCGGTGTTGTAGATGGTGTTGGTGCCGTGAATCTACAAGTAGAACTTGCATTATATGGACTTACTGATGTGAATGTTCCACTGCTGTATCCACTTGGATAGCCAGGTGTCGTACTACATGCAGTACAACTTGTTGCATTTGCGGTTGCACTGTAGTTAGGACTTGTACATGCTCCACAAGTTGGACTTGCTACATCATTAGATATAATATATTTACCAGCCGCAGATGTTACGTGGAATGTTGGTGTTGGCCATGTACTTCCTGTATAGGTAACTGTGTTTACAGTGATACCACTACAATTAGACGGTGTAGACGGTGTCGGTGCTGTGAATGTACATGCTGTGCTTGCTGTTGATCCCGCTGCTGAACTAAATGTTCCGCTGCTGTATCCACTTGGGTATCCCAAACTACTACATGCTGTATTTCCACCATAGGTTAAATGTGAAGATGAATGTGTGCCACCATAATAGATGGTTGTACCACCGCTACAATATGAACCGGCAGGACAAGTTGTTTGGCCATGACCAACACCATTGCTGGGGACGTATTGTCCGGCAGTTGTTGTTAAATAACAATTATTTACACTGGTATTGCCAGCGGCAGATTGTGTATAATCTCTCGTCTCATCCGCACAACTGAGTTTACCTCTGTCTGCCTCCATATCTGTTTGTGCAGTGACACCCTCGCAATAATAACCGGCAGGACAAGTTTGACAAGTGTGTGTAGATCCCTGGTAATAAGTTCCGGCGGAACACGTTATACTGAACACAGGTTGCATCTTGACTGCAGCATCAGTAAAGTCCCATGTCATAGCCCCTGGTTGTACTGAATCCAAAACTGCGTACTCTGGTGGTTCACCTGGTATGCCCACCCCTGTATCTACTAAGATATTCCAATGATGAAGAGATGTACCGCTGGGTGCCGTACAACGCTCTAAAGAAGAATAAGATTTAACTGTATACGTTTCCCCATAGGTTGCAGTTTCTTCAATTTTGGCACCTGTTTCCATTTCTGTATCACAGAAATATTCAACATTGCTGGATGGGGCCGGATTTTCTATGTATTGGGCGATTAACGGCAAAGGAGTATTAGCATAACCCCATGTATTATAAGGATAAGTACAGGTTAAATCTGCATCACAATAAAGTTCAGCGGCTGAGTCTTCAACCCCCATTGCATCATAGTCCGGAACATAACCGGTAAATATATAACCAGACGGCGGTGTCGGTGCACATGGAATTGATGATGGAACCGTTCCACCCCAAGATGCAGTTATGGATGTAGTAGAACACGCGGTTCCACCATTTGCATTTAATGTAATAACGGTGACCGGATACCATACCGCATAAATTGATGCATTACCAGAGAAAGTGCTGGGGCCGGCGATTATATACCCGTCTTTGTCAATAACATTTGGAGCGCCGCTGCTGGTCGTGCTGTATCCACCAAATATATAATTTGTTCTGGTTGGAGCGGTAAATCCAGCCCCACCGTTATTGATGCCCGCAAAAATAGTATTGGTAATAGGATATGAAGATGCCGCTGTTCTGTACCAACCCACGCCTGTGCGTTGATATATTTTATTAGTCGTTACACCAGAACCACCATTTGGGTTCAATGTTATTGTACGATATGTATTACCAGAATTAGAATGCCAACATGCATACAGGGTGACGTTCCCCAGCACGTCATTTCGCAAGAAAGTACCATTATTTGCAATAACCTTAGTTCCAGAACAGTTAGTGCCGGTCCAATATCCGTTAAAAACATAACCGCTGAGAGTTGGTGGTGTAATAGATGTAATTTGCGTTGTGGCTTGAGAATTAGAATACCAACCCGTTTCAAATTTTTCATAGATAGGACCAGCAGTGCCATTGGTTGCACCACCTCTGTTTAATGATATTTCGTATATATTTGGGGTCCAACTTGCATACACATTTACATAGGATGCGTCCAGGTTTTGCAATATACTGCCGCTGGCATTAATATATTGGTGAAGCATATCCGCCAAATAATGCCCTTCGTATGTATAACCAAGCCTGGATGGTGGAGTTATACTGCTAACCTGGTTTGAGTCGGTGTTTTTGGCCGTGTAGTAATTATACCCACGTAAAGTGCAATTTTCACATTGATATAAAAGATTATAACTGGAAGGCGAGTTGGCACCCATATCATGGAGTTCCAAAGTTTTCCAGTAATCCGTGCCCTGTTCACCACCAGCTTTTTCTGCGGAATTTACGGGCGCGACAAACAAGATTGCCGACAACAATATTGTGCCAAAAAACCTTATAAATCTAAGCATTTTCCCGATTTTTCCCTTTCTTCCTAATCCGTATATGTGTCAGTGTAGAAAATTTTTCCCTGTTCCGTCAACAATATTTTTATAAATTTTTTTGTTGATTTTATTTTCGATTTTTCCTATGCCGATTCGATCTATTATTTGATGTGAATTATTAACCTGGATTGCCACGATTACTTAAAATAAAAAACCGACCAAAAGGTCGGTTGTTTTTATTCAAGTGGCGGAGCGTGTAGGATTTGAACCTACGGACCGCATTACTACGGTCACGGATTAGCAATCCGCTGCATTTACCCCTCTGCCAACGCTCCGTATGGGCGACATTATATATATAATCTTTGTTAAAAGCAAGAGAGTTTTTCAATAATTTATTTTATCGGTGGTATTTATGGGCGTTTTCTATTGCATTTGCAACCATATCGCCATACATGCGTTCGCCATGTCGGGTTGCAGTGTCAAATTCTTGCTCTAATTCCGGGTCGCCACCAGTTACCAATTCACGAACCGTGCCAATTGGTTTGCCCGCCATTGCCCCAGCCAAACCGTTTTTCAAGGCATTTCCGGCAAATCGTGTCATTATTGCACCGTATGGGGTTAATTCTTCTGCTTTTATATCATATCCATAAAAGTTATGTTCGGGGCTGTCGGTATCAGTATGATATTTTGGGGTATATAATTTTTTCGCGATAAACACATTACCGTGTTGCCCCGCAAACCAAGACAGCGGTATTTTCGGCAAATTACGCAACATTTGTTCGAATTGATTATAACTGTGCATATTATAATCTGATGCCGATATAAAGCTTATCATCGTAGATTTAGATATTCCCAATGGGCAATATGGCGCATGCGCGATACATAATAACTGTTTTTGAATTTCCAGCCGTTCAAAATTCGAATATCCCAAATCTTTCAAGGCCTGTTGCATCAATTCTTCGATTTTCAGGAAAGTATATCCACCATGGCAATGCGCAACCACAGTGATATTGCGGATGTTTTTACATGCCGTTTCGAAATCTAATCTTTTGCCGTCACGTGATATGCGCGGTAAAAACACACTGTTGAATATTTGGTCGACATATTGTGGGTGCAAATCATCAAAATTCGGCTTGATTTCCTGTTTCGCACGGCGTCCGTGTTGTTTCATAAAAGCAATACGGGCGGTTGCATCGTTAAACGCGTGCACCGGATCACGTTTTTGGTCGCCAAAATCATGGTATTCTGCATATAACTTAACACCCGGCACATGTTGAGATTGCAAAAAAGAATCAATCGGGGATAAATACCCGTTTGCCTGTTTCGGCAAAACCGCCCCATTTCCGCCCAACACAAACACACATGTTTCGTCGGGTGGTATTGACCACGCGTCACGCCAACTGTTCGGGTATTCAGGCGATTTTGGAACACGTTCACCAAAGAAAACAAAACTGCGCAATAAATCTGTGTTCCCGTTCAGGCGCGCAAATGCACGCAAAACCGTCAAATGTCTAACGTGTTTCGATTTTTTAATTGCACGTAATGCACTTTCCACTTTTTCCGCGTATTCTGGTTGGTGTGCGAATCGTCCAACATATTCAACAACATCAGCCAATGTTTCCGGTTTCATGTTGGGGTTTTCCATGTTTTTAACCATAAAATCAAGGGTTTTATCGACCCTGTCGTTCATTTTGGAACACAGCATAAGCATAATGTCTGTGAATTCAACCGCACTGTTCAAATCAAAAAAATTAACCGCTTTATCAAATAACAAATCACGCTTGTCCGGCATATTTATAAACAATGATACAATATTATCCTTTATCGTGGCATAATGCGTCGGGTGTTTTGCATATGCAATCTTGAAGAATTTATCCAAGAAAGCATCCTTGTGTTTTGCGGGGGCGTTTATCGTTAATTTAGCCAATATTGGTATTATAGATTTAGCCGTATCCCCATAATTTTTTGGGTCTTTTGATAGTTTATCAAATATGTATTCGTAAGATTCAGGAAATGTTTCCGCCAATGTTGCCAGAAAATATGAACTGCGCAGGAAAATTGTGGGAAATCTGTCATATGTATATTCTATCGATTGTTGGACGTCCGGGTATTCCATGCGCGACAAAATCGAATAATATAAATCTATGGTTTTCGGCAACAAATCAGGATTTACCGCCATGTCATCCAATATGTCGTAAAATTTATTCAATAATTCAGACATAGGAAATTCGCCGGATATCACAACCTTGTGCAATGTATCCAACATATTCGATTTTTCTTTGAAAGATGTATAAAAATCTGTTCCCATTTCGCGACAATTATACCACAAAATCAAGTTCGGTTCAAACTTTATAAATTATTGACAAAAACAAATTGTGTGTTATATTATAATCATGTGGGGTGGCAATTATAACAATGTTATAAAACATTAAACCAGGATGCACAAATGAATCATTATTATAAAATCGTTGGTTATTACAGTTTATTCAGCGAAACATACGATATTTATGATATTCATGGTATTGCACCGGGAACTCGTTTTGTAGCTGAAAAACCAATAGATCCCGAAGATGTCATGTTGCAAACAGCTTCACCTGTGTTGCATTTCGGCAAAGGCGCTTTGAATACATTGTTGTGGTATGAAATTTTTGATACCCAAGAACAGCAATTATATGTAGATTTTAGACCCCCTATGGTGATTTATGAAATAACCCCAATTACCGAAGTGACCACAGGTATATGCAATGACAAATATAAATTGGCTCAATATGGTGCACATGAAATTCAATTTGGAAAACGTATTGCAACAAGTCAATTGGTATTGCAAGCATTGGACGAATACAATGAAAAAGCCCCTAAAATTCACAATCGTGGATTAGCCAACAAAATAAAACAATGGCAACGATTTGTTCAAGATAAAGAAAATTGGGAAAATTATTTACGTATTGAAAAATTATATAAATAAAAAACCGCCAAAAACGGCGGTTTTATTGTTTGTTATATCTGTTTATCTTCGGGAACACGATCCGGTTGATATATTTCCACATCACGTGTCATAGACAAGAATTTCTTGGCACGCTGTACCGGTAATTCCGCAGATGGCGTTTGTTTAATGTCTGTAATTGCATCTGCAACAGATTTCGCAACCATTTCCATTGTGGTTTGCCAATCTTGTTGTGCGCCACCCGATGGTTCAGATATGATTTTATCAATCACATTAAATGTCGCCATATCGCGCGCGGTCAATTTTAATGCGGTTGCCGCCTGGGTTTTATATTTGTTATCTTTCCATAAAATACTGGCACAAGATTCAGGCGCAATAACCGAATAAATCGCATTTTCCAGCATCATTACCCTGTCCCCAGTTCCAATCGCGATTGCACCGCCAGATCCACCTTCGCCAACATTGACCGCAACATAAGGTGCCTGCATTTTCAATCCCATTGCGATTGTTGCAGCTACGGCCTGGGATTGACCACGTTCTTCGGCTGCACCGCCAGCAAAAGCGCCCGCAGTATCAAACAGAGAAATCAAAGGCAAATCAAATTTTTCAGCCAAACGCATCATACGTTGTGCCTTTCTGTATCCTTCTGGATTTGGCATACCAAAACGATGCTGTTGACGTGTTTCAATTGTGCGACCTTTTTCTTGGCCAATGATAACCGCAGGTATTCCATACCAATATCCAATACCAGTTCCCATTGCCGCATCTTCGCCAAAACATCTGTCCCCCGCCAGATATGACCAATCATCAACAATTCCCGCCACATAATCCAAGAAATGAGGTCTGTTTTCGTTGCGTGCCATTAACACTTTGTCATATTCAGGTGTTTTTCCCATGTCGCGTGATTTCTTTGGTGCGTCAAATTTTGGTGTTTTAATATCAATCACTTTGGCATCGTGTGGTTGTTTAGTCAAAACCATCAAAACCTTGCCCAATGCAGATCTTAATTCAGAACGTGGAACAACCATATCTACCATTCCATGTTCATACAAATAATCAGCTGTTTGGAAATTAGATGGCAATTTTTCGTGAATATTTTGTTCAATTACACGACGACCTGCAAATCCGATTCGCGCACCAGATTCAGCAATATGAATATCGCCCAACATCGCAAAAGATGCCGTTACACCACCAAATGTTGGATCTGTTAATATAACTATGTACGGCAATCCGTTCTGGTGTATTTTGTTCACAGCTACGGTTGTTCGCGCCATTTGCATCAAAGATAAAATATTTTCTTGCATACGGGCACCACCACTGCATGTAACCATGACAAATGGATTCTTTAATTCAATTGCGTGTTCAATACTGGCAACAATTGCATCACCAACAGCACGTCCCATTGATCCCATCATAAAATCACCGTTCATAACGCAGATAGTTGTATTAATACCATTAACTTTGCCATCAGCGGTTGATATCGCATCATTTGTTCCTGTGTCACTGCGTGCTTCATCTAATCTATCCTGGTAAGTTCTTATATCTTCAAATTCCAAAGGATCGTCTGTGGATGTTGGTAATTCAAATCTTTGCCAATAAATATCATCAAACAGCAAATCAAATCTTTGCTTTGGCGTCATCATAAATGCACGGCCACAACGTGGGCATACATAGTTATTATTTTTATAATCTTTGTAATAAACCAAACGACCGCATGCTTCGCATTTTATCCACATCAATTTACGAACGCGTTCATATTTATCTCTGTTGCGATTTTTTATTCCAGACGACATAGTATTATCCATTCATTTTCTTGGTTAATTCACGACTTGGTTTAAATAAAATTGTTTTACCCGATGGCAAAAACATTGTTTCACCAGTGCTGGGATTATAGCCATTTTTAGTTGCACGAGTGCGTTGTTGAAATGTACCAAAACCACGAATTTCAATACGATTACCACGCACAATAGCTGTTTTCATTTCATCCATAACAGTGTCCAACATTGCCATAGAATCAGAGGTGCGCATATTCTTAAATTGCACCTGTAAACTTCTTATAATATCTGAACGTTTCATTATCAACCCTTTTGGTTAATATATATTATACCACAATATTATCACATTTTGCAAAAAATAAAGTATTTTTATTATGTTATTAAAATTTCAAAGGCAAATCCGTGGGCACAGGCATTATATCTGGGTGCCATCTGTATTTTTCAACATCTATTTTGCCGTCTTTGGTGAAACCAACACCTTCGGCACTTAATAAATCATGTTGAACCTGGGCCCATTGCCCGTCCCATAATCTGCCATCAGAAAAAGTTACACGATGCCATGGCAGATCATCTGTTTCGCACGATGCAGACATTGCATACCCCACAAATCGTGCGGCGCGTGGTCGACCAATAAATTTTGCAATATCGCCATATGTTGTAACCTTGCCCGACGGTATGGTTTTAACTATGTCATAAACCTGGTCATAAAAACTTTTCATATAAATTTTTCCTTAGGTTTTGTATGATTGTAACAACAAAGCAGATATTTTTCAATTTATAATAATTCCTGTGCAATTAAAGATTTGATTTTTAATTTGATTTATATATAATTCTTCACGCACGGAGATGTGGCAGAGCTGGTTGATTGCGCACGACTCGAAATCGTGTATACAGGAAACTGTATCAAGGGTTCGAACCCCTTCATCTCCGCCAGAAATTCACCCACTCACAGTGGTGGGTTATTTATTTGACATCCCAGGTTATTTTCATTAAGGTTTTATTGTTGTAAAAAGAAAGGTAAAACAAATGATTATTCACAATGATATTCAACTGGATTTTGATGATGTGTTAATTGCCCCACAAACAACCACTATCAACCACAGGGGTGAAGTAGATATTATTCGTCATTTTAAATCATTAAATTTGCGCTGTGTTCCTATTATGTCTTCAAATATGACGCAAACAGGGACTTTTGATGTTGCCAAAGAATTATTGAAAAACAAAATGTGTGCAACATTACATAAATTTTATACTGCGAACCAAACAGTTGATTTCATCAATGATATTATGACCAACCCTGATAATTTGGCCGCGATTGAAGATGATGGAATGGATAATTGCGTGGCATTAAAACGTTTATTTGTAACAGTTGGCAAAAGAAATTGGGACCAAGAATTAAAGAAATTAGATGAAATCGCTACAAAAACCAAGGCCGGTTTCAGTGTATTATTGGATGTGCCAAATGCTTATATTCCAGAAATAACAGATTGTGTCAAAGTTTTGCGCGAAAAATACCCAGATAAAATTATTGCTGTGGGTAATGTGTGCAGTGGTGATGAAACACAAAAACTGATACTGGCGGGTGCTAATTTGGTTAAACAAGGTATAGGCCCCAGTTTGATTTGTATGACACGTAATCAAACGGGCTGTGGTCGTCCACAATTATCTGCAACGATTGATTGTGCAAATGCAGCACACCAAGTTGGCGGTTATGTCATAGTTGACGGAGGATTCAAACAAAACGGCGATTTCTGCAAAGCCTTTGTGGCGGGTGGTGATTTCTGTATGTCTGGATCTATGTTTGTGGGATGCGAAGAATCTGACAGCCAAAAGGTTGCGAAATATATTCAAACAGACGAAATTGATGTTGATACCGGTAAAAACATTATAGAACAAAAATATTTCAAAGAATATTACGGTATGAGCAGTTTCCGTGCCCAACAAGAAAACTATGGTGAAACAACAAAAACAGGTACCAGCGAAGGCGTTGAAAAGAAATACGTGCCATTTACCGGCCCTATTTCAGATACAATCAATGATATATGCGGTGCTCTGCGCAGTTGTGGCAGTTATATTGGTGCCAGAAATATTAAAAATTTCAGTCGACAAGGCATGTTTTACAAAGTCAATCGTATTAAATAATCATGCCATTATCTATAAAAGCACTGGCACCCCAGTGCTTTTTTGTTTTGCCGATTATGTTTGACAAACCCGGTGTATGTGTTATCTTGGTAATAAAGAAGTGTATTAAAAAAGGACAAAATATGATTTTTACAAATGATGCCAGTCCAGCAATGGTAAAATTGATAAAACCTTATAAACAATATTTGTTTTTGTTGGAAAATTATATTCCTGCGCCAGATATGGACGAAATCAATTTAATTGAAGATATTAAAAGTATATTAAAACAAGACCAAGCTGGTTATATTCGTTGGGCAATTATCAATTGTTCAGACAGTTTGAAAAAACTTATCAATTTTTCTATGGGATACAACCCATCATTTGATGATAAAAAATTAAAACAAGTTATTGAAAGTGTTGTTAAAAAAGCCCAGGCACAAAAAGAATTCTCGAAAGCAGAATTGTTGAATTTGTCCAGACAATATTTACAAAAAATCAAAGAACAACATCAACAAAACAAACGCTTAAAAACCAAATTCTTTGATTTATTAGAAGTTTTGAAATTGGTCTTGATTCGTGGCAAAGACAAAGCCAGATTGACCGCAATCAAAGCAAAACGCGATTTTGATAACACTGCAGATTCTGTTCAAAAAATACAATCAAACAAAATTGAACCAGAAAACGTAAATATCAAAAATTTACAAGACATGGCAATGGGTGATTTGATTTATAAAAATGAGATATCGTCTTGTTTTCACCCCTGCTGTGAATATGGTTGTTAAGAAAAAATGCCCGTTTGGGCATTTTTTATACATCAAAATCATATGAATTAACTGATTTGGTAATTGCTTCGACCAACCTGTTTTGATGTTCAGCAGATTGTAATAATTTTTCTTCCTTCTTGTTGGATAAATGCCCCAATTCAATCAACGCGCCCGGCACAGTTGAACGCAACACCGCAAATGGTGCATGACGCACAGCAGGCCCAGGTTGTTGTTCTATGGATGCACGATTCAAACTTTTTGCGCATCCTGTGGCATATTCTTCGCTTAATTGAGCCACAGCATGTTGTTGTAATGCAGATAATGCAACACGAATATCTTTAGAGAATTGTTCAAACCCATCCACATCAATTTTATCCGCAGCATTTTCTGATTCAGCCAGTTTTTGTGCCTCTTCGTCAGATGCCTTTTCAGACAGAGTATAAATTGAAAAACCCTTCATATCACGACTGGGGTTCGCATTTGCGTGCAAAGATATAAACAAATCCGCGTGTTTCTTTTCCGCGATTTCTGCGCGTTCTGCCAATTTCAAATATGTATCATTGGAACGCGTTAAAAATGTTTTATATCCATTTGCGTCCAATCTTGATTTCAATTTCTTGGCCACAGATAAAACAATTGTTTTTTCCTGGGTTCCGCCCCTGCCTATGCAACCAGGATCTTTGCCACCATGACCCGCATCTATAACAATTATATGTTGTTTGACCTTTGCGGTATTTGTATTGTTATTGTCCGTTGTTTTAGTAGATTTTGCAGTATTTGATGACGAGTTAGCTAATATACCAACACCAGTTCCACGCTTAAAATCTATGACCAAACGATAATCATTATCACCATTTGGATCCAATACCATAATTTGACTTTTTTCAATTGCATCTATCAACCCAGATAAATTGGCAACTATCTTTAATTTCGTTCCGTCTTGAATTTGTGTGATTCTGTTTATCAAAGTTCCACTGGCCAATGCAGGTTTAATATCAGATTTACCGTTTGTATTTGATAATGTGATAATTAACTGTTTGTCGCCATACGATATATCATAAGACGGACGATTGGCGGTTTCTATGACCAAACGGGTTTTATCACCAGGTTGCAAACCAGTCCTGATATTTTTCAATGCATTGGGGGCAGAAAACGCGACACGTGGCGTAATTCCAATAACCAATGCGGAAAAACTGACCGTTTTTAAAAGTTGTCTTCTGGATATTTTCATAGGATATATTATATCAAAAAAACAACCCTGTATCAAGTATATGACAAGATTTTTTTCAACAAAAAACCGCCCAATATGGCGGTTTAAATTATATTGATTTTATTATTTATGCACACAGTTCGCAAAGGTTTGAGCAACCAAAGATGTTTCTGTTTGTGTCAAAGTTGCCACAGGTATCGTATAACATCTTGAACTGTCGCGGATAATAAATACTTTTGTTCCCAATTTATAGGCATTTTGCATACTGTCCATCTGTGCACTGCTTAAAAATGCGTTTTGAGTCAAAGCATTGTTAGTCAAACCAGCCTGGACAACCTGGTTTGCGGTGGCATAATCATATATTTCAGATAATGACGTAACCTCCATAAACACACTTTGATTTGCATAAGGATTTGCTGAAGTAGTCGTTTGTGTTGGGAATGCAACATTTGCTATAACTGCAGCAGCGGTTTGCAAATTAGAATAACCTGTTTCTGGTGTACGTTGAACGGTGTTTAATTGCATATCATCACCGCAAGCTAAATTCATACGATTTGTATAGCCAGCCAAAACCGCATCAACCGCAGATTCCCAATTTTTACCCTTGGAATTTAATTCCAATCCCACGATTTTATCGGCCCATCCCCAAATATTTGCACCGACATTACCAGCATTTGCGAAACGTGTAACCATTTCAGCAGATCCACCAGGTACACCCGCACCACAATAATCGGTCAACATTGTGTTTAACATGCTGTTTGTTTCATTACCATATGTCAATGCCACAGAATGACAAGCCATTGCAGCCTCTAATTCACGACGGCGTTGAACACACAAATCTGAATGAGATTTTGTTAATTTATCAGCCATATTAGCCATAGATAAATATGACATCAATTCCTGTTGAACATAGGATGGACATAATCTGGCGGCGGTATTCATACCCCCAGAACCATTCTTGGTAATTGTGTTATATTGTGGTAACAAAATGGAATGATCTTTCTGTAAGCATAACAAAGCATAATTGTATAATTCACTTTCAGATGCGTACATGCAACGACCAGAGGTTTTACCCGGAACAACCGTCACATCACCGCAATAATCAGACAAACAGTTGTAAATCTTTTGACGACAAGCGGTATCCACATCTGGTTGGGTTATCATGAAATAAGTATTTTTTTGGTTTTGGATATAAGCATTAGCCACACTCTTTTGTCCGCGTGCATTTGAATTTGTTGCATAATTGTTATTTGACACAGAGTTTGAATTCGCATTTGTATAAACCACACCAGCACGTGCGCCATCATTTGCAACACTGCCCGCAGATACACCAAATGCCGTATTTCCAACAAAACACGCGCATAAACCACAACACATTAATAAAAACTTATTCATGGAACGTCCCTCTCGTTAGATACATTTTATCATATTTTGAAATATAACGCAATAAAACTTTCATATTAAATTTATAAAAAAGTTGATTTAAGCCAAAAAATTGATATATTATGGATATTATGTTGATTAATGCCGATATTTTATCTCAAATTCATGACGACATTTCTGCCGTCAGGGGGTTTCTTTGACCCAATTAAATTACAGACAGAGATAGATAAATTAGCCGAAATATCAAATCAATCTGATTTATGGGACAACCCGGAATATGCCCGTGGTATTTTACAGAAAAAATCTAATTTGGAAAAACAGTTAAATGAATTACAGCATTTGGAACAAGAATACAAAAATTTAACTGAATTATATGCAAATTTCCCAGAAGACGAAGATGTTAATAATTCAATAGCAGATTTGGCAACCAAGGCCCACAAGGCAAAATTTATTACCCTGTTCCGTCATCCAGAAGATAATAACGGTGCATTTTTATTTATCCAGGCGGGTGCCGGCGGAACCGAAGCACAAGATTGGGCGCAAATGTTGTATCGCATGTATACCCGTTGGTGTGAACGCCATAATTTTATCGTGGAAACAGTTGAAGAACATTTTGGTGATGTTGCAGGTATTAAAAGCATAACTTTGCGTATATCTGGGGATCGTGCATATGGTTGGCTGAAAAACGAAATTGGTGTGCACAGATTGGTTCGTATATCACCTTTTAATGCAAATGGTAAACGTCAAACCAGTTTTGCATCTGTGGATGTGTGGCCTGATGTTGATGATTCAATTGAAATCGAAATTAACGAAAAAGATTTAAGAATTGACACATATCGTTCATCTGGCGCCGGTGGACAACATGTTAACAAAACAGACAGTGCTGTGCGTATAACCCATATTCCAACAAATACAGTTGTTACATGTCAAAACGAACGCAGTCAAATTCAAAACAAAGATATGGCTATGAAAATGTTGCGGTCTAAATTGTATGAATTGGAATTGCAAAAACGTGCAGCAGAAGAAGATGCCGCCAAAGCGAACCAGAAAAAAATTGAATGGGGCAGCCAAATTCGCAACTATGTTTTATACCCATATCAACTGGTCAAAGATGTCAGAACAAATGTAGAAAAAACAGATTCTGATGCGGTTTTAGACGGCGATTTAGATGATTTTATGTTGGCCATGTTGGCTTTGTAAAATCATAATTGAAAATCGGGATAAAAAGAGATAACATATTTTACATGCACCCATAGCACAACTGGATAATGCGTCGGCCTCCGAAGCCGGAGATTGCAGGTTCGAATCCCGCTGGGTGCGCCATAAATAAAAACCGACCTTTTGGCCGGTTTCTTCATTATCTGCCAGAGTTTTGTTTGTTACCTTTGGCAACAACTAATGACATTGGTATTTGGCCCATATACGCATCATTTATAACGCGTTGTAATTCTGGGTTCTTCTTTAATGCTTTTTCTACTATTTGTGTTGCCTGGTGCATAGCAATATCAATTCTTCTTAAATTATCACCAAAGCCATATTCTTGTGTATCAAATTGAGATTCAATTGTTAAAGCCAAATTATCTAATTTAGCCATATCTCTTTTTGATAAATTCATTGCCAATAATCCATAAATCAATTTAGACATTTCAGGATTAAATGTGACAATACCGTTTTCTGTTATTTCTGGGTTATTTGCTTGGGCCACGTCGAAATAACGAACAACTAAACGTTTATAGAATTCATCAGCATTTTTTGTTGACCATGTTTTATTTCCTACGGATCCGCTTAATATCCATCCACATGCTATTCCCATTATCAAACAGATTGTAATAATAACCGCAGTACGTGGATGAGTTGGCATTTCATCTACTTTTTCTGTTTTGCGCGGTGGATTGTTTTCCATATCGCCCACAAAATGATTGCAAATACTGATACCTGCAGCCAAAAATCCCAGAACAATCAAGACATAGACCAAATTGCCTTTGGCTTCCTGTTTCTTTTCATTTTTGTCTTTTTGTTTGTTTAATCTGTCTTCTGTTTGAACATCAAGAATATTTAAAGAACGCCCAAGTTTACTATTTATTTCTTGGCTGTATGCTTCGCGTTTATCCATCAAAGGCAATATGTTAAACAAATCTGCCTTCATTAACTTTTCATCACGCACAAATCTTGTGGCTAATTCTTCATCTGATATTTCATATTTCTTTTTTGACATGTTAATCCTTTTTGTATATCTGCAAATTTAGCATAATAAAACCCAAAGTCCATTATTATTTTGTTTTTGTCTTGATTTTATTGGCAAAAATCGGTATTTTTAAAGACATAAAGACAAAGGATTTTTATTATGGTAAAAGTTAAAGAAAAGAAAACTATATCTGATAAACCAGCCCATGAATCCGATAAAAATGACGATAAATTATATTTTATGGCATTGGGCGGGTTGGAACACGTCGGTCAAAACATGTATGTTTATAAATACCGCGGAAAATATTTGGTTGTAGATTGCGGTATGGGATTTCTGGAAGAAGAAATTGGCGCAGGCGATGTTCAATATTGCGATACAACATGGTTGGAAAAACACAAAAAAGATGTTGTGGCTTTTGTAATAACTCATGGACACGAAGATCATATTGGTGCGTTGCGTTATATATGGCCAAAATTCAAAAAACCTATATATTGTACACGTTTTCCTGCCGAAATTTTACGCAGAACTTTCAATGGGTTAGAAATGGATTATGATCCAGATTCTGACATTGTTGAATTTGATGCCAACGGTGCTGAATTAGACCTGGATCCGTTCACAGTTGAAACATTTCATGTGTCCCATTCTGTCCCCGAAGCACAAATGTTAATCATAAAAACACCGGCCGGAAAAATATTACACACGGGCGATTGGACTTTCAATGATGATAACCCTATTGAACCTGGTACAAATTATGAACGCCTTGCTCAAATTGGTTCTGATCCAAAATTGTTGGCATGCGTATGTGATTCTACATCCACAGAACGTCAAACACCACAAACCACAGAAATTCAGGTTCGTGATGCATTGACTGAAATTATGAAAACCGCACCGGGTCGTGTATTTGTAACGGGTTATTCACGCAGTCTGGCACGTATTAAAATGTTTGCGGATGCCGCACATGCTGCGGGACGCGTTGCTGCAATCAAAGAACGCAGTAATCCAAATCCTGTACCTTATGTTGGGTTGCCTGAATTCCGTGAAATCGGTATTGAATATGGGTATTTGAAACCTGATGATGTTTATTTACACGAAGAAGTCAAAGATTTACCTGCGGAAAAACAGGCTATATTCTTAACAGGTTCCCAAGGTGAAAAATTTGCAATGTTAACACGTTTGTGTGGCGGAAATGTGAAAGAATTAAAATTGATGCCAACTGATACAGTTGTTTTCAGTGCGATTATTATTCCAGGACGCGAACAAGATGTTTCTTATCTGTATAATAAATTGGCACGTATGGGAATAAAAACACATACTATCTTTGATACAACAAATGTTCACGCATCCGGCCACGCAGGTCGTCCTGAATTTGAACGTTTCTATGATATGGTTCACCCCCAGGTTTCAATTCCAATGCACGGCGAATACATATCCGAAATGCTGAATGGCAAAATGGCTATGGAACGCGGTGGCGCAAAGCATATGATGGTTGTACATAATGGCGATATAATTGCCCTGCGCGACGGCGAAGAACCATATGTATGTGAATCTGTGCCGGTTGGATTTGTTGTTATGGAAGGCGAAACAGAACGTAGTGCTGATGATCCTGTATATAAAACCCGCAAAAAGATTGCTTCGAACGGTGCAATTTTCGTAACATTGCCGGTTGACAAGAAAGGGTTCTTGAAAGGTGTGCCAGAAGTTTCCAGTGTCGGTATATTTGAATCTGACGAAACAGGATTTATGAAACGTCAAATTCAAATTGAAATCACTAATGCGATTGATAAATTGACCAAAACAGAACGCAAAGACCACCAAAACCTGTATAAAGCGGTTCAGGTTGCGTCAAACAAAGTCGTTCGTGCTGCATTGGGGGCAGATAAAAAACCTCAATACAGTGTGCATTTTGTTTTGAAATAATTATCAAATTCAAACTCTATTCCACCCCGGGAAATCCCCGGGGTGTTTTTTTGTTAAATCAAGCAAAAACACTTGATTTTTTGAAAAAAACATTATAAAATGCGTTCCGCCGGATAACCAGAACTGAATAATCAACGGTGTCTTTTGGTCCCGTTAGAAATAAGGATTCTGTTGAATGTTCGGCACAATGAAAACCAAAAACAAAGGATAAAAATTATGGCAAGAAGTGGTGCAAAACGTAACACTCGTAAATTAAAAATTGGCCGTTCATTGGGTGTTAACCTGTGGGGTCAAGCTAAATCTCCATATAACAAACGTAAATATAAACCTGGTCAACATGGACCAACATCCCGCGGAATGTCTTCTTCTGATTACGCAAAACAGATGCGTGCTAAACAGACATTAAAGGGATATTACGGTAATATTGGGGAAAAGAAATTCCATGCTTATTATGCAGAAGCCAACAATATGAAAGGCGACACACCTGAAAATTTGATTGGTTTGTTGGAACGCCGTTTGGACGCAGTTGTATATCGTTCAAAATTGGCACCAACTGTGTTCTCTGCTCGTCAATTGGTCAGCCACGGACATATTTATGTCAATGGCAAACGTGTTAAGATTGCTTCTTATCGCGTTAACCCAGGTGATGTCATCACAATCAGCGAAAAAGCAAAACAAATGCCTTTGGTTGTGTTGGCTTTGGAATCTGGCGAACGTAATTTCCCAGATTACATCACAGTGGACAGTGCGAATTTCACAGCAACATTTACACGCATTCCTGCGTTTGCAGACGTTCCTTATCCAGTTCAAATGCAACCAGAATTGGTCGTCGAATTCTATTCACGTTAAAGAATGGAACTTTCAATCGAAAAAGCCCACGTCATGTGGGTTTTTTCTTTGTCTGGGGATTGCTTTTTTGATATTTTCATGATAAAATTTATATAAATTAAAAAGGATTTATGATGGATAACAAAATCGTTTTAACAGGAATAAAACCAACAGGCACACCCCATTTGGGAAATTATATTGGTGCATTAAAATCTTTGATAAAATGTGCTGAAACAAACAAAACCTTTGTTTTTATTGCTGATTTGCACGCATTGAATTTAATCAAAGACGCATCTAAGATTCGCCAATATTCTTATGAAATTGCGGGGATGTTGATTGCTTTGGGTTTGAATTTAGACAATGCGATTTTGTTCCGCCAATCTGATGTTAATGCGGTATATCAATTATCTAATTTGTTGATGAACGTTACGCCAAAGGGTTTGATGAACCGCGCACATTCTTACAAAGCGATTGTTGAAAAAAATACAGAATCAGGAATTGATATCGACAGCGGTGTTAATATGGGTTTATACACATATCCTGTGTTAATGGCTGCGGATATTTTGTTGTATAATTCTGATATTGTTCCGGTTGGTGCGGATCAAAAACAACATGTAGAATTTGCACGCGATATTGCGGGATATTTTAACAATACTTATGGCGAAATATTCAAAATGCCAGAACCAGTGATTGGCGAAGATAACGGTATTATTCCGGGTTTGGACGGACGTAAAATGAGCAAATCTTACGATAACACGATCCCCCTGTTTGCACCTGAAAATGAATTAAAGAAAAAAATTATGCGAATTATCACAGATTCTAAAACACCTGAAGAACCAAAGGATCCAGATGAATCAACTATATTCCAATTGTATAAACATTTTGCAAATGAAGCAGAAACAGCCGAATTTAGAAAAATGTTTTTGGCTGGCGGTATGGGATATGGAACTGCAAAAACTATTTTGTATGAAAAGATAAATTCATCATTGGCACAGGCACGTGAAAAATATGAATATTTGATGAATAACAAGGCAGAAATTGATACCATATTACAGAAAGGCGCCGAACAGGCCTCTGTGGTGGCAAACAAAACTATTCAACGTGTTAAAAAAGTAATGTTGGGATAAAATGCGAACTTTGTTTATCTTGATTTTTATAATTGCGTGTGTGTTTGGCATATTGTACCTGATGTCTGGGGATTTAGATAACACAGAATTATTAGATAAACTGTTCAATGCAACTTCTGGGATTGGCGAAAAGATATTAAATGTATTCACAATGCCTGCATCCAGTTTAAAAATAAAATAAAAAACATAAACAAGAGGGAGAGATATCATGAAAAAAACATTTATTTGGGTTGCGTCAGTCATAGGTGCTGGTGCGGTAATGAGTTTGGCTTTCGATGCAATGAAAATGCCAACAGACGTAAGAACTATCAGTGTTTCCGGCGAATGTTTGACATCTGCCCCAAAAGACAGAATTGCAATTACTTTGCGCGTAACAACATTGGACAAAAGCGCGGTAACATCTATGAAACAAGCCACCGATAAAATGGCGCAGATTACTGATTTTTTGAAAAAACAAGATGTAAAAATGCAAACAACTGAATTTAATTCCTATGAAAAAACCGAATGGAATCGTCAGTTGCAAAAATCTGAAAATGTTGGTTTTGAAACACGCATCGCGGTTGAAGTTTCTGCTGATAATATGAATAAAATCGAAACAATTTTGAATAATTTTGCGGGTCAACCAAATGTTTATACTGAAAATTTGCGTATGTTCACCAGTTCTGAAACATTAAAACCAATTATGGAAAAATGTTTAAGCACTGCCCTGGAAAATGCCAGAGTGCGCGCAGATGCTTTGGCTGCTGGTGATAACAGAAAGGCCGGCAAATTATTATCTGTATCGTATGGGAATGTTTCAAATGTTGAACGTCCATATGCAAATTATCGTTTAATGGCCGCAAAATCTATGGACATGGCAGAATCTATCAATACAGGTGGCAGTTTGGTCAGCAAAGATACAGAAATAACAGTCCATGTTTCTGCTGTATTTGAAATAAGGTAAAAATGAACGAATATGTCGCTGATTTTGCAGATTTCTTGTTGAATACAAAACAGTATTCGCAAAATACTGTTACTGCGTATGACACAGATATTGCCGATTTCTTGAACTTTTTTACAAGATTTAATAGCACACCTGCAACTATCAATGATATAAAAGATGCAGATACTTTGGTATTTCGTTCATGGTTATCGGATCGTGCAAAGCGTAATTTATCTGCAAAATCTACGGCACGTGCCCTATCTTCTTTACGCAGTTTCTATAAATATTTGGCGAAGCATAAAAATATTCCAAATGATGCGATTGGTTTAATATCTTCACCAAAGATTCCGCGCAAATTATCGAAAGCAATTGAAACAACTGATATATCTGATATGCATGATGCAATCCGTGTGATTGACAGTCAAGAGCCATGGATTGCGGCACGCGATTGGGCTTTGGTTGTGTTAATATTCGGTTGTGGCCTGCGTATTTCAGAAGCGCTGAACATTAAAAATCAAGATATTATAAATCATCCAGAATCTTTGCATATTGTGGGCAAAGGCAACAAAGAACGCATTATTCCGGTCTTGCCTGCGGTGTATACCGCTTTGGATAAATACATAAAAATTCGCCCATGTGGTAATGACATAAACGATTGTGTATTTCGCAGTGTTCGTGGTTTGCCTATGTCGCCACGTATGGCGGAAAAAGTTATTGAAAATTTACGTCATTATTTACAATTACCAGATTATGTAACGCCACATGCCCTGCGCCATACTTTCGCAACTGCGTTGTTGGCCGGCGGTGCAGATTTGCGCAGTATCCAAGAATTATTGGGACATTCTTCGCTGTCCACTACACAATTATATACCAAGATAAATATGACAGATATAATGGATGTATATAAACACGCACATCCTATGGCTGACGAATAATAAAAAACCGCCGATTTGGCGGTTTTTTGTTATATGTTTTTATTATTTTTTCCAGAAAGCAAATCCAGAACGTTTTTCTTTGTGTTCTTCACGATTTTTTCTGTCTTCTATTGCACGACGGCGTTCTGCACGACGTTCATGAAATCTTCTGGCAGATTCTTCATCACGTTGAATCAATTTTAATGTTGTAACAGATAATTTATCGTTACGAACTTCTTCTTCGAATTCAACGATATCGTTTTCATTCAAGAAACGAATATCTGCTGCCTTTAATGCACTGGAATGAACAAATACATCATCTGTGTTTCCATTTTCATTTGGAGTATCTGGTGTAATAAATCCAAAACATTTTTTACCGTTGTACCATTTAACCTTTCCCTGACGCATGACAAAATCCTTTCTAATATACTTTGTTACGGCTATTGCATATACCATCAATAACCTTACCCATATTGTACATCAAAATGGGGTCTTAAAGCAAGCAAATAACAATTTGATATTATTCCCAAACAATATAATTATTCTGCGTTTTTATAATAACGTTGTAATTCGTTCATTATAAACGAGAAGAATTTTCCGGACATTGTATCATCAAAACATTCTGACATATCACCAATAAAAGGCATTGCAGATATTAAAATAAATCGCGCCATCCATCTGAAAATACGAATTTCTTGGTCTTTGTTCAATTTCAAAGGTGCGTTTTCTACAAAGAACACTTCGTTATTCACCGCATTATCGACTTTCTTTAATATGTCATCAACCACCTTTTGCGGATAATAAATGTCAGACAGGCGTGGGAACCCTTCGAATAACATATCTTCATTACCAGAACTGTATAAAATATTCCAACCTATTCTGTCGAACAAATCTGCAACACAATAATTTATCATTTTATTGTATTTTTTAACACCTTGGGTGTGTATTAATTCGGTTTGTTCTTCTATCTTGGTCAAAGTAGTTGCACTTTTTCTGGATTTTTCATAAGCATTGTGTGTTTTATGTTCAAATTCAAAAAATGTTCGCACTTGGCAGATAATTTCCATTGGAATAATTTTATCTTTATCGCCTATGTTCAATATCAATTTAGCATCACGATAACCACGCGGATTTAATACATCAAAGAATTTATCACGAACCTCTAAAATATTATCAGGCCATGTATCGCAAATACGGCTGATAAAAGTGCGCGCCTGGGGAACCAAATCGAACAAACATTTTATACGCCACACATCTCTTAATCGTTTGTATGGTGGTCTGATTTTATCCAATTCACGCACCAAATCTGCAGCAATTTGTCTGTGTTCTGTACCGATAATTCCCAACACCGCCACAGAAGCATCCGATATAAATGTTTTTGCAAATAATTCACGAATTTTTTCACAAACTGCAACCGCAGACGCAACACGTCCCGTATCTGCAATTATCTTGTAAACAGCATCACAAACTTCATCTGTGTATTTTGGATAGTATTTATTTGTTATTTTATCGATAGCGCGATTTACATGCTTTTGTGCACCAACAATAACTGTAACGATAGAAGATACCGCTGTATCAATTTTATGGCCGTTATCGGTCATAAAAAATTGATTACGCATGGGGTCTGTATCCAATCTATGATTAACCAAATATGGTGATAATGGATTTATCTCTGAAATCGTGATTGCTTTGTTTATAATAGAATCTGTTTCGTAATTATATGCACGCACAGATGCTTTTGGCGCACCAAAACATTTACCGATGTATAAAAACACCTTGCGAAAAGAATCCATAGAATTTGAATATAATCTTTCCAAATATTCACGCGTTACCATATCTATACGCCCTGATTCTTGGGCATTTTTGATAACACTTAAACATTTTTCTTCGTTTGATTTTACAAGTTCCAAAACATCCTGTTTTGTATCGTTCATCATAGATTCCTTTCTGAGCTTAACCCTATGATATACTAAATTTTTCAACACGCAACTTTAATATTTTCCTTTGTGTTGACAAAATCAAAAGTTCGTGTTACAGTTTATTCAACAAAACAAAGGATATTTCATGACATCTCGTGACAGTCGCCCAGAAGGACCTGAACCAAAAACACAAAAAACATATAATCATAATCATAGTCCTCTTATGATGTGTGAAGGTGCGCGCATTTTAACCCCACAACATTTGGACTATATTTTAGAAAACCATGAAGCCATAAAAAATTATGGCGATGATATATCATCCAAAGAATTAATATATTTATTCACAAATGTTAAACCAAAACACCCTAATAAATCTTTGGCTGTATACAGATTGTTCAAAGATTTGTTGCCTGTCGTTTTTGGTACTTGGTTTAACAATCCAGATGTGCAACGGGCAATATTCAAACGTCATAATGAAATCAATTATGATCCTATGACCCGCGATTATTTTGATTTGTTTTTAAAGAACTTTATCAAAATGTCTGATGATACATTCAAAGAATTTACATTAAACACATCTATTGATTATTTTGCAAAGCGCATGGCTGATTTTTATATAACTATACCAAGACATGTTTTGAATTATTCAATTATGAATTATCAAAAAACACGTCAAAAAAACAAATCTGTGGCAGTATTGGCCGCAATTATCAATTATATGGGCAATAACGACATTAAATTAACAGATGAAGAAATAATATATGCTTTAAATAATTTATTCACAAATTATTGCACTGAATTACCAGCGGTTGTATTAAAAGCTGCAAATACTTTGTTTACAAAAAATTCACATTTTTCAAGAAATGTTATTGAACAAGCCTTTATAAAAAACAAATATGTTTTGCAATATATCAGAACCTATTTCCCAAATGTTGTAAAACAAATACCAAGTGATTTACAACCAATCGCCATAGATACATTTCATGATTTGAATTTCTTTAAATTATCAAATTTAAATTTGGAAAATACTTTTGCGTATTTGATTCATAATCCGCGTTCTGTAAGAGATTTTACCAGCGGTGTATTAACAACACCCTTTGAATCTGTAAAATCATATATCGCTGTTGTTGATGACGTATTGAATAACAAAATCAAAAGCAGCTCATTCAAATATTTAACTGAACCGGTGGTAATTGCTTTGATTAAAACCGATTTCTTTAATTCAACGACAAATTGCCAGGTCGCAGAGGCAATATTAGCCAACAACCGTAATTTATCTACTAAAGTTGTGAAATTGATATTGAAACATTATCCACATATGGATAAATTGGTGGAAAAATACCATCCCGAAATAACGATTGGACAACCAAAAGCAATTACGAAACCAATCAAAAAGAACCCGGAAAAACCGATAGAATCTTTCTTTGACCATCTGTTTAATTTCAAAGCCAAGGCCGAGAAAGAAAATACATTATAGTGGTTTGAAGAAAGGCATAAAAAATACTTGCATTATGGAAAAAAGTATGTCAAAATACATTCCGCAATGCGAGCGTAGCTCAGTTGGCTAGAGCGCAACCTTGCCAAGGTTGAGGTCGAGGGTTCGAGCCCCTTTGCTCGCACCAGAATTTAACACCCTTCGGGGTGTTTTTTTGTAAAGGTTTATATAGGAAACAAAAACCGCCCAAACGGGCGGTTTGGTTTATTTGGATACCATTAACGTCTTATTCCACGTTGGTACATGTATGATAAAATTTCAACCAATGATTTTTCATCAAATGTGGACATGACTTTCTTCAAATCTTCTGGATGCGCTCTTAAATGTCCGTGCATAACAGAAATTGCCATATTTTTGAATGTTTCATTATTGGCTATTTCTATTTCTCCATTTAACAACATATCAAAATACACACGGTTGTCTGCTGACATATTTGATATGATTTCTGGACACATATTGATTAATTTTTCCATAGATTTGTCATTCAAACGAACTCTTCTGCCATACGCTTTTTCGTCTTTGATATCCAACATCATATCTATGGTGTCATGTCTGGATTTAACACGTTGTCTGGTTGCTTTATCTTTTTTTCTTCTGCCGTTGGCTACACATGCAGTAAATACCATCCATGCGCACACAAAAGCGGCATTTCCATAGAAGAAAGGTTTATCACGAGCAACATCCACGGCCAATCCCTTTTCGGTTCTTATTCTGGGGGTTGGATCATATACTTCATTGACAACACCCCAAAATCTGCTGTCATAAAATTCGCCAGCAATGATTAAATAAGCCAAAAACAAAAACACATTCATTTGTACATTGGCTGCCACCCAGAATTTCAAATTTCTGCCGCGTTTTGGTAATTTATCAGTATCTCCATTACCATACAACAAATGTGCATTATTTCTGCGTCTTTGTACTTCGTTGATTTCTTGATCTCGTTTGGCTTGTGCTTCTTGTTGTTCACGTTTTCTGGCCAAAATAGCTGCTTGTTCTTGTCTTTCTCTTTCTTCTATATCGAACATACTGCGTTCAATTTCTTCTTGTGTTGCAAAGAATTGTGCCCTGGCAGTATTTTCTTGGTCTTGTTTATTTATATCTTGGTTTGTAACACCTGGAAATAATTTTTTCATATCTTTACCCCTTGGTTTTCTTATTTATATTCACGTTGAACGAATTCTGATAATAATTCAGCAGGCAATGTTTTATCATTGATTGCATCCATTATTTTCTGTAAATCTCTTGGATGTTCTCTTAAATGGCCTGCCATGACATGAACAGCCATATCACGATATTGTTTGTTATTAACAACATCTATGTTTCCATCCATTAACATATCAAAATATGCGCGTTCATCTGCAGCCATATTCGCTATGATTTCAGGACATACCTTGATTACATGTTCAAAAGCCCTTCCGTTCAATTTATATGTACATCCTAATAATTTTAATTCTTGCATTGCATCTATCACGCGTTTTTGGTGATTCATAGATTTTCTGTTTTTTATTCCCGGTATAATCAAAGAACGAACACATGAACACGCAATAATAAACAACAATGAAACATTCACATACCACAACCAATTTGGCGCAAATTTACCACATTTGTTTGCATCATATTCCCATTCCAGTGTATATGTAAAATAATTGCCATTTGATACAGGATTCCATATATCGCGAACAATTTGACATTTGTTGGTATCTTCTGCAACAAACAATCCCAAATTCAACCCTGTTTCCAACAAACAAAACAGCGTAATCAACGTGTTTCTAATTTGTTTTTGGTGTGATTTAGTAAAATTGTTTTGAACATATCTGGAATATAATTCTTTGTTTCTGTTTGAATCATCATTAAACACAGACCCGGGTTCGCGGGAACACGGTTCATACAGCATACATTCCACATCTGTTTGTGTGAATTTTTTTGGCTGTTTGCTTTCTTGGTATTTGACTTCATTTTCCATACGAACAGTTGGCGAATACATAATATCACCCAATTCTTGTTCGGTTATCAGTTTTCCCTGCAATACAGGTTGTGGGAAATGTCTGCTGTTCAAACTAAAACCCGATTTGCGTTTCATCGCCGTATCTGTCCTTTTAATTTCTACGCGTTTAGACTAAAAGTTAACACAAAAATTAAAAAATGTCAATATTTTTGTTATAAAAATATCGCCAAAATCGGCGATATTTTCAATTTTTGGACATTTAACAGGTTATCTTAAAACCATTTCCATGGTTGAAATACCTTTAACAAGCCCATAGCGGTACGTCTGTCCGCAAATGTATGTCCACAACGTGGGCAAACGATAAATGGCGACAGGAACATTTTAACCTTTTTGAATGCCACCAACCAAGCCAACAGACCAACAACCCAGACCAATATAACCATAACCCATGCGACCATGTTAAAGTTATGATTGACCATGTCTGTCAAAGCTTTGACAACACTGACGTCTGATTTTTCCAAATCATTGTAAATCTTGGTTGCTACACCCCACGAAGATGGGCGCCATGGGTAAACGTGTTTAATACCATAATTAGTCAACAAAGTTGTACCCAATCCACCTGAATTTTTATCAATTTGTTTTTTGATTGCTTCATCAACCATTTTATCAACTTCTGTTTGGGAAACTTTGACCAATTCAGTTTTCACAGAATCTAATTTTTTATTTACCATTTCCGCAACATTATCAACTTTGGCTATGTTTTTATCGGCCGCTGCAACCATTTTGTTTGTATCAGCAACCGCTTTGTCTACACCCGATGTTTTTACACCAAATTTATTCACCAAACCCGTCAATTTAGAAACTTTGTTTGTTTCTTCTTTGACTTTGTTTGTTTGATTTTTAGCTTTAGCAGTTGTGTCTGTTACTTTATCAACACCAGATTCAACAATTTTGACCTTTTCAATCGCAATACCAATTGGTTTTTCAAGATTTATTGCATCTTTGATTCCATCCAACATACGTTCATATTGTTTCGCAATATTTCTTTGCAAATCAAAGAACAAAGATACAACCATAGATTTTTTAATTGGTGCCGAATATGTGTTTTTTACATATAATGGAAACCACGCAATAAACGCAATCCATATAATTGAAATTATTGCAAATATACGTTTAGTCCATGTTATAACAGATGTTTTTTTCTTTACGGTTTTTGCACCGTGCATATCGATAACTTCGATATCTTTTTTCTTTGCCATTTTTGTCCTCCCTTTATTTTTTGTTTGTTTTAATTGCATCAGTTATTTTGTTAAAGCAATTTATTCTGGTTTGATTAACCTTTCTGTATGCTTCATATTGTTCTTTTTTATCTTTCGCGAATTCGTTAAAGAATTTAGAACTTTGTGCATAAAAATCTGCATCTGTTTTTGAAACAAACGCAGTAATTTCAACCGTAGCAAACCCATAAGGATTAAATCCGTTTGTGATATCTTCTGGTTTTATCAATAAATTATATACATAATGCAAACCATTTGGTTTATCTATTCTGCGGGTTTCCAAAACAACATCTAAATTTGTTGGTGATACAGGTACAGGAATTTGTTTATCCTGTTGTAATCTTTGTAATTCTGCATCCCTGTCATATGGTTTTGTTTTGCCTTTTGTTTCTCTGTTTAAATATGTTCCCAGATAAATACTGTTTTTAACATAATTTTCGCCATTTTCTATTGTTGGTTTTGTATAATCGATTGGTGCAATCATATGGCGCCACATATCTTGATATTCAATCACAGCATGCATTACATCAAACATCATATCTGCAACGAAAGGTTTTTTGAAACGCAATTTATCTTTACTGATTTTTCTATCAAATTGTTCAAAACCTTCATCCCCATACATTTGTGTAACAGTTACCAAATTATTGAACATATTATCTTTGCGATTGATACTAATTACGAAAGAATCTGAAACACAAGCTTGCGCAAATTTATCATTAAATATCATCAGTTTAGTCCTTTTTTTTGTCATTATATTTTAAAATAAAATCTTGTTTGAATTCTTGGAATTTACCCTGTTCTATGCTGTCACGAATACCGCGCATTAAATCTTGATAGAACCATAAATTATGTTGTGTTAATAACATAGCCCCCAACATTTCATTGCATTTAACCAAATGATGAATATATGCACGCGATAATTTACATGCAGGACATCCGCAATTTTCATCCAACGGGCGTTCATCATCTGTGTATTTCGCATTACGCATATTCATTGTGCCGTGTCTGGTAAATGCCTGGGCTGTACGTCCTGCACGTGTAGGCATAACACAATCAAACATATCAACACCGCGTTCAACTGCACCCAATATATCCAATGGTGTTCCAACGCCCATTAAATAACGCGGTTTATCTTCTGGTAAAAATGGCGTAACGGTAGCAATCATATCAAACATAACATCTTGTGTTTCGCCAACCGCCAAACCACCGATTGCATATCCGTCAAAGCCAATTTCTGTTAATGCTTTTGCTGATTTTTCACGTAAATCTTTGTAATCTGCCCCCTGGACGATACCAAAGATTCCATAACCATCACGATTTACAAACGCATCTTTGCTGCGTTTTGCCCAACGCGTAACCATATCTACATTTTTTTCTGCACGTTCGCGGGTTGTGGGCAAATGTAAACATTCATCCAAAACCATAGTTATATTAGAATCCAATTGGTGTTGAATATGAACAGAATCTTCCGGTCTTAAAAAATGTTTAATTCCACCGTCAATATGAGATGTGAATTCCACACCCTCTTCTTTCATTTTAACCAGATTGGATAAAGACATAACCTGGAAACCACCGCTGTCGGTTAAAATTGGGCCATGCCATCCACCGAATTTATGCAAACCACCCATTTTTTCGACCAAATCACCGCCTGGGCGCATCATTAAATGATATGTATTGCCCAATATTACCTGGGTTCCAGTGACCGCAACCATATCCATAGTTAAACCTTTGACCGTAGCAGCAGTCCCCACCGCCATAAATGCAGGCGTTTGAAAATCCCCGTGCGCAGTATGCACGCATCCGCGCCGCGCATTTCCATCTGTTTTTAATAAATCAAATTTTAACGACATGTTTCCATCCACCTTTCTATGAAAAAATGTTGATATGGGGGAACTAACTGTTTTTGTCTATACCAATAACGCTTATTACCATTCAAGTAAAGCAAAACCCTGTTTACATTGGGCGGAATACCTGGCATATCGATAAATTTCTCGAAAAATGTTATCATATAGTCCAAGAAATATGGTGAACGCTTACGGTTTTCCAACGCTGTTTCTAACCCCCACAATATATCTCTGTTGTTGTTTAATGAAGTTTTTGATATGTTGTTTTCTATCCATTGCACATCGCTTTCGTACAATTCAACTCCAAAATCACGTCCTGCTTGATAGGCAGCAGAAGCCAAAAGAGTACCAATACGATGGTCTATATTTGGACAGTCCAAGCATCCTTCGCTGTAATCAATTTTATACTTTTTATTTTCAATCATTATGAATCCTTTCTAAACAACAAACAGCAATCACCATAACTGAAAAAGCGGTATTTTTCATCAACCGCATGTTTATATGCCGACTTCATTTCGTCCAGTCCTGCGAACGCAGATACCAACATAAACAATGTTGATTTAGGCAAATGAAAATTGGTTAACAACACATCAACCGCGCCGAATTTATAGCCCGGTGTAATAAATATATTTGTTGTTTGACATATTGGCATTACACGTGCATTAACGCCATTTTGTTTTGCCAACTGGGACGCGCTTTCCAATGTTCGCATAGATGTTGTTCCAACCGCAATTATACGCGTGGCATTATTTATAATATCCGCCTGTTCTGGTGTGATACAACACCATTCACTGTGCATTTTATGTTGAGATAAATCTTCGGTTTTAACCGGCATCCAAGTTCCAGCCCCCACATGTAATGTTATTTTAACAATTTTTGCACCGCGGTTTTCTATTTCTTGCAATAATTCATCTGTGAAATGCAATCCTGCCGTTGGCGCCGCCATAGAACCCAAAGGTTGTGCATATACAGTTTGATAACGTTCACGATCTTCGGTTTCTTCTTCGCGTTTCATATATGGTGGTAATGGCATTTTGCCTATTTTATCCAACAAATCAAAAACATTATCGCAATTAAAACGCAACAATAAACCACTGTCGTCATCTTTATCTATGACAGATATTGTTGTGCCGTTTTCCGTGGTTAATGTGTCGCCTATGTTTATTTTGTTGAATTTTTTGCACAAACCCCACCAATTTTTATCATCCACAGATGTATGTAATGTTATTTCGTGATCGCCTGCCATAAAACGCGCAGGAATAACACGCGAATTATTGAAAACAACCACATCACCAGGTTTCAAATAATCCAAAAAATCACGAATATGTTTGTCATGTATATTTTCGCCATTAACAACCAACATACGCGAAGCATCCCTGTCGTGCAGTGGATGTGATGCAATCAATTCAGTTGGTAATTCAAAATCAAAATCTGACGTGTGGTACATTTTATTTAATATTTTGTGGTGATGGTTTTATTTGTTGTTTTAAATATTCAAGTTCTTTGTATTGGTTGGTCGCATATACAGAATCATTGTGCATTTGTTCCCTTTTCGTTCTGGCACGAATACTGTCATTGTTAAAACTGCAAGTACAATCATCTGGTTTTAATACGCTGGTTAATTGATATTTTCTATCTGTGAGTCCAGCCCTCATAGGATTTATTCCAATTGTCACAGTATCATCCAAAAATGTATAACGGTATTCATCTAAATATTGTGGTGGAATATAATAAATTCTTTCTTTATTATTTTCTGTATCTTCCAATAATAACATTGGTCTGTTGTCGATTGTGCCGATGCCCGTAACAACATTTTTATGCTTCGTAGTACAACCACCCAACAGCAAAAAAGACATTAAAATAAATAATTTGTAGTTCTTGTTTTTCATATATTTGACCTTATTATTTGAACTCTAACCCCTGGTCTGTGTAATTTTCAGCCGTTTCTTCCCAATTTTCTTCTACACGCACAAACAGATGCAACCGTGCATTTACACCCCATTGATTTTGAATATCTAAACGGGCGGCAGTTCCAATTTTCTTTAATTGTTCACCGTTGCGACCTATGACTATTTTTTTGTGCGCCTGGTTTTTTACAACTATTTTTTGATATATTTCCAAAACACCTTCGTTATCTGTTTCTACTTTTTCAGTAACAACATTGATATGATATGGCAATTCTTGATGAATATATTTATAGATTTTTTCACGGGTCAATTCTGACAAATATAACATGTCCGGAACATCACTGGCATCCGTTGCATCAAACAAATATGGTGATTCAGGTACGACATTGGCCAAGGCCTGTAACATCTGGTTTATACCATCATTTTTTAGTGCAGAAATCATAAATATCTCGTTGAAACTGGCCATATTTGTTAATTGGGCAACCATTGGTAATAAATCGGTTTTAGAAATTGCATCAACTTTATTTAATGCCACAAACAGATTGGAATGGTCTTTGATTTTTTCCACCAAATCACGAACGGTTTGGGTGATACCTTTTTGTGCATCAATTAACAACAAAACTGCATCTGCTTCATCCATAGCAGACATAGCAGCAGATACCATTGCCCTGTCCAAACGACGTGCAGGTTTAAAAACACCGGGGGTATCAACAAAAATCAATTGTTTGTCCCCAACCATTTTGATAGCACGCAGACGTGTTCTGGTGGTTTGGACTTTGTGGGAAACTATGGAAACTTTGCGTCCCATAATTTGATTTAACAATGTTGATTTACCCGCATTTGTCGGGCCAATAATTGCAATAAAACCTGAATATGTTTTCTTCATAAGTTATACAATAGCACACGATTTGAAAAAATAAACAAAAATCTTGATAAAATCAAAACTTTATGTTAATTATCTACCTGAAAGGAGAGACCAAACAAAAAGGCGTAAAAAAATGCAGTTAACTGGTCCAAAAATTAAAGAAACAATGGGAAATCCAAATCCAGAAAATCCAAATAACAGTCCAAATATTGTTATTGAACCCTTTTTTGAAGAATGTCTGGGGTCTAACAGTTATGATTTACATTTGGCGCCTGTGTTAAAAGTTTACAAACACACAATTCCACAGGGGATGAAACCTGTTATAGAATACGACACAAACAAACCATTATCAGAATATTCTATGCGTGATTGGTTTGAAACATATCTGGCATATGAAGATTACACGTTAAGACCGCATCTTTATGACCAGCGCAACCCAAAATTTTTGTTAGACCCAGCTAAGAAAACAGAAATCAGCGAAATTAAAATGCCTTTATCAGGTGTAATTTTGAATCCACTTATTGGATATCTGGGTTCAACAGTAGAATATACAAAAACATATAATTTATTCCCATACATAGATGGTAAATCCAGTACAGGTCGCAATTTCATACTTAACCATCACACCGCAGGGCGTGGTGATGATGGTTTTGTAGGACATTGGACGTTGGAAATTCATACTTTGTATCCAACTGTTGTTTATCCTGGTATGCGTATCGGTCAGATTTATTACGAAGAATTTGAAGGCGCACGAAAACCGTATTATCTTAATCCTGCAAGCCATTACAAAAACCAGAAAGATGCGACACCTGCTGCACCTGTGCCTGTTGATGCTTGCATTATCCAATTTCTTAGAAAACAACAACAATTATAAAAAATGCCCATTTGGGCATTTTTATTTTAACTTTTTCGTCCATTCATTATCTGGAAAATTCTTTTTCAGCATATCTGCATAACCGGTCGCTTGTTCGGGCAACCCAATCGCATTATAACATTCGGTTAACCGAAACATTGCTTCGGGTGTCATAACTGTTTCTTGAGCAGTGGTTACAACCGATTGAAATCTGGTTATAGCAGATGTCCAATTTTTATTTTGCATATCACTGCGCGCTGCATACATTACTTTGCCTGCAATATAGTTTTTCAAAATCAAGATTTTATTTTTTGCGTTTTCGGCATATTCTGATTTTGGGAAACGTTCAACCAGTTGCTGAAAAGATTGCAAAGCATATACGGACATTCCAGGATCACGACGAACATCACTGACCTGGCGATAATAATCCATACCACGCAAATACATCATATAAGGAACATCTTTGTGGCCTGGGTGAAAACGCATATATCTGTCGATTGCCAATATAGAACCTGCAAAATCTTTGTCCATATATCTGGTATAAGCCATCATAACCAACGCATCTGCTGCCCATGGACTGGCAGGATATTGAGATTCAGCAATTTGAAATAATTCGGCCGCTTCTTCATAATTTTTCTTGTTAAATTCTTGGTATGCAGATTGGTAAATATCTTCCAATGGGCGTTCTGGGGCTATTTCTTCTGTACCACCACATCCCGCCAACATTCCACATACACAAACACACAAAACTAATTTTTTCATACTTGAAATTCCTTACTTAAACGCAGTATAATTAAACACAAGAAAAAATAAAAGCAAAAAATAGGTTTTTATCATGAAACTTGGAAAACATATATTCGGTGTCGGTGTTATGACAGGCATCAGTCGTATATTCGGTTTTATTCGCGATATGTTGATTGCGCGATTCTTGGGTGCTGGCCGATTATCTGATATTTTCTTTGCTGCGTTTAAATTACCTAACCTGTTTCGTGATTTATTGGGTGAAGGCGCCCTGTCCGCTATCTTTATTCCAATGTACACTGATATTGATAAAGACAAAGGTTTTGCAGAAAATGTCTTTTCTTGGTTGATGGTTATATTGTTGGGATTGACAATTATATTCGAAATAGCAATGCCTTTGGTCGTATGGGCTTTGGCACCAGGATTTTCAGCAGAACCTGGTAAGATGCAATTAACTGTGTTGATTGCCCGTATTATGTTCTTCTATGTCATATTCATATGCGGTGCGGCGTTTTTATCTGCGGTATTAAATGCACATTCCAGATTCTTATTGGCGGCATTTATGCCGGTTATGTTAAATTTAATGTTGATTGGTGCGTTGGCTGGTTCTTTATGGTACGGCAATCAATATATTATCTATGTAATCGCGGCAACGGTGGTTTTATCGGGTATTATACAATTCTTTACTCTGTGGTGGCGTATCAGGCGGAAAAATTTTGGTCTGCGGTTAATCGTTCCCCATTGGAACGGGCAAATTAAAAGTTTGTTCAAAAGATTCTGTGTCAGTTTGGTCGGTTCAGGTTTTTATCAAATAACCATTATTATTGGAACTTTGGTCGCCAGTTGGCAATCAGGTGCTGTGTCATGGCTGTATTATTCGGACAGAATGATTCAATTACCATTTGCCATGATTGGTCTGGCGGTGGGAACTGTATTGATTTCATCTATATCTAAAGCATTGACCGATAAAAATATGCGCAGTGTTTATATTCAACAAAACTCTTCTATTCGCAGATCTATGATGTTGATTATTCCATGTATGGTTGGTTTGTTCGTATTGGCCGAACCAATTATTCGTATTTTATTTCAACATGGCGCGTGGACACCTGAATCAACCCGTGCGGTTGCATTGGCTATTAAAATTCAATGTTTGGTATTGCCTGCAATGTTAATCAGCCAGATTTACAGCAAAACTCTGTATGCATCCCAGGATGTTAATACACCCGTGAAAACCAGTATGGTATCTTTGGGTGTGGCATCTGTGATTTATTTAGCTCTGTTCCCATTTATCGGTTATTTATCAATACCAGTTGGAGTTGTTGTCAGTGGATATGTAAAAAATTATTTACTGGGTCGGGTTTGCAGAAAGCGCGAATTAATCAAAACAGACAAAAAAACTTTTGTTTCTATGGCCATGTTCGCTGTTATTGCTGTAATATTGGGCGGCATTTTATGTATGGTTGATATTCCTAATATTTGGATGTTGGGCGGTGCTATGGCTGTGTTTGCCGTTCTGTATTTACCAACCGCATTTATCATCGACAGACGCATTATAAAATAAAATTTGCAAGTCGGCTTTTGTTATGATAAAATATAGAATATGAAAGGCAAAACGGGATTGCCCGCAAAAGGAGTGAGAACATGAAAAAATTTATATCTTTGGCAGTATTATCCGCTTTAGTAACAGGATGTATGGAAACAGGTTATGAAAACAACGCCAATTCATATGGCTATGAAGGCTTTGGTGAAGAACAACTGCAAACATCTGGTGCTAATTTGAATGATGATGCATATTTGATGGCTGCTGCACCAAAATATTTGATTGGTACTTCCTATAAAGTGGAAGATGTCCAATACATCCCAGCAGAAGATTTAACATATAACCAAACAGGTATCGCAGGTATTATTCCTGTGGAATTAGATGGTTCAAAGACCAGCAACGGTGAAACATTTAATTCAAAACAATTGACCGCAACCAGCAAAACATTGCCTTTGCCTTCTATTGTTCGCGTAACAAATTTGGACAATGGTAATTCAGTTGTTGTTCGTGTTAATACACGTGGCCCATTTGTAAATACACGTATCATGGATTTGTCCGATGCTGCTGCACAACAAATTGGTTTGACCAATCAATCCAAGGTTCAAATTCAAATTTTGGCACCACAATCTATTGCTGTAAAGAAAGCAACATTAGGTGAAGCCACAGAACCAACACCATTGGTCAAAGAAGAAGAAAAAGCAGAACCAGTTCAAGCTGCGCCAGTTGTAACAGGCGATTACATGGTTCAGGTTGCTGCAGTGTACAGCGAAGATAACGCAAATGCATTGGCAAAAGAATTGGCTTCCTATGGCGATGTCAAAGTTATCCAAGAAGGCGATATGTACAAAGTTCGCTTTGTCAATTTGGATGCTGCAAATGCCCGTCGTATCTTAGATTCTTTGCGTAAAGACAAAGGTATGGCACCTGGTTTGTTGAAAAAGACAGGTGAATGGGTTAATGCAGACAGCATTTAATCGTTAATAACCTATTTCGAAACCGCCCGTTTGGGCGGTTTTTTGTTCTTGATTTACATGCGTTTTATTGACTAAAATCAACATGAAAGTCAAAGGAATATATTCATATGCGTTTATTGGTTTTATTTTTAGCATGTTTATCCCTGGTTGGTTGCAACAGCATATACCTGAAACCAAACTCTTTGGATAAAAATGGTGTAATTTATACCCCACGCGGTGGATATTCCATGCAAAGATCTTTGAAACAAGTTATGGATGAACGCGGTTATAAAACACATGTTGGTAGATTAAAAACAGAAAAGACATTAAACATAGGCGATATCGATACTTTTGAAATACCATATAACGCGAAATATTTCGTGTATGTTAAAGAACGCGAAGAAATCTTGCGCCCCGTATGGTGTATGTTTAATGGTTTTTGGTGGTGGAATTTCAATCTGTCTATCGCAGACAGAAAAACAGGCCAAGAAATATTGTCGTGGCGCGGACGTGGATGTCAAAACAGTTCACTCAGAAAGTTAAATGAAATATTAGATGAATTAGAAATTAAAAAAGATAAATAAAAAAACCGCCGATTTGGCGGTTTTTTATCAGTTTAATTTTAATCTTTGACTGTATATTCACAAAAACCTTCATTGGTATCACAACGTGTAATAATACCTTCGCTGATAAAGTATCCCTGGGTATGCAGACATGCTGGGCAAACCTTTGGCGCTTCGGTTCCAATGTGCCAATTGCCACAATTTGTACAACGCCACATAACGATTTTATCAGATTTGAAAATTGTTCCATTTTCGATGGCTTCTGCCAAGGCGCGGAAACGTGATTCATGATAACGTTCTGCATAACCAATGTTTTTCAACACATCAGCGATAGCTGTGAAACCTTCCTGGGCTGCGATTTGTGCGAATTTTGGGTACATATCTGTATTTTCTTCATGTTCGCCATATGCAGCTGCTTTCAAATTTTCCAATGTGTCGCCTATTTTGCCAGCTGGGAAATTAGCTGTGATTTCAACTTGGCCACCTTCCAAATATTTGAACAAGCGTTCTGCGTGTTCTTTTTCTTGGGCCGCAGTTTCTTCGAAAATCTTTGCAATTGCTTCATATCCATCTTTTTTTGCCTGGGAAGCAAAGAAAGTATAACGATTGCGTGCCTGGGATTCACCAGCAAATGCAATCAATAAATTTTTTTCTGTTTGAGTTCCTTTTAAAGATACCATTTGTTCTCCTTTTTATTTTTCATTTGTAAACAATTTGTATAACAAACAATTAAAAATCAATTTCTGTCATGTTATTACTCCTTTGTCATTTACGATGCTATCAAAATTATGCAAAAAACGCAACATTTTATATTTATTTTGATATTGAATATAATTTTTGCCAGATTGCAGATATAGTGATATAATAATACCGATAAAAACTAAAAATATAGGGGTGTTTTTATGTCAAATAAAATAAATCAATCTTTCATATTAGCCGCAGGTCGCGGCAAACGTATGCTGAATTTGACAAACGATAAACCAAAACCATTGGTAACGGTGGCAAATAAATGTTTAATTGATTATAATGTTGAACACATCCAAAAGGTTGGCATAGATAATTGTGTTGTTAATTTATGCTATCTGGGGGATATGATTCGCGACCATTTACAACAACAATACCCTGATTTTAATTTTATCTTTTCAGACGAAGAAGAAGCGCTGGAAACAGGCGGCGGAATAAAACACGCCCTGCCCAAGATGAAACGCGAGGCATTTTTTGTCATCAACAGTGATGCGTTATGGTTAGATGAAAAAGGTTCTGATTTATTACAAAATATGATGGATGTGTGGGATGATGATAAATACGATATGATGTTGATGTTGCAACCTATGGACAAAGCATATGGTGTGTCTGGAAATGGAGATTACAACATAGTTGATAATCGCCCGGTCAGAAGAACCAGTCCTGACGAACGCGTTCCATATTTGTATGGTGGGGTTTTAATTTGTCATCCACGCGTATTTGATAACGAACCCGAAGGAAAATATTGGCTAATCGGTATATTCGACAGATTGCAACAACAAAACAGATTGGGATTTTATATTCACGATGGCGAATGGTTCCATGTTGGCGACCCAAAAGCCCGTGAAATAGCGGAAGAAAAAATATCTACTTTGTAATTACTTTGGTTTGTTGTGCCAAATAGTCTTTCCAATATTGTGCAATATTTGCATTGCGCGAATATGCTACGTGGTCTTTGGCAACAGATTTATCCCCGCAAACATAACGCAACCATCCATGACAATATGGCATTAAATGTTTAAATATGCTTTTTCTGTGGTCTGCGACAAAGCGACAAATTCTGTATATATCTACATTATATTTGGATGTAAATTTGTTATATAAAGCCATATATTTGTCATAATAATTATCCATTTGGATGTTATACATTTTTATATTTTTTTCCAATCGGTCATGAATATGAAAAACCTGATCCCCACGACAATGTAAATCGACCAACATTGTCAAATCATCATAGAAAGAACGATTTATTTTTGACATTTTGTCGTTCACAAATTTTAATTGTTCAGGGGTGTAATCTGGGTATTCTTCATGTGTGGCTTTATCCAAAATAGCATGAGTTAAACAAACCGGCGCAACACCGGGGATTTTTAATTTTTTACAACGATCATAACCAGCGATAGTATGTGGATATTTAGATTCTCTTTCGTCAACAATATAACGGCCTATGTCGTGCAACAAACCGCAAACAAAGGCCTTTTCTAAATCTATTGTTTCATCTTTGGTTTGTTTTTTGATTTGGCGTGCGATTAAATATGCTGATACGGCCATAATCAATATATGCGACGCATGGGGCAAAGTAATTGCAATCTTAGAGCCATCTTCTATGCGTCTGTCGATATAGACGCTGGCTTTGTTCATGGCTTCCTGCATACTGCATCTTGGCATGTTTAACTTTCCTGTATCTTTACAAATTGCTTTTCAATTGTAGAAATCAAATCATCTATACCAATATGTCCTGCCGCGCTGATAGTTAAAATCAAGGGCTTCTTTTTTCGGCCAAAAGATTTTTTGAATTCGGACAATTTCTGTTCTAATTCATCGCCGTCAATCATATCGATTTTGTTTATCACTACGATTTCTGGCTTGTTTAAAAGCCCCCCTCCATACGAATCCATTTCGTGACGAATTGCACGATAACGCACAGCCCAATCGGGTTCTGTGCCGTCTATCAAATGCAAAATCAATTTTGTGCGTTCTGCGTGACCCAAAAATCTGTCCCCCAGACCAACACCTGTGTGCGCACCTTCAATCAATCCAGGCAAATCAACCATTACAAATTCACGATTGTGGGCATACATAACCCCTAATTGTGGATTTAATGTTGTAAACGGATAATTCGCGATTTTTGGGCGCGCAGATGTAACTGCAGACAACAGTGTTGATTTACCAGCATTTGGGAAACCAACCAAACCAATATCTGCAATCAATTTAAGACGTAATACAACAGTTCTTTCTTCACCTGGCAGACCATCATTTGCCTGACGCGGTGCACGATTAGTTGGGCTTTTGAAATGCAAATTACCCCAACCGCCATTACCACCACGCACAGCCAGATATTCCATACCATCTGTATTCAAATCTGCGTATTCTATTTCTTCGTTTTCAGACAAAATCACAGTTCCTGTTGGCACAGGTAAATACAATGTTTCCCCGGAATATCCAGTTCGCATTTTACCCATTCCGTTTTGACCGCGTTGGGCAACGAATTTGGTCTTGAATCTGTAATCTATCAAAGTGTTTACATTTGGCACAGCACGAAAAACCACATCTCCACCACGACCGCCATCACCGCCATTTGGACCACCAAATTCGATGTATTTTTCGCGACGAAAAGATGCGGCGCCGTTACCACCGTCCCCTGCTTTGATATAAATTTTTGCTTTGTCTAAAAACTTCATTTTTTCTGTCTCGTTACCCTTTAATAGCATAATAACTTAAAAACTTGCAATTTCAAGGACAAATATTTATAATATACATTGCCACTTTGTTGGTGATGATTCTGAATTCGTTGCGGAATAATCGTTTTGGACTGGGGGGCGGTACCCCACAGCTCCACCAATTCGTTACGGGGCTGACATAGTTTCGACAGGCGAAGTAAAGGCAAATCGATTGAATCCGGGTTGTTCCGTTAAAAACAAAATAAAAACTGAATGGCGATAGAATCGCTGCGAACGACAATGTTCGCATTGCAATGGCTGCCTAATACGGCTTTGAAATATGCTGGCAATTGTTAGTATATTTCGTTTTAGCTTTTGCGGGGTCTATCGGGTACCTGGCACCAGAAACCCGATATTGATATAAATATCTAAGAAAAAGGAAAAAGAAATGTTCGGAAAAATTAAAAAAGTATTTTTTACAGGCATTTTCGGTATTTTGTACATATCGTATATTGCTCAATTAGTTTATGTTTTGGCTTATTTGCAGGGATGTAAAGAACAAGTTATTGGTTTGGCATTGTTGTCTGTTGAATGGTTGGTTTTGATTGCTGCCAGATATTTATCTAAAAAATCCAGCAATAATGCTCAACAATACAACAACGGTTTTCGCCGTCGTTAATTCAAAATAAAATTTACATTTTACCCTGATGCAAATCAGGGTTTTTTTATAACTTGAAAATTTCATATTTTATTTTATATTTATATAGCTATGAAAGAATTTGTTTTACCAGTTCGTGAATTGGTTGTACATCCGGGCCAAACGGTACCGGTGTACGTTGATAATCCGTTATCTGTGGCTTGTTTGGAAACGGCTACCGCTGAAACACAAAGGGTTGTTTTGTGCCCTCAACACACTTGGAATTACCCAACCAGTGCCAAAGATATTTTCACAGTTGGCACTATCGGCGAAATCGCCCAGGTTTTGCGTATGCCAGATGATTCAATTCACACTATTATTAAAACGACAGATATTGTTAATTTATCAAATATCAGCATCAAAGCCGGGTTATTTACCGCAGAAATCGAACCTGTGATGATGATTGACAGCCCAGATTCACCCCAGGTAATTGCCCTGCGTGATCGCATTATGAATCATATGCAAAAATTATCTTTGTATCATAAAGTGAAAATGGACAAGATGCAGAATATTATTCAAAATTATCCTGTGCCTGCGTTCATAGATGCTGTTGTCCAGATTGCAAATATCAGTGTTGATACAGCGGTGGAAATTTTGAAAATGAATTCATGGACCGGCAAATTTGCTGCTTTGTTAGAACAGGTTTTATTATTGACTGAAACAGACAGAATTGAATCTGATATTTCCCGTCATGTGCAAAATCAAATGGAACACGGACAACGCCAGGCGATTTTACAGGAAAAATTACGCGCAATTCAAAAAGAAATTGGTGAAGACGGTGATGAAAATATCCTGTTGGATATGAAAAAGAAAATCAATGAATCTGCTATGCCTGCGGAAGCAAAAGAAAAAGCAATGTCCGAATTCAAACGCATGCGTGCTATGTCGCCTATGTCCCAAGAAGGTGGTTTATTAAAAACATATTTGGATGAATTGTTATCTATGCCTTGGAATAAATCAGATGAAATTCAAATTGATTTACAAAAGGCGCGTGAAACCCTGGACAGCGAACATTCAGGCATGATTCCTGTCAAAGAAAGAATTTTGGAACATATTGCGGTTATGAAAAAAACCGGCAAAAACCGTGGCAGTATTTTGTGTTTCGTTGGCGCACCGGGTGTTGGCAAAACATCCCTATGTAAATCAATTGCAAACGCCCTGTCCCGTAAATATTGCAGAATTTCTTTGGGTGGGATATCTGATGAAGCACATTTCCGCGGACACAGAAAAACATATATCGGCGCACAATGCGGACGCATTATGGATGCATTGAAACGTTGCAAAACAAATAACCCTGTGATTGTTTTGGATGAAATTGATAAAATGGGTCGCGATTGGCGCGGAGATCCTGAATCTGCCCTGTTGGAAATATTAGACCCAGAACAAAACAAAACTTTCCGCGATCATTATTTAGAGGTAGATTTTGATTTGTCTAATGTTTTGTTTATTGCGACATCAAATACTTTGAATATGTCATCTGCTTTGAAAGACCGTATGGAAATCATTGAAATACCGGCATACACAGAACAAGAAAAACTGCAAATTGCACGCGAACATTTATTGCAACGCGCCGCAGATGATACAGGTTGGGATAAAAACAACATAATTATATCTGATGATGCGATTTTGCATATAATTCGCCAATATACTACTGAACAAGGTGTGCGTGAATTACAACGCGAAATATCAACATTATTGCGTCGCAGTTTATTGCAAAATGACGGTGAAGATGTAAAAACAGATTTCACAATCGATAAAATCGATGAATTGTTATCTGTACATAAAAACGCGAACACATCTAATAAAATTGGGTTTGGTGTGCGTGCTTAACAAAGGGAAACAATAAAATGATTTTGGTTATCAACACATCTGGTAATGGCGTAGATTTATTGTTGAACGATAAATATATGCATTTTGATGCAGAAAAACAAGCAATCGCTTTGCCAACCGCTGTTACAGATTTCTTAAAGCAAAACAATGCCAAAATGTCTGATTTAACCGCAATTGGTGTTATTGTTGGTCCGGGCAGTTTTACGGGAATCCGTATGGGTATCGCCTATGCCAAAGGTTTGGGTATTGGTTTAAATATCCCTGTGGTTCCTGTTAATATCTTTGAATTGTATTTATATGAAAACCCAGATGCGTTTGTAGCGATTGATTCTGGTCGCGGTGATTTCTTTGTTGCATCACCCAAACACGAACCCTGCATTATGAACATAGACGAAGTCAAAACAGAACAAATGAAATGTCCTGCAACGGTTGGTCATAAACCATTTAATTTACAAAACGCATTACATATCGTAAAAAACAAAATTGATTCCGGTAAATTAGAACCTGCGATTCCTATGTATTTGCGCCCAAGCTATGTTGAAAAATAATGTTTGAACAATTAGCAGATCTTCATAAAAAATGCTTTCCGAACAAACCCTGGTCGGCAAATGATTTTGCAGATTTAAAAAAATCAGGTTGCGAAATTATTATGTCTGAAAATGGGTTTGTTGTATGGCGTACTGTTGCAGACGAAGCCGAAATTATAACAATCGGTGTAAACCCTGAAATGCGCAGAACTGGCATCGCATCTGCTATGTTGGCGATTGTTGAAAAAAACGTTAAAAATCAAGGTGTTATCAAGATTTTCTTGGAAGTTTCAGCAACCAATACTCCCGCACAAAAGTTATATGAAAATACCGGTTATAAAACGACAGGCATCCGCCCGAAATATTATGATGGGGTTGATGCAATTTTAATGACAAAAAATATTTAGTGTCAAAACTTGCTTTTTCAATATTCCGTTGTATAATCGGTTCAGATTAACACAACAAAGGAATAAAATATGAAAAAAAAGAAAATCGACTTTCAAGAATTAGTCCGTTCTTCTTTTGCAAAAATGGGATTCATGAATCCAGACAAAATTGATATGCATGTTGCATTATGGATGGAAGGTCTGGATAAATATGATGTTATAGATTTATATCACACCATTGAACAGGCATGCCCTTTGAAAATTTCCGCAGAAATGGAAGAAGAACTGTTAAAAAAGATTACCACTAATTCTTCTTTGGCCAGTATTGCGAAAGCATTACAAGAAATTTTAGAACCAGTGGAAGAAATGAAAAAACAATTGGCTTTATTTAAGAAAAGAAATAAAAAAGTTGTAGAAGACGCAAAAACAACAATCGTCAGATAAACAAACGCCCGTTTGGGCGTTTTTTATTTATCAACAAAATCTAAAATTCTGGTATCAAAGATAACATCACGTTGATTCAAAGGTTTAACAATATGCATATCGGTTGCGTGTCTGGTTCTGGACAATGCAACATATGTTTGACCATGTGTAAATGCGCCCCGTGATATATCAATAACAACTTTGCCCAACGTTTTACCCTGGGATTTATGAATTGTCATGGCATAGCCCAACATCAGGGGAAATTGTTTATAACTGCCAATTTCGTTTTCTGTGATTCTGTCGTTTTCATCTCTGGAATATTCGATTTTTTCCCATTTTTCAGGTTTAACAACGACTAAATCATTTTGATTATCATCCAACAGGCGCACCAGTATATCTTTTGTTCCCAATCTTTCAATAATTCCCATAGATCCGTTATGCCATTTGTCGCTGTTTTTCACAAACATAACCAAAGCGCCCTGCTTTAATTTCAAATTCATAGGTGCAGGCACATCATTTTCATTGAACATACCTTCCAGAACACCATTATATTGAATCTCTGGCGCATTTATTTGATTGAGACGGTCTGTGTTTATACGTTCTGCTACCGCGCGAAATGGAGTGATTATAACAGCGTTTTTACGAATATCTTCGTCATCAATATGACAACAATTAAAAAATTGTAATGCAGACACATCATTATTTCTTAATTTAATCAAATTATTCAATAATTCAGCATCGTTTTGACGATATACTGTATCAAAATCATATTTGATAAAATCTGCGCGTTTATATACATTTGCATCAAAGAAATATGCGTTTTCATATTCGTATGCTTGTTTATAATATTCCTTGGCATCATTTGTTATCACAGGTGGTAATTGAAATAAATCGCCAATTGCTACAACCTGAATTCCACCGAAAGGTGCATTATTATGTCGTGCCATTCGCGCCAAAATATCAACCGCATCCAATAAATCAGGCGCAACCATAGATATTTCATCTATGACCAAAACATCAGTAGCATTTAATATATTACGTGGTTTAGCCTTTAATTTTAATATTTCTGGCAAAATAAAATCACGCGGTTGAATTTGAAACAAAGAATGTATAGTTTGTCCGCCAATATTTAACGCGGAAACCGCCGTTGGACATGCACAAACAATACGTTTAGAAGATGCAGATTTAAGATAATTTACAAATGTAGATTTACCAGTTCCCGCCTGTCCCAGAATTAAAATATTAGAATTTGTGTGTTCAATAGTATTGAACGCATCCATTTGATTTTTATTCAAAACTGGTATTAAATCAGGCATGCAAATAATATTACACAAACACGAATAAAAAGCAAGCAGACCAATATCAAACATTAAAAAAATCGGCCCAACAGAGCCGATTTTAATTTACAACATTTTTTATTTATCTGCCGGTGTTTGTTGGTTCGTCATTTGTTCAACTTGACTACTCAATTCTGCAACAGTTGCACTCAACTGACTAATTGTATTTGCTTGTTGTTGAACAGTTGATTGTAATGTTGCCACGTTAGCTGCCATACCAGTACAATTAGTGCCACCCCTACCATCATCCGAACAACCGCCCACCGTGTTTTGTAATCCAGACACCGTAGTTGTCAAAGATGCGGGTGCATATGCTGCCAAATTTGTAGGTATCACTGTTGATTCTAACACCCCATTTTTAAGTTTAGGCACAGAATTCGGCAACTGGGCATCACTTACTTGTCCATTCAACTGTGAAATATCTGTTGGGACATTGGAAGACAAAGCATAATCCTTTAATGTGTTTGTTAATTCAGCTCCCTTCACAAAATTAGATTCCAGTTGTGAATCACTCACTTTACCTGATAATTGATCAAATCTTGTTGGAATCTCGGAAGACAATGCGTAATCTTGCAATGTTGTTGTTGTCGCATAATCCTTTAATGTGTTTGTTAATTCAGCTCCCTTCACAAAATT
>JAGCOR010000008.1 GCA_017642585.1 Alphaproteobacteria bacterium | reverse complement strand
GTTAACCGGTGCTAAATTACAAAAACTGGACAGAATTGTTGTGTATCCAAATACGCATTATGCAACACCTATGCCGTCTATCATTCAGGCATTATATAATATTCGTGAAGATTTAGACGAACGCTTAAAATATTTTCATGATAATATGAAATATGTCGAAGAACAAAGATTAAGAGAACGTGTGAATTTCGATATAGAAATGATGGAATCAACTGGAACATGTCATGGAATTGAAAATTATTCGCGGTATTTAACGGGACGATTGCCGGGACAGCCACCACCAACATTGTTTGAATATTTACCAAAAGATGCGATTTTATTCATAGATGAAAGTCATGTTACGGTTCCGCAAATCGGTGCTATGTCACGTGGGGACAGGGCACGCAAAGAAACTTTGTCTCAATATGGGTTCAGGTTGCCTTCGTGTGTTGATAATCGCCCACTGACTTTTGAAGAATGGGATAAATTACGTCCGCAAACTATATTTGTTTCTGCGACACCTGCACAATGGGAATTGGAACAATCGGGTGGCGTGTTTTCCGAACAGGTTATACGCCCCACAGGATTATTAGATCCAATTTGTGAAGTTCGCCCCACAACAAACCAGGTTGATGATTTATTGCACGAAGTTAAACATACGTCTGGGCGCGTGATTGTAACAACTTTGACCAAGAAAATGGCGGAACAATTAACTGATTATTTTGTTGAAAATGGTGTTCGTGCGCGTTATTTACATTCTGATATAGAAACATTGGAAAGAATAGATTTGTTGCGCGATTTGCGTCTGGGTAAATTTGATGTTTTGGTTGGAATCAATTTGTTAAGGGAAGGTCTGGACGTTCCAGAATGCGAATTGGTTGCGATTATGGATGCGGACAAAGAAGGATTCTTGCGTTCTACGCGTTCTTTAATTCAAACAATTGGTCGTGCCGCGCGTAATGCAAATGGTCGTGTGATTTTGTATGCAGATAAAATTACAGATTCTATGCAAGAGGCATTAACTGAAACTGCACGTCGTCGTGAAAAGCAAGAAAAATACAACACAGAACATGGTATTGTTCCACAAACAATTGTTAAATCTGTGTTTGAAGAAGTCAAAGATATACCTGAAAAAACAAATAAAGCTAAAACATTTGTATATGACAAAAAAGGTGGTATTATGGATGCAGAATCTCTGCGCCGTGAAATAAAACAATTAACCCAGAAGATGCACAAATATGCTGAAAATCTGGAATTTGAACAGGCGGCAGAAATTCGTGATACCATTCATAAATTGGAAGACGATTTATTATTATTGGAATAAAACATGACAGAAAAAACATATTTTTTGAATTCTTTGGAAGAAATGCATGCATTTGCACGTGAATTCGCAAAAACTTTGCATGCGCCACAAACCGTGGCTTTGCACGGGGATTTGGGTATGGGTAAATCAGAAATTGCACGTGTCATAATTAAAACATTACGCGGTGAAAATACTGTGGTCCCCAGCCCTACATTTACACTGGTTCAAAATTATGATGGTATATCGCATTTTGATTTATACAGAATAGGTGATGTTTCCGAATTGGAAGAAATTGGATTACAATACGCAATTGATAATGATATTACTTTGATTGAATGGCCTGAAATTGCGTTGGAAAAATTGCCACAAAACACAATACATATTTATATCACTCAAAATGGAACGGGCAGAAAATTAGTGATTCAATAATTTTTGAACAGCCAAAGGAAAATCAGGCGATTTTTCAAGATAAGAACCACTGACCAATAAATTTGCACCCGCATCCCAACATAATTTTGCAGTTTCTGGGTTTATTCCACCATCCACAGAAATAAGATATTTTAATTTATGTTTTTTGCGTGTGTAATTTAACATTTTTATTGTTTTAATAATGTCTGGATTAAACTTTTGTCCCGCCGCCCCAGGTGCAACAGCCATTACCATAACCTCGTCAATTTGGGACAGAAAATCTTTGATAACCAATGGATCAGTATCTGGATTTAATGCAATTCCACAACGTTTACCGGCTTTTTTGATAAAATCGATTGCGTCCTGCATACCAAATGTATCCACAGATATAATAACCGTATCTGCACCAGCATTGATTGCCTTTTGTGACCAAACAAATGGATTAACAGTCATCAAATGAACATGCAAATGTAATTTTGTTTTTGTTCTTATATCGGATAATTCTTGGATGCTGCCGGCGATAGCATTAACATATAATCCATCCATTATATCAACGTGTATCATAGAGATTCCGCCGGATGCAAACAAAGTGTATGTAGAATTTTTATACATATCAAAACATAAAGTGCTGGGCAAAATAGGAATAAATCTGTTTTCTTTGATAACCC
>JAGCOR010000007.1 GCA_017642585.1 Alphaproteobacteria bacterium | reverse complement strand
GTGGTGCAAGTGTTACCTACAGTGAATCACAAAATGGAACATATGGTACAACTGCACCAACATTGACAGCAGCCGGTGACAGCAAGACAATATATTATAAGGTATCCAAGACCTATTATAACGAAGTGTCTGGCAGTTATACATGTAAGATGTCAGATGCTAATGCAGCAACAGTGACATTAGATAAAACCAGTGGTACGATTGTGATACCAGACACCCAAACTTCATTTACTGCATCTTGCAACAGTGGTGGAGCTTTGACTGTCGGCAGTTCCAATACATCTGTGGCAACAGCGGACATCAACAATCGTGGGGAAGTTATCGTTAATGTTCAAGGCACAGGCAATGCAACAATAACTGTATATTGCGCCGCATATGGTTCTTATGGTTCTGCATCTGCTACATTTGCTTTGCAGGTCGCCCCAGGAACGATTTATGCAACCGCCCAAGATAAATCTTTAACATACAGCGGTTCTGCCCAAAGTTGTGCAAATGTGAAAGTAACATCACCAGATGGTACATCTATTACTTACAGCACCACAGAAAATGGAACATACACATCTTCTGCCCCAACATTGACATCTGGCAGCAGCAGCACACCTGTATGGTATAAGGTATCAAAGACCAACTATACAACAGTTTCTGGCCATTATAATTGTTCAATGTCCAGCGCAGGCAGTACGACTACTTTAAGTTCAACCAGTGGAACATTATATCCATATGAATCAGAAACCATCGAAGTAACATGTAGTAACAACGGTGCAGTTACTGCGGTCAGCAGCAATACAAATGTTGCAACCGTAGATTATAGAAAAAATACAGTCACTATTAATTATATCAATGCTGGCAGTGCAACAATAACTGTGTATTGTGCTGCAAACAACGGCATAGATGGTTCATCTGCAACATATTCATTAACAAATGCGCTGGGAACCATTGAAATAGAAGGTGCCGAAGACCAGACTTTACCTTGGGATATAAAACAAATGTGTACCAACATAATTGTAATCAACCCAGAAGAAGGTGCAGTTGTGACCTACGGTGAAACGCAAGGAGCCTATTCAAAAGCATATAAAGTGACAGTTTTGGGAACCACAACAGTATTCTATAAGGTCGAAGCCGATAATTTTGAAACATTAACAGGTCAATATAATTGTACGGTAGAAAAAGGAACAATTCGTGCCTCTGCATCTGATAAAGAGTTAACTTATACAGGTCGACCACAATCTTGTGCAAACGTTACTGTTTCTCAACCTACCAGTGGTGCCACAGTACAATATTCTACTGACAAGGTCACATATAGCGATTCTGTCTATTTGACGAATGCTGGTGATTCAAAAACAATATATTATCGTGTAAGAGCCTCATATTATAACGAAGCAACTGGCCAATATACATGCACTGTAAAAGACAATTCTTCTACAATTGGATGTGCTGAACCAACTGCTGATTGCTGTTTGGAAAATGGGGGAACAGTTATAAATGAAGAAAGCGAAAACGCACCCACAATTTGCAAAGTCGACCCAGACCCAAATGGTGGCTGCCCTGATGGTTTTACATATAAAACCGAAAAGAACAATAGCAAACCAATTGCTTATTGTGAACAGGAAATCGTAGTAAAATAAAAAAATAACAAAACCGCCAATATGGCGGTTTTTTTAACAACAATATAATTTAAATTCATGTTTTCTGCGATTTATCAGGCCTGGCGATACCGCCCCCTGTACCCTATTCCACGCTTGCCAGGCAGATTTTAAATCGGGATATTTTTGGCTGTGAAAATCTGGATTGTTTATATATTTCACAACCGTTGAATTTGCAAAATTATGCACCCCAATATTATAAGCCAACAAAACCAGCGCATCATATTGATTTTGATTCAGCATCACGACAATAACATTTTGAACAGCGCGTTCCACAATCGCAATATCACGACATAATAAATCGGTTGCCTGAATTTCTGTTATTCCATTTTTAAAATCTTCCCCCGGCTTTATCAAATGCCCATAACCTATCGTTGCACCGCGTGGCAAAGGTTTATTTGGGTTCACAGGTTTGCCCGTTTTATCATCATATATAACATGTGTATCGCCCTGCTTCACACATCCTTCCAGTTTTTTAAGCATATTTATTCCATTAACACTTAAATTCATAATTAAATCCTTTGATTAAAAAAAGCCCGCTTGAAATCAGCAGGCAAATAAAAAAACGGCTTTTCGCCGTCCGTTTGATTGAATATATTATATCACAAATTCGCAAGAAACACAATCCAGTAGCGCGATTATTTATATCTTTTTAACATCCAATAATATCCCGCCGTAATAAACACATTACAGAACAACAACACAATAATCGCGAACAATACCGAAACATTATCTGCAATAACCCCCGTCAGCCAATAAATCAACGCAGATAAAATTCCACCGAACAAAGAAACGATAGATCCCATTGTTGCACGTTGTTTTGATGATAATTCTTTCTGTAACAAAGCAGATTCCGCCGTAGATGAAGTTCCATACAATAAATTCACGCACGAATGCAAGAAAGGTGTTACGAAATTATTCAATATCACAGCGGTCAATTTTATAATCGTCATCCCGATTGTGGATGCGACCAAGATTCTGTAAAAACCAAATTTGCGGAAATAAGGTGCAATAGCATAACTGATTGCGCCACAGGTTTGTTTTACTATACGCGCAACATTCACAGCCCAAGTTGGAATCAATATATTAAAATACGCGCTTTCAAAACAATGTGATGAATAACTGATACTGCGATTAAACATTTGTATTGTTGATAATATGCGCAATTTTTTGTTTTGAACAAACGCTTTGATGGCAGCAATAAAATGTTTAACGGAAGTGCACTCTTCAACAGTATGTGTCTTTGGTTCAACAAATCGCCAGGTTACCAATATTCCGCCCACACTGACAATCGCAGAAACCCACGCCAAAACGGTCAACGAATAAAAATAAGTAACAATTGCCGCAATCAGCGCACCAGTTCCCAAACCAATTTGCCCGAAAGTTTTACTGCGTGCATATATAATGTCATATTTGTCTGCTTTGCGTAATTCTTCCATAGTTTCATACATCAACGCATCATCAGTTCCCGATTCAAACGCGCCACCAATCGCACCAACCACCGCACCCAATACCAATAAATATTTCATACCCAAAGTTCCGGCCAACGCATATAACACATACGCACCAGTATTTAATATCGCAGATATAACCATAGTTTTTCTGCGTCCCATACGATCGGAAATTACACCTGTGGGGACCTCTGCAATACTTTGAACGATATTAGCGATTGAAAAAATCCCCAATGCAAAAGCATACGAACCAGTTATTTTTTGAAAATAAACCACAGCCAACGCAGCCAAAGGCCACATATTAGCCAATAAAAAATACAATTTGAATAAAAGTATATTTCTGCGTATTTCCATACAGGAATATTAAAAACATATGAGAATAAAATCAAATACATTTTAGTGTAAAATATAGATATATGAAATTTTATTTTGTCAGAAAAGAAGCAAAGTATATATAAAAATTGTTAAGTGCGCATTTTTTTGTTATAATAGGTACGAATTCAAAGGATAATAGATGATAGATTGGTTTAATAACGATTTATCTGATTACATAGATAAAAAAGAAAAAATTATTATTGATACACGTAAAAATGATAAAATTTGCCACTTATTAGGAATAATATGGGGTATCATATTTACTTTGTTTGCGGCATTATACATGGCAGTACTTAGTGGAATTATAAGTGTGGTATTTGTTGATAACGTCGAACCTAACTTGTTTATCACTTTTATTGTTTTTATACTTGTTTTTATATGTACACTTTCACCATTTATTCGATTAGAATATAATAGCCAGCTCTCAACAAGATATATTTTAACAAATAACGGTATATATAAGATGACAAGATTTGGATGTAAATTTGTCGCATATAATCAAATTACAGAAGTTAGTGTTTCTATAACAGGGCTAAACCGAAAATTTGGTGCGGGTTCTATTAGAATTTGGACAGCCAATGGAAATGTTGTAGGGTATGTTTCTGGTGGTAATGGGACTATATATTCAATGGGTGGATTAACAATAGAATCAGTAGATAACTATAAAAAAATCAGAGAAATTATTATCAAAAACAGAAAAAAATAAAAATAACAACCAGAGTTTATCATGTCATAATACCATGCTGAACAAATGGTAAAATAGTATTAATATAAAGAGCGATGAAAAAATATTATAAACTTTTGTCGATATATATAATCGTAATGTTTATTGTGATAGCAATTGTTTTTGCTGGGGTCGTGTTGTTATCAAGCGAAGATTCCAGATTTGATTGTATTGAACAAGGCGGGCATTATGACCAAACCACAGAAAAATGCATAAAAGAATAAAAAACCGACCATTACGGTCGGTTTGATTTTTTGGCAGGGCCATCTGTGCAATTCACGAGTTGATGACATGCGAGATTTGTTGTTGTTTGGAAAAGATATTAAGGTGTTTTCGAATACTTATTTACAATAAATACCTGACATCACAAATCGGTCTATGTTCTTTGTATGATACTGATTTCATTTTGCTGTTTTTAATTTCAAAAGTTTCAACCATTGCTTTTGTAGGTTCTATATAATCTTTACCAATATCTCTTGATGCGCTTATTATCAAAAATGGTTGTTTTTGGAATTTATAAGCACGTAAAACACAATCTGCCCCCTCCAAAGTTGTTAATCGTGCAAGTTTTTTGCCATTATCAAGTTGTATATCATAAAAAGTATAAGAATGCGCGGTTCCCGTCATAAAACGACCACGTTTAATCGTATCTTTTATACCATTATTATCAACATCAATATAGAAAATATCTATTTGTTTTGTACCATATCCGTCCGATAAATTGAAAGTTTCTGTTTTATCTGGTGTTGTCAACCCGTCAGAAAAATTACCAGTATATTCAACTTGCTTTGAGCAAGATGTACAAAATAATAAAGCAAAAAAACTAATCAACACTTTCTGCATGGCATCTGCACCCATATTCTTCTCCTGGATGTGGTGTATCATACCATGTTCTTATTTTGCCGTCCAGTACTTCATGTTCTGGTCGAACTTTATCATCACCAACAGTTAAAAAAAGCAATGCTAAAACACCCCGTGCAATTCACGAGTTGATGACATGCGAGATTTGTTGTCGTTCGGGAAAAGAAATAAAATTGTTTTTCAAGACACGTTTTGCAATTTAGTATAATTTATGCCATAATTCTCTGGAAAGGAAGCGACATGAAAACAAACAACAAAATATCTGTGATTGCTAATGAAAAAATTGATAATCGCAAACTGATTAGGGCCAGTAAAATTATATTAGATTTACAGCAAGAGTTGAAAAAATATATAAACAAAGGTCACGGGCCATTTTTGGCTGCCATCTATGATTCAAAAGGTAATCTTGTTGCCAAAGCAACCAATAATGTTGTGAATAAATCTTGCAGTAATAATCATGCCGAAATGAATGTAATAAAATTAGCAGAACAGAAACTGGGGACTTATGATTTATCGTCGTATAATTTAAGCATATATGTTACATCTGAACCATGTATGATGTGTCTGGGCGGAATTATGTGGTCTGGTATAAAAGCGATTTATTATGGTGTTCCGTCCAACAGGGTCACCAAAATAACCGGCTTTGATGAAGGTTTTAAGCAAAACTGGCATAAAGAATTTAAAAAGCGCGGTATAACAGTTTACGGCCAGATTGAACAAGATGCGGGCGAAAAAATTCTAAAAGACTATGTAGCCCAGGGACATACGATTTATAAACCCAAAAGATAATTGTTTTACACTAACATACTGCGCAATTCACGAACTAATGAAATGCGTGTTTTTTGTCGTTTGGGAAAGATATGATAATTGTTGAAACCTTCAGCATATTAGAATATAGTCATAATATGTGAAGTCAAAGGAGAAAAAACATGAAAAAGATTCTTTTAACATCAGTCATTGCTGTAATGGCAACATTTGCAGCAAACGCATCGGTTGCACCATATGTTTCATTACATGGTGGTTATGATAATGCAAAAGTAACTTTTGGTGCCGATAATATAAACCGCATTAGACAAGAAAACATGGTTAATTCTGCATACGATGTATCAGGTGCCTTTGGTGTAAAATACGATATCACACCATCATTTGGTATTCGTGGTGAAATTGAATACGATTTTGCAGATGCACGACACGTTGGTTCTGGGGATTTAAGCGACGATTGGATACGTGCACATACAGTATTGGCCAATGGATATATCGATTTCAAAAATTCAATTGGTTTAAATCCGTATTTTAGTGCAGGTATTGGTTATCAATGGCTACACCATCCTGGTGCATATGTTTATGATTCACAAATTTTCAAAAATCTGGCATATCAATTTGGAACAGGTATAACATACGATATAACAAAACATGCTTCGGTTAATTTAGGATATAGATATCTGACAACTTCAAAAATTGATTTTACAGACAAATGGGGAATCAAGATGAATGTGCAATCTGTATTTCATCAGTTCCGCCTGGGTGCAACATATACATTCTAAAAACACAAATAACACAAATAAAAACGACCACCAAACGGTGGTCTTTTTATTTTGGCAGCCCCAGTATAACGACTTTAGAACCGATACAACCATACACTACGCAGAAATCCAAGAAAATATAAATGCCCTTGAAGAATTTTTGAATGATTTGAAGCAATAAATTACAAAATTATTTACTTGTGAAAAATTGCTGTAACGACTACTATGCGATTGAAAGGAGTCTATTATGAAAATCTTAGTATTAAACGGCAGTCCAACACCAAACGGAAACACTATCGCTTTAGCAAATGCTTTCAAAGAAGGTGCAGAATCCAAAGGACACGAAGTAAATATTGTAAATGTTGCACACAAAAAAGTGAACGGATGTTTGGCTTGTAATTATTGTCATAATGCAGGTAATGGCACTTGTGTTCAAAAAGACGATATGCAAGAAATTTATCCATTGGTTCAAGATGCAGATATGATTGTATTCGCATCACCAATTTATTACTTTATTATGTCTGCACAACTGGAAGCTGTCATCCATCGTTTTTATGCTATCAATTCACCAGCAAAAGCAAAATACAGTGCATTATTGCTTTCATCATATTCACCAAATGTTTATAGCGGTGCGGTTGCTCAGTATAAAGATATGATACGCTATATGGGCATGACAGACAAAGGTATTGTAACTGCAGATAATTCCACAAACAAAACCCCTGCGAAATTAGCAGAGGCACGTGCCTTGGGTGAAAGTTTATAACAAAAAGGATGCCCTATGAAAAAATTATTATGTATTTTATCTGTGTTGGTGCCCTTTATGACAACACCTGTAAAGGCAGAAGAAACAAATAATAAAATATTGGTTGCTTATTTTAGTGCCACAGGAACAACGGCAGGTGTTGCTGAAAAGTTAGCCAATGCAATAGATGCTGATTTGTTTGAAATCAAACCCGAACAACCATATACCAGTGAAGATTTGAATTGGCAAAACGACCAAAGTCGTTCGTCTGTTGAAATGTCCGACAGAAATTCACGACCACAAATTGTATCTAAAATAGAAGACATATCACAATATAACATTGTGTTCGTTGGATCGCCAATTTGGTGGGGTCGTGAACCATCCATAATGGACACATTCATAGAAAGTTACGATTTCACAGGCAAAACAGTAATACCATTTGTTACATCAGGCAGCAGTGACATTGGCGATTATGGTGCAAATTTACAAGCATTGGCACCAAATGCAAAAGTTTTGACAGGCAAACGTTTTCCTTCAAATGTCACAGAAGAAGAACTAAAAACTTGGGCAGACGAACAGATATAAAAATATTACTTTCGAACCGTTGTAACACAAAGAAAACCGCCTTTTCAGGCGGTTTTATCTATTTTGGCAGTCTCAATATGACAACTTTAGAACTATTCTATCTGCGAACTATGCAGAAATCATGGAAAACTTAAATGCATTAGAAGAATTTTTGAACAATTTAAAACACTAAACCGACAGAATTATTTACTTGTGAAAAATTGTTGTAATCGCTATTATCCGATTGAAAGGAGTCCCACATGAAAATTCAAGCCGTAAAGTTTTATGAAAATGGATTTATGACCGAACCGTTTGCTTTTGGTGCAGAAGAAGGCATGGCAGCATTTGATGCCAACAAGAAATTTCGTTCATGTCTGCAAAACTATGTCATTGATACGGGAAAAGAAGTTATTTTGGTGGACACGGGTTTGCCTGCTGAATTTCCTGAAACAGCACCCAATGAAAATGCTACTATTTATGTGGGAAAAACAATTAAACCTTATATGCAAGCACTGGCTGACTTAGGATACAAACCAGAACAAGTAAGTAAGATTTTAATCACACACAAACATTCTGACCATACTGGTGAATTAAAGAGTTTCCCGAATGCCAAAATCTATGTGAATGCAGAAGAATGTGATGCCGATGAACTGAAAGGTTTGAAAAATATTGTTCCAGTTCAATTTACTGACGGACCTTACTATAATTTCCCTGAAAGCCAAAAAATTGCTGATGGGATTTACTATATCAAAGCCAAAGGACACACCAAAGGCAACAGCATCATTATTGCCGAAGATGATGGTTTGTTCTATATGATGCATGGCGATGTGACTTATACAGACGAAGCACTTTATGAAAACAAACTTTCTGTTGTTTATGAAGATTTGCCTGCTGCTCGTGAAACTTTGAACCGTGTACGTGAGTTTGTAAGCAAACACCCAACAGTTTATATGGGCACACATACACCTTTGGGATACGAAAATTTAGAAGCCAAGCGTGTGGTAGATTTGAATAATCCACCAAAAACATTGCCTGTTGGCGAAGTCACTTTCAAAACCAAAAGTGGCAAATATGTTTGTTCGATTTGTGGATATGTTTATGACCCTGTGGAAAATGACGGTATCGCTTTTGAGGATTTACCAGAAGATTGGATATGCCCACGTTGTAAACAACCGAAAACAAAGTTTAACGCTGCATAAAAAACGACCACCAAAACGGTGGTCTTTTATTTTGGCAGCCCCACTCGGATTTGAACCGGGATTCTCGCCTTGAAAGGGCGGTGTCCTAACCATTAGACGATGGGGCCAAAACTTTCAAATGCCGGCAAATTTTATAAAATTATTTAGCATTTGTCAAGTGTAATGTATGTATCTGGTCGCTTTTACATACCTGGGTTTGCATTTTGCATCAAAACTTCGTGTTCCAATTGTCGCAATTCTGTTTTTACATCTATGTATTGCAACAACTGTTGTTTTTCAGTATGTCTGGCTCTGGCACGATATTTTTCCTTCTTGCCCAGTTTAGCTTCCTTGTCAAATTTTTCTTTTACTGCTTTAAACCAATTTGCCATTTTTCCCAAAGTCAAAATATCAATCAATATATTATTTTGTTCCGCATATCTGGCGATTTGCAAGGCCTGGGTTTTAGACATATCGCCATCCCAATAAGATGCAAATCTGTCGCCAAAACTGTTTTTCAAAGTTGTGCAATATATTCTGATTTTCTTGATTTCGTTTATAATAGCTTGATTAACTTTGCCTTTGATTACAAAATGATTTATTTGATGGGAAAACACATCCAAAGCCAAAATTGTTTCAGGTAAAAATCTGTATTTTGTTCCACCTAATTCTTTTAATACATATGCGTAATATTTATCATATTCGTTTAATGCTTTTTTCAAATTGTCCAATGCTTTGGCATCATCATTTTTATCATCAGGATAAATGTTTGGACGCACAGATAAAATTTCCCCTACAAAAGTTTCAAACAAATAAGGTAATGTTTTCAATTCATAGAAAGGTTTAACACCTGTGATATTGAAAAATTCTTTCAATGCACGTGTACGTATATTGTATTCTGAAACGGCTTTTGCCAATTCAGAAGTACTGGTGCTGATGCGTTCAGGAACAATATCATTTATTTTATCTTCGTATAACATAGTGTTTTCCTTTGTGTTTTTCACAAATATACACTAATATTTATTTTTGTCAACTTGTTTATTATACAAAAAAATAAAATACCGCCGAAATCGGCGGTATGAATCTCTGGCGGGATGTAAGGGGCTCGAACCCTCGACCTTCTGCGTGACAGGCAGACGCTCTAAACCAGCTGAGCTAACACCCCAGAGCGATAGCAATATTATACTGAACAAACACAAAAATCAAGCATTTTTTTTGAAAAATATCTTTTTTGACAATTTTATATAAAGCATATATAATTACAGGCATGAAAAAGATTATGATTATTCTTTGTTTGATATTGTTGGCAGGATGTGGCGTAAAATCTGAATTGGCACACAGCAAAGATTTTCCGCGTAATTATCCTGTGTATTAAAGTAATCTGGGGGTATGGCGACTACGAAGTGCAGCCAAGATGTATTGTTGATTTCAGCGAAAAAAACAAATATAATGTACTTTGTATTTTCCGGGGGTATGGCGAAACTGGTAGACGCACTGGATTTAGGTTCCAGCGGGGCAACCCATAAGAGTTCAAATCTCTTTACCCCCACCAATACAAAGGGGAAATTTATGCAAAAAATATGTCAAAGTTGCGGAATGCCTATGATTGATGAATCTGTGTTTGGGACAAATGCGGATGGTTCTAAAAACACGGATTATTGCATATATTGCTACAAAGACGGGGCTTTTCTGCAAAACTGCACGATGGATGAAATGATTGAACATTGCGCGCAATTTGTTGATGAAGTTAATAAATCTATGCCCCACCCAATTACCCGCGAAGAATATATCGGTCAAATGAAAATGTATTTTCCGCACCTGAAACGTTGGCATGATGAGTTAACCATTACCGACACAGCAGTTGAAAATCCTGCGCTATCTGGCGTCAAAGATTTGATTGCAAAAATGGCGGACACTTTACCAATCACATTTATATCGTCAGTTGATGAAAATGGTTTCCCATGTACCAAGGCCATGTTGTCCCCCCGTGTACGTGAAGGAATCAAAGTATTTTATTTCACAACAAACACTTTTTCTTTGCGTGTCGCACATTATAAAGCAAACTCGAAAGCCAGTATTTATTTCTGCGATACAGACGGGTTTTTGGGAATGATGCTGCGTGGCACTATGCAGGTTTTAACAGATGCAAAAACAAAAGAAATGATTTGGCGCGACGGTGATGAACAATACTATCCCGGCGGTGTTACAGATCCAAATTATTGCGTTTTAAAATTTACTGCGATTGATGGGCGATTCTACAGCGATTTTTACCCCCGCAGTTTTATAATTGAATAAAAAAAACACCGCCCAAACGGGCGGTTTTTATTAAGGTTCTAATCTTTTTTCCAACATGTATTCATGTTGCCATTCACCATCAATAAACGCAGTGTCATGATATATACCGACTATTTCATAACCCTGTTTTAATAAATTACCCAATGAACGAACATTTTTATGACGAACACCACTTTGCAATATATGCACATTATTTTCGCGTGCCCATTTTTCAATAATTTGTTTGAATTTAGTCCCCAATCCGTTTGATGTATATTGTTCCAACATAGATGTTGCTGTAACCGCCACACGTCCAGTATGCGGATGATTTGGCCTTTTTTTATGAATATCTGCTATGCCTATAATATTTTTATTATCCCAAGCACCTATAAATAAACTGTTTGGATCTTCATATGCCAACACAGATTGTTCTTTGTCTTTTTTAGGTTGACCCGCATATTGCCAGGTCCACTTTGCCCCCGCCCCACGTGAAAATTTATCCAGATATTTCATTACATCTTCGTAATCATCACCGCGAATACGCCGAATTGTAACAATTTTTCCGTTTTTTAATTTGAATTTTATTGCACGGTTCATGTGTTTTTTCCTTTTTATTACACCTGTAATATTTTATCACACATTTGTATTTCAATCAAACAATCCATTAAAAAACACCGCCGAATTGGCGGTGTTTTTGTTTTATGGAACAATTCTGGTTGGTCCACGGAATAAAAATATGGCTTCACGAATTGTTGGCAATTCCAATAATTGTTTAATAAATCTGGAACCACCCAATCCCCAACCACCATGCGGTGGCATACCATATCTGAAACATTCCAGGTACCATTGCAGACCTTCTTGATGCAGACCTTTGCCACGCAATTGTTCACACAATTTTTCGTATGATTCTTCGCGTTGTGCACAGGTCACAATTTCTACACCCTTGTACAGCAAATCCGCCGACACAGATATTTCATGCCCGTGTTTATCTATCGCTTTTTTATGATAGAACGGACGTGATTCCCATGGCCATTCGGTTACGAACACGAAATCTGAACCATATTTTTCTTTTACATAATCACCCAGTGCTTTTTCTTCCGCTGTTGTGATGTCTGGTTCTTCGGATGCGCAACCCATTTCACGCAAAATTTCTTTTGCCTGTGCCATAGTGATACGCGGTATTGGTTTCTTTAATTGGAATTCACTGATTCCAAAATATTTTTCAATTTCTTTGCCGCATGCCTTTTTAATAGACGTCAGCATATAAGCAACCAATTGTTCCAATTCCGCCATGACTTCTTCGAAACTTTCGATATAAGCCATTTCACCATCGTACGAAGTAAATTCAGTCGCATGGCGCGTTGTAAAAGATTTATCTGCACGAAAAGCCGGTGCAACTTCAAACACGCGTTCCAATCCTGATGCAATCGCCATTTGTTTGAATAATTGCGGAGATTGCGCCAGATATGCAGTTTGCCCAAAATATTCCAATTTGAACAATTCTGCACGTGATTCAGACGGGGTCGCCATAATCTTTGGGGTTTGAATTTCTGTAAATCCTTGTTTGGATAAAAATTCATGATACCCCGCCGTCATGGCAGATATAGCGCGCATAATTGTCGCACCTCGTGGTGAACGCAACGACAAAAATCGCCAATCTTGCGATTTTTCAGGTGTTACTTCTGCGCTGCCTTTTTGTGTTACCGGTATTGGTGTGGCCTCGGCCAAAGAAATTATTTCAATTTCGGTCGCCAATATTTCAAAACCACTTTCCGTACTGGTTGTTTTAACAACCGTCCCTGTGACAGATATCACAGATTCAGTCGTGATTTGTTTAACCGTTTCAAAGGCCACTGTCCCGCGTTCAATAACACATTGAACCGTTCCAGTTATTTCACGCAACACAATAAATGCAACATTTGATTGTTCACGTATTGTTTGTGCGTGACCTTTAAGTGTTATAATTTCGCCTATTTTCTGTGGAATTTCAGCGATATGCGTTCTTATTTTTGACATTTTAACCTCCTTTGTGTTTCGTTATTTAATCTTAATAAGAACACAAGGACGTAAAATATCATGCATATCTTTTTTCAAGAATACATGACACAACGTGGTGCCACCTTGTTTCGCAACAATGTCGCCAATGTTGCCTTTTTAACTCTCGCTGGGTTCGCTGTTTCACCATTAAAGAGTCGTTTGCTGTAACGGGCAATCCCGGGAAGTTCTAATAAGTACACTTGCGTGATACCGTTCTTCTTCCGCCTCCCCATTGTTAGTGGATTATCGGCTTTCATTTCTTATTATATGACAAAAAATTTATTTTTCAAGGTTTTATTTATTCTTTTCGTTGCGTTTTATCAACAAATCAACATCTTTGTCCGACCAGATAAACAGATCCATTTCATTTGGGATAGACAACACCTGTACACCTTCACAATCATATGGTTCTTCTGATTTTTGATACTTTTTTACACTTTCACATTTTTCTTCTGTTTTTGTGCAAACCATAGTCAGTACATCATCATAGGATTTTTCGTCCGTATCATCAAAATAACGTTTATAGCCCATTTTGATTTTATTAATACAGAATGCCGATACAAATTCAGGTTCTACACAACGGGATGGTTTAACACTGTCTTCACCGATTATATCAACCGTTTCATTAAAACTTTTTTTGCATTCCTGTTTTGTGTCATAACATTCCAATTCCCAAAAACCACCATGCGGACGCCACACAGCAAAACAATATTTATCCTCTATAATCTCTCTCAAATATGCACGAAACATCCTGTATTTATGAACATCATCTATAGGTTCAATATCTTCAAATAATTCATCACGATCTGTGGCCGTTTGTACCTCTGGCACAGGTTCTTCATGTTTGCTGTTTTCTTTATATTTCTTAATCACAAACACCCCGACATCAAACAATGCGACAAAAACCAGCAGACCTATCAAATATTTTTTCATTTTTAAATCCTTTCGAATAATCCTATGTATATAATAAAAAACTCATAAAATAAAGTCATAATTTATAAAAAAAACTTGATTTTCCATAAAATATAACATAAAATGCCCAGAGTATTAAAAAAGGCGATAAAAAATGGCATCTAAAAAAGGTAGCAAAGAAGTTATAAAACTGGAAAACAAAGAAACCGGTTTTTTCTATACAACAACCAAGAATACAAAATCTGAAAACACTCAGGGTAAAATGAAAATGCGTAAATACGATCCAAAATTACGTAAACATGTTGTATTCACAGAAGCAAAAATGTCTCACTAAAGTGGACTTGGTATCAATTTAAAAACCCGCAACCGCGGGTTTTTTATTTGCTGAATTTATTATTACATGTATTTATTTTCCAAATTTGCCACTGCGGGGGAAACCAACCGGGATTGTATGTCCCTGGGATGCGCGTTTTGCAACCCATGGTGTAATATCATCCAATTTGGTTGTTCCGCGACCCGTTGTCCAACCAAAACCGTCTGCTTTGTTAAAGAACATTGCATCAATGGTATAGGTTCTGTCGGCATTATATTTTTGCAAAATTACACCTTTGCCACGAACCATTTCTGGAATTTGTTCTGTTTCAAACATTAACAATTTATCGTTTGAACCGGACAGTGCAACCATATCACCATCAACCTTTACACACAACACCGCAGGATTATGATCATCAACATTCATAATCTGTTTACCGTTTTTAGTTTGTGCAACGCAATTTTCACCAGATACAATAAACCCGGTTCCATGTCTGCCGATAACTAAATATTTTGCATTTGTATCCAATACAAAAGCTTTGACTATATTTTCATCTGCACCAATATCAGCCATCATACGCACAGATTCACCAAACCCACGGGCGGACGGCAAATCGTTTGCAGACAAAGTAAACATTTTTCCACCAGACGCGAACAAATTGATTTTATCCACAGTTGTTGCATGGAATGCGAATTGCAATTCGTCGCCCTCTTTGAATTTCATATCTAAATTATTCAAATCCATATGACCTTTGGCGGCGCGTATCCAACCCATAGTCGACAACACAACAGTGATAGGTTCTTTTTCAATAAAATCATCTGCGTTAACAACAACTTCTTCTGTAACAGGTTCCCATTGTGTACGTCTGCGACCCAACGCAGTATTTTTTGCATATTGTTTTTTAATATCGTCAAACCACGCATGCAATTGTGCGTTTTGTAATTCTTCGCTGTCCAATAAATTTTGCAGTTTTTGTTTTTCTTCGCGTAATTCTTTGTCTTCGCGTTTGATTTCCATTTCTTCCAATTTACGCAAAGAACGTAAACGCGTATTCAATATAGATTCAACCTGGACTTCAGTTAAATTGAATTCCTGCATCAACACAGCTTTTGGATCATCTTCATTACGGATAATTTCAATAACGCGATCCAAATTCAAATAAACAATCAATAATCCGCCCAAAATTTCCAAACGTTTTTCAATGTTACCCAAACGCCAATGAGTTCTGCGTAACAAAACATTTTTTTGATGTGCAATAAATTCACGCAACACATCACCAATAGGCATAACGCGTGGCGCACCATTTGAATCAACAACATTGAAATTCATATTGAATTTGTATTCCAAATCAGTCATCGCAAACAAATGCGCCATCATTTTATCGCATGGAACATTTCTGCTTTTTGGAATAATCACTATACGCACATCAGTAGTAGATTCATCAACAATATCTTCAACCAAAGGCAATTTTTTCGCATCAATTAAATCTGCGATTTGTTCCACCAATTTAGATTTCATCAAACCATATGGAATTTCAGTGATTACAACCTGTTCTGCACCGCGATCCAGTTTTTCAATTTCCCATTTTGCACGAATACGAAATGCACCACGACCCGTATCATAATTCTTGCAAATTGTATCAAAACTGTCGACCAACACACCACCAGTTGGGAAATCAGGACCAACCAATTTTTTCATAATTTGGGCGGTTGTCGCCTCTGGTTTATCAACAACTAAATTCAAAGCATCCATAATTTCGGCGACATTATGGGTTGGAATATTCGTAGCCATACCCACAGCAATACCCATACCACCATTTGCCAATAAATTTGGAAACGCGCCCGGCATCACAGTTGGTTCAACCGTAGTTCCATCAAAATTAGGCATCATATCGACACTGTTTTCATCGATACCGTCCATAATTAACATGGCAGCTTCGGTCATTTTTGATTCAGTATAACGGTATGCAGCCTGGGGATCGCCATCAATATTACCAAAATTACCCTGACCATCAATCAACGGATAACGCACAGAAAAATCCTGGGCCAAACGAACCATCGCATCATAAACGGAAGAATCACCGTGTGGGTGGTAATGCCCCAACACATCACCAACCACCGTTGCACATTTACGAAACGCAGCAGATGGCGATAATTTTTGACGCAACATAGAAAATAAAATACGGCGGTGCACAGGTTTCAAACCGTCGCGAACATCCGGCAATGCACGGGCGACTATGGTGCTGACCGCGTAAGACAGATAACGTTCAGATAACGCCTCTGATAATTGTTGTCCTGAGATATTTTCTGTAATGTTTTCGCTTTTCTTCATAATCTTTCCGTTTTATCACAGCCCCAGAATATAACATTTCCAAAAATAAAACAAGAAAAAACACTATGATAAACAATGTTTAACAAACACATACTTTTCTATCTGCCCGTATAATAATCCGTATCATAACAATTACATATACTGCGTTTTGGATTACCAGCCGGCAATCGCGAAGATATATCGCCAACACGTGGAAATACAGTTCGCATCAATAAACATTCTTCGTTGTAAATATCATAATTTGCACAGGTATAACAAGCCCTGAATTGATTGCGTTTTAACCCATGAAAATTCAATATTGCGTATTCCCATTTACCTCCTATATCCAAAACTTCATAACCTTCTGGATATACTTCGTAAAAATCAGCATACGCAAGCAATGTATAACGCAGAGCATCATAATCCACAGTTTTATTTTGTAAATATCTGGGTATTCGTTTCGTCATAGATGCGATATTAATCTAAAATCGCGCAAAATCAATAAAAAAACCGCCCGTTTGGGCGATTTTTTCAATCTGATTTTTAATTAGAATCCAAAAACCATACGTTGTTTTGATTGACGTTTCTTTTCGTTACGAACCGCTTCTTCTTTCAAACGTTTACGTTTGGTTGTTGGTTTTTCGTAACGTTGACGTTCTTTCATTTCACGATACAGACCTTCTTTTTGGGATTTACGTTTTGCAACACGTAATGCCTGTTCAACGTTGTTATCGCGGACCAAAACTTTAACCATATGTTTTCACCCCCTTTGGCGAATTTGTATTTATTCTTTTGAAAAAGGGGATTTTATCCCCCTTTCCTTTTATTCTGGTGGAGCTGATCAGGCTCGAACTGACGACCCCCTGCTTGCAAAGCAGGTGCTCTACCAACTGAGCTACAACCCCAGAACTTTGCACTTAAAGGATTCTAACCCCTTTGACAGACCCGCTGCACTGTAAAGCAACTTACCTCTACCAACTGAGCTACAACCCCAGAACTTTGCGCTTTATCTTGAAAGCCCACATATTCTATACCGCCATAAATAAAAAGTCAATTAAAAAAAACTTGACGAAAAACATTTTACGAAATAAACTGTTTGTCATGAGTTTAATAATACCAAACAATTATCAACAAAAATTACCCGGCTTGTTACACGATACTAAAAAGTGGACGGCAACTTATTTTATGGGCAGCAATCAAGACCTGGTAAATACTGTATCTTTTCATACCCCACAAAATAACTATAAAGGGAATATTATATTAATCCCAGGCATAGGAACAAATACAAACATAGATCCATTAATGTTGGCAATCTCGTACTGGGCTTTGACACATAAATATAATCTGTTTTGTATAAACACATTTATCAATAAATTTAAAACGATCATATCAGAACAAAATCAGCCAGAACAAAACTGGTCAGATTATACAGATTCTTTGCATATTGCATTAGAACACATCAGTTATACAACCAAAGGATACACTTGCATAATTGGCCATTCTGCGGGTGCTACAGGACTTGTATCTACACTGAATCAAATGAACAAAAACAATCAACAAATAAATTTTTCATCCATAATACTGTTTGCACCATTTGTAAACAAATCTTGGTATGAAACATTAAAACAATTTTCACAAAAAAATCATAAAAGTGAAAATTTAATTTTCTTAGCTAACATATTTAATCAACAAACCCCACACATGTACATACCTATCACTTATAACTTTTTTGATGCATTGTGTGATCAACCATTTGAACCTGAAATTATGTCAAATTGGGGAATTCCAACAACAATCATAGCTGGCGAAAAAGATAAAAAAGCCACTCCGAAAGATTTGTACGAAAAATACAAAATATTACAAACATATCCTAACGCTGACAAATTTAATTACATAGAAATACCTAATACAAAACATAATTTTTTAAATATACCGAACAACAAAGAAATAATCTTACAAATTTTACACAATCAAAGAAAACAATATAAAAAATAAAAATCCCACGGCGTGGGATTTTTATTTTACTTTATTTCTAAAACACCACCATGAACATCTATGTCGACGGTTGAACCTTCACCGACAGAACCTGACAAAATCAAATCTGCGATTTTATCTTCGACCGCCGTTGTAATCAATCGTTTCAAAGGTCGCGCACCAAATACCGCATCATATCCGTTGTCGCCCAACCATTTGATTGCAGCATCAGATATATGCATAGATATTTGACGTTCTGACAAACGTTTTTCCAAAATTCTTAATTGAATTTTTACTATGTCTGCCATTACATCTTTGCCCAATTGATTAAAGAACACGATTTCATCTATACGGTTCACAAATTCAGGTCTGAATTGTTTTTTCACCGCTTCCATATTTGGCAGGTTGCTGGTCATTATTATAATCGTATTTGTGAAGTTCACTATACGGCCCTGACCATCTGTCAAACGTCCGTCATCCAATATCTGCAAAAAGACATTGAATACATCAGGATGTGCCTTTTCAATTTCATCAAATAATAAAACCTGATATGGTCTGCGACGAACAGATTCTGTTAATTCACCGCCCTGTTCATATCCAACATACCCCGGAGGCGCACCAATCAAACGCGCAACAGAATGTGGTTCCATATATTCAGACATATCTATACGCGTCATCGCTGTATCGTCATTAAACAGGTATTCTGCCAATGCTTTTGCAACTTCGGTTTTACCAACACCTGTGGGACCTAAGAACATAAAACTGCCCGAAGGTCTGTGTGGATCTGACAACCCTGCACGTGAACGACGTATTGCACGCGCGACAACAGACAACGCATGATCTTGTCCTACAACACGTTTGCGTAATTCATCTTCAATATTTAACAATTTGGCCTGTTCTTCCATGGTCAATCTGTCCGCAGGAACACCAGTCCATTTGCTGACCACCGCTGCAATATGTTCCGGCAACACAGTTTTGTATTCTTTGGATTCGCCATTTTGTTTTTTAATTGCTTCTTCTAATTCAGGGATCTTGCCGTATTGCAATGCAGATGCTTTTTCATAATCGCCATTACGCATAGCAATCGCAACCTCTGCACGTGCAGAATCTAATGCCGCCATCATATCGGATAGCCCACGCATTTTTTGCTGTTCATCTTTCCATTTTTCAGTCATCTCGGCAGATTCTTTTTCCATTTTCGCAATCAATTTTTCCAAATCGACCAAACGTTTTTGTGATTCAGCATCTTTTTCTTTCTTCAACGCCTGTTGTTCAATTTTTAATTGCATTAAATGTCTGTCTAATTCATCCAATTTTTCAGGTTTAGATGCAATTTCAATACGAACACGCGCAGCCGCTTCATCAATTAAATCAATTGCTTTATCTGGTAAAAATCTGTCTGTGATATAACGGTTAGATAACTTCACAGCCGCAACCAGCGCAGCATCTGCAATACGAACACCATGGTGTCCTTCGTATTTATCTTTTAATCCACGCAATATAGAAATCGTATCATCAACCGTTGGTTCATCAACATAAACTGGTTGAAAACGACGCGCCAATGCTGGATCTTTTTCAATATATTGACGATATTCATCCAATGTTGTTGCACCAACACAGTGCAATTCACCACGCGCCAACATAGGCTTTAACAAATTGCCTGCATCCATTGAACCTTCGCCTTTACCCGCACCAACCATAGTATGCAATTCATCAATAAACAAAATAATTTGACCATTGGCATCTTTGACAGCCTTTAATATCGCCTTTAAACGCGCTTCAAATTGACCGCGATACATTGCCCCAGCCATCAAAGCACCCATATCCAAAGACAATAGTTTTTTATTTAAAAGATTTTCTGGCATATCTCCAGAAATAATTCTTTGTGCCAAACCTTCGACAATCGCGGTTTTACCCACACCCGGGTTACCAATCAACACAGGATTGTTT
>JAGCOR010000006.1 GCA_017642585.1 Alphaproteobacteria bacterium | reverse complement strand
TTTCTGGTCATAAATGGCGGCCAAGAATGGACCATAACCTTTATCAATGTATTTTTTTAATTCTTGTTGCAGACCAAGAATGATTTTTGCGGATTTTGTTAATTTTAAATTATCAATTTTTTCATTAGCAATCACAGATGACTTTTTTGTTCTTTCTGGCATATCTTTTCCTTTTGTAAGGATTATGAATTATTTACACTGTGTTGTAAAGAGAGTTTTAAAAACACCTGAACTTCTTTCCCAAATAACAAAATTTCATGAAGAACATCAACTCGTGAATTGCACAGTATGTTTGATATTGCTTTTTTATGCGATTTGTGATATAATGTTGGCAATTTGACAGACGGCATTTTGCCGTCTTTTTTTGTTTTGTTCCGCCATGTGCGGACTTTTTTATAAAAGGATTTTTTGATGAAAATAAGTGAAAAAGGACTAACATTGCTAAAACAATTAGAGGGTTATGTGAAAAAAGACGATAAACACGTTATATATGATGATAAAACAGGAAAACCAGTTAACACAAACGAACCTTTGCCACATGGCGCAACAATTGGATATGGTCATTTGATAAAATATGGTGAAGATTTTAGAGACGGAATTTCTGAAGCCAAAGCCACAGAATTATTGCGCACTGATATCATAACCGCGGAATGCGCCGTACGAGATAACATAACTGTTCCGCTAAAACAAAATCAATACGATGCACTTGTGTCTTTGGCTTATAACATAGGTGCAAAGAATTTTGCAAACTCAACAGTTGTTAAATATATAAACAATCCGAATTTTCATAGTTCTGTATATCCAAATTTAGAATCTGCATGGAAAGCATGGAACCGTTCACAAGGTGAAATATCAAACGGTTTAATTAACCGCAGACAAAACGAATGGGATTTATATAATCGTGGTATATATTGATTTGGTTTCTGTTATCATACGATTTACAATAAAGAGTATGAAAAAAATTATTGCGTTTTTTATGTCCTTGATTGGCTGTAGTTCTGTATACAGCCAATTGTGTGATTTATGCGGCAATTGGTCTTTTGATAAATTTGAATATGCTGGACATATAACCACAGATTGTGAAAGCACTGCAAGGTTAGAAATCTAGCCTTTCTTTTGGTTTGGATTTATCTTTGTATATTATTATCCACCCGAATGTTTTGTGTGTCTTGATTTAGTTTATATACACCTGCACCTGGTTTAGATATAATATTAGTCATTACCTGTTTGTCGCCATTTGTTTGAACCATAATAGCTGCACCTTCATCAACAGCATAACCCCATTTGTTTTCTTTGGCCAGCATCTTCCTTATAGAATTTCTTGACACAGAACCTTTGACATCACCGTTTTCAGGTTTGGTATTCCAATGCGGAATAAAATATCCACGAACCAAACCTAATGCTGGTTTTGTTTTAAGTGTGTCAATGTTATTACTATCAAAATCGTCTTCTTCTTCGTTATCATAAGATTCGTACCAAACACAACCCCCGGCACTATTACCAGACATAATGATACCTTTGTCATATGCTTCAATTAATACTTTATCTGTACCAGTTTTTTTCAAAGCATTCATCAAACGAGTAACACAACCACCGCCAACATAAACAATATCAGCGCCCAAGATAGTTTTACGGATATCTTCAATATTTGGTATTTTGGTTAAATCTGTTAGAATCAAATTTTCAGTATGACAACCTAAGCGAGTACCAAAATGATCAAAAATCGCCTCGAAATATCTAGGGTTATCACCAGATGCTGCACCAATAAAAACCAACTTTGGATTTGTTTTGCCAGTCAATTCTATTATTTTCTTGTCAATCACCATGGTTTCAATAGGCTTTTGTTCTCTATGACCATCTTCATAGACTTTTATTCTGCCAATTTCACCACCGCCAATCGCGATTATCGTTTTTATCATTTTTTAACTCCTTACTAGTGCTATATTATATTTCAACATTTTATAATAGAAATCAAATTTTATCTAAAAATATTCTTGTTTCTTTTCCAAATTGCAACAAATTTTTGATTTTATAGGTTCGTGAATTGAAAAAGCGCGAGTATTCGTTTTATTAACTTGTTGAATTTGTTAGAAAACTGGTTGCTTTTTATTCCTAGCCAGTTTAATATACTGACATGGAAATTCGCAGAAATATTTTATTATTTAAACTTTATTATTTGTTCGCATCGATGTGGCCTTTGTCGGTGCTGGCGGTTGTATTGTTTCAACAAATAACAGGATCATATGCTTTTGCATTGGGTGTGTTCGCAATTTCAACAGTATCACAAAGTATTGCCGAAGTTCCGACTGGTATCATTTCTGATAAACTTGGTCGCAAAAGAACTATGATAATGTCAGCTGTTTTTGAATTGTTGGCATCTTTGTTGTTTGCATTGTCTGGGACTTTTTTATGTAAATATTTGTTGATTGTTGGTGGAATAGTATGGGGTATTGCAGAGGCTTTTGCATCTGGGACAGATGATGCGTTTATGTATGAAACAATGGAAGAATTACGCAAAAGTGATAAATATGATATTTTGTATGCTCGCAGTAAAACTTTTGGGCAAATTGGATTGGGAATAGGGGCACTGGTTGCCGCGGTCATTACATACTTTTATTCTGTGGTTGCGTTGGCATGGGGATCGGTAATTATAGATATTATTCCAATTTTCATTTGTTTACGTTTTGTTGAACCAAAAATTCATAATGGTGAAGATTGCACCTCAATGAAACACTTTATAATCGCAATCAAGGCATTCTTACAGAACAAAAAATTGCGCATGTTATCAACAATACAAATGTTAAGTCATGGTATCGGTTTTGCAGGACATAGATTTGAAGGTGCCTATTTTAATATGCTGATACCAACATGGGCGGTTAATGTAGCACGCATAATAAAACAAACCTGTGGTGCAATCAGTTTCCATGTTGCACCGTATTTTCGCAAATTTGGTTTTTATCAGATGTTGGTGGCATCTACGATTGGGATGACGGTAATAAAATCAACAGCTGTTATATTGAATAATTTTGCAACGCCATTTATACAATCATGTGTAAATATATTCTATGGAACTTCGTCAACGGCAGAATCAGCGTTGTTGCAAAAAGAATTATCGCCAAAACAACGTGCAACGATGGGGTCGATAGTTTCTCTGTTTGGGGGATTATTGGCGGCTGTTGTTTATGTTCTGGTTGGGTTTGTCGCAGATATGACATCTGTGTGGTTGGCTGTTGTGTTGCTGATCGTAAGCAATTTATTTATTGGTGCTGGGTATTATTGGATGTTAAAAAAATATAAACATTAATTGATTCATAGGTTTTCAATAATCGTGTATGTATTTTTTATTTACATACCGCAGTATATGGATAAATTGATTTTTCGGTATCTATTTCGCCCATGCCACAATCTAGGCAATTAAACTTACGATTTTGACTGTGTTGCCTGTCTAGTTCAATAACCGTGTTTTCCAATTCTGGTATTGAATCTATGCGAGATTTCGGCGCAAAGC
>JAGCOR010000005.1 GCA_017642585.1 Alphaproteobacteria bacterium | reverse complement strand
GCACTCACGCCGTTTTCAACGAAATAATCCGTCAATTGTTCAGCCATCTTTTTGGTCAGCGTTGTAACAATCACACGCCCCGATATATGTTTGACTTCGTTTAACAAATCATCAACCTGATGCGTTGTTGGACGAACATCACAAATCGGATCCAACAGGCCCGTTGGGCGTATCAACTGTTCCGAAACAATACCTTTTGATTGTTCCAATTCCCATTGTGCCGGTGTCGCAGAAACAAATATCGTTTGTGGGCGCAACATATCCCATTCTTCAAAAGTAAGGGGGCGATTATCCACACAAGACGGCAAACGAAAACCATATTGCGACAAAGTTTCCTTGCGCGCACGGTCACCACGCGACATCGCACCAATTTGTGGCACCGTCACATGACTTTCGTCCAAAAACAAAATCGCATCTTTTGGTAAATATTCAAACAATGTTGGTGGTGGTTGTCCCGGCAGACGCCCAGTTAAATACCGCGAATAATTTTCAATACCATGACAAGTCCCGGTCGATTCCATCATTTCTATATCGAAATTCACACGTTCTCTTAATCTTTGTTCTTCAACATATTTCATATTGTCATGAAAATATTTTAAACGTTCATCCAGATCTTCACGAATATTGTATAATGCCTGAATGATGGACGGCATAGGTGTTGCATAATGTGTATTTGGATATACAACAATTCTGTCTAATTTTTGTAATTTAGCGCCAGTTAACGTATCAAATTCCCAAATCTCATCAATTTCATCACCAAAGAAAGATAATTTCCAACCCCTGTCTTGTGAATGTGACGGGAATATATCCAAAGAATCACCGCGTACACGAAAATCACCGCGGGCAAACGCAACATCATTGCGTTTATATTGAATATCCACCAACGCACGCATAACATCTTTCTCTGATATTTTGTCCCCAGTATGTAAAGCCACCTTCATTTCAGAATATTGTTCAGGTGACCCAATACCATAAATAGAAGACACCGAAGAAACAACAATGACATCCTTTTCTTCCAACATGGCACGCGTAGCACTGTGGCGCATACGATCCAACTGTTCATTAATAGACGCATCTTTATCTATATATGTATCGGTTGTAGGAACATAAGCTTCTGGTTGATAATAATCATAGAAAGAAACAAAATATTCCACGTGATTATGTGGGAAAAAAGATTTCATTTCTGTATATAATTGCGCCGCCAATATCTTGTTTGGCGCCATAATCATGGCTGGTCTGGACAATTCTTGAATCACATTGGCCATAGTAAATGTTTTACCAGACCCAGTTACCCCCAATAAAACCTGAGATTTACGGTTATCCAAAACACCCGCCACCAATTCAGATATGGCAGTTGGCTGGTCCCCCATGGGTTTATAACCAGATTCCAAAGAAAAAACACTTTTATTCTTGCTCATTGTATTTTTTTGTTCACATACTCTAATATAATTCATTATAATAAAAAAACAAGGAAAGAGAATAATGCCACTTAAACCAAGATACAAACGCAGAATTACATGGGCTGTGATATCATTTGTCGGCCTGGTTTTGATGGCCATCATTACAATTCCGCCTTTTGTTAATCTAAATTCCATGAAACCCAAGATAGAAGAGATTATTTTAAATCAAACCGGGGTTCGTGCAAAAATACATGGCGATGTCAATTTCAGTTTATTGGGAAAAACAGTCATAGTGGCCCATAACATATCTGTACCAAACGGAATTGTATCATCTTGCGAATTCACTGTGCCTTTTTACAAGATATTTAATCTGGAAAACGCACAAATGACGGGAAATATGATTATCAATCGGGCTTTTTTGTCAGTTGATAAAATCGTTCCTTTTGATTTAGATACAAATGTTGTTATAAACAATTCACAAATAAACTTTTTGAACAAAGATTATCATATTTCATCTGCATTTTTATCAAAAAGATTGGTTGATGCGATTGTAGAAACAGATCAACACACATATAAAATCACATCCAGAAACAATCATTTTGTAATAAAAAATAAAAATAATGAATTAACTTTGTCTGGAACGCTGTATGCGGACGGAACCGCCGATGCCCAGATAGATATAAACGCACAAAACATAAACAGATGGTTTGAATTTGATAAACCAAAAATCAACGGGCGGTTTCCAATCACAGCAGATATAAAATGGAACGGCAGTTATGGTTTTGATTTCACAAATATTTCTGCAAATAATGTATCTGGTGCAATTAGTTTAAAAGAAACAGGATACAAAATAATAAAATTAAAAACTAAAAATGCAGATTATGATTTATCTTTTGTATTAAAAGATCCAGATGTTTTGAAAAACACCGCTTTTGATTTAGATTTAACTGGCAAAATTAAATTTTTGGATAAAACATTTAAACATTTATTTGTTAACATAGTTGGTTTTGATAAAGAAATTAAAATACATTCTATTAAAGCAGACGATATAGAAATTCGTGGCGGAACAATTGATGAATCTGGCGCACATAATTTGTTAATTTCTTTCATGGAAAATAAAATTAAAACAACCTGTTTATTTAATGGCACACCAGATAATTGGAATTGTGATAAATTTTCATATGGCAAAAAAATATATGGTAATTTAAATGTACAAAGAAACGAATTTACCGCAAATATTTTATCAAAAGATTCTTTGCATGATATAAACAAATTAATAAAATCTGCCAGACGCATTGGTAAAACAGGAACTATCAAATTTGCATTTCAAGATATGTCTGGAATCATAAATATTGATGGCAAACATTTTTCTGTGAAATATGATTTTGTAAAAAACAAAAGTTTAAATTGGGCAAAAATAGATTTGCCGTTTTTACCTGAATTTATGTTAAATGAAAATGGAACTTTCGTTTGGAAAAACAATTCTATGATGTTTGTGCCAAATTCTGAATCATGGACATTATCAACAACAAATGATTATTTTTATATATCCGGCGATAACTTTAAAAATTGGTTTAAAGATATAGATTTACAGTGTTTAAAAAATCTGTCCTATGTTGTTTCTGGATATTATAAAAATGGCAATATATCTAATTTGATATTGGATATCGCGCAACACAGATTTGTTGGTTCTGTATCTGGTAAATCAATCACTTTAAAAACAGATGTATTAAACATAGATTCATTTACATCTCAATCTTTCATAAATAATTTTGAACAAATATCTTTCTTTACACCTGCACCTATAACTATACCATTTGAATTGCATGCTAACATTTCATTATCTGCGGGGGCTTTGATTTACCAAGGCAAAGAATATAATAATTTTGTGTATTCATTAAAACCAAATATCCAAACATTTTCTATCACAGATTCTGACCGTGGTAATTTATTGGCCACATTGTCAAAAAGCGGGATAAATTATGATATCAGCATACAATTAAACAAATTTATATTGGATAACAAATTATTACATGACAATATGCCACTTAATATATCTAATTCAACAGTTACAGCAGAAATCAAATTAAAAACATCTGGAAAAATATCACATGATTTTACAGAAAATATTTCTGGATCATTTGATGCTGCTTTCTCGGGCGGAACATTATATGGATTTGGTTTGGAAAAATTTTATGCTTCTGCTCAAAGTATAACTACATTAAATGCAGAATATGCTTTGTCTGATGCATTGGAATCTGGAACAACACCATTAAAGAAAATGCGCGTCATAGGCAATTATTCACACGGCAATATCAAAACAACCAGTCCTTTGACATTATCTGTTCGCCATACCGATATAAGCGGCAGTTTAGAAATTAACGACAATAAAATGTTCACTATATTAAAATTAATATTGCGTGGAACATCACCAAAACCTGCCCCGATAGATTTAATAATATATAATGATGGATTCAGGGAATATTCTTTGTCTGAAATTATGACAAATTTTGATCCTGATTATATGCGCAGTTTCACTAAATCACATAATCAATTTTAAAAAATAACCCGCATTACTGCGGGTTATTTATTTTATCGCATGATTTAATTTTTCTTGCGAACTTGGATATGTACTTCACGTAATTGTTGTTCTGTAACTTCACGTGGTGCACCCAACATTAAATCTTGGCCACGTTGATTTGTTGGGAACAAAACAACTTCACGTAAATTAGTCGTCCCTAAAATGATAGATACCAATCTATCAATTCCAAACGCGCATCCCCCGTGTGGTGGCGCACCGTATTGGAACGCAGCATACATTCCGCCAAATTTTTCTTTTACAACCTCTGGCCCATAACCGGCAATCGCAAAAGCTTTCACCATTGTATCAGGGTTGTAATTACGCAAACCACCACTGCAAATTTCAGCACCATTTAATACCATATCGAATTGGTTGGCTTTGATTTTTAATGGATCGCCATCTAATTCGCCTTTTGGTAAACTGAATGGATTATGACCGAAATCAATTGCACCAGTTTCTTCATTTAATTCATACATTGGAAAATCTTCTATCCAACAGAATTTGAATTCTTTTGGATTTATCAATCCCAAATCTTCACCCAATTTGATACGCAATTTTCCAGCGGCCTTGGCAGCAGCATCTTCTTTATCACAAATAAAGAATAATGATGCGTTATCACCGGCAATTTCATGTAATTTTGCAATACGATCTGCATCCAATTTCTTAGCAACAGGACCTTTGGCTTCTTCGGCGAAAACGATATAGCCTAAACCACCCAATCCTAATTCTTTAACTGCGTATTCACCCAGTTTATCAAACCAAGAACGTGGTTTATCGGCACTGTTTGGTGCAGGAATTGCACGCACTACGGCGCCATTTTCAATAGCATTTGCGAATATACCAAATTCAGATCCACGGAATATTTCCGTTACATCACTGATTAAAATTGGATTACGCAAATCAGGTTTATCGCATCCATATTTCAACATTGCTTCATCAAATGGAATATGTGGAATATTTGGATCAACAATTGCATCTTTAACAAAAGTTTTAATCAATTCAGGCATTACTTCGTTACCAACCGCTTGAATGTCGGCCAAATCAACAAAAGACATTTCTAAATCTAATTGATAGAATTCCAACAATCTATCTGCACGCAAATCTTCATCGCGGAAGCATGGTGCAATTTGAAAATATCTATCGAATCCAGAAATTTGAATCAATTGTTTAAATTGTTGTGGTGCCTGGGGCAATGCATAAAACATACCATGATGATTACGACTTGGGACAATATAATCACGCGCACCTTCTGGACTGGAAACAGTCAAAATAGGTGTTTGAAATTCAGAAAATCCCAAATCCCACATTTTATCACGCAAAAATTTCATGATACGATTGCGGGTTAAAATATTATTATGCAAACTGTCGCGACGTAAATCTATATAGCGATATTTTAAACGCAAATCTTCCGCCACAGTATCATCATCACCGAAAACTTGGAAAGGCAACACATCAGCATTTGTTAAAACTTCCCATTTTTGTGATTTAATTTCAATCGCACCAGTTGGAATTTTTTCATTGATTGCATCTTTATCACGTGCAACAACCGTTCCTGTAATTTTTACAACAGATTCAGGACGAATTTTTTCCAAATTTTCATCGCCCCCATCAAATACACACTGGGTAATACCATAATTATCACGCAAATCTACGAATAACAAAGAACCGTGATCGCGTTTACGGTGTACCCACCCAGACAAAGTAACAGTTTCACCAACATTTGACGCATTTAATTCGCCACATGTATGTGTTCTGTATTTTGATTTCAAAGACAACATTTTTACACCCTTTTTGTTTCGGTGCCAATAAATTCGAATTGATTGGGCACCAATTAAACATTCAAAATCCCCGGGGGCGCTAAAAAATCTTTTCGCGCGGTGCCACCCCGAACTTATTACTTAATCCAAGATTCTATATAATGCTCCGCGGTTGTTGGGCGCATCATTGCAACCATATAAAACCTTTGATAACTGGAATTTTATACCCAAAAAAACAAACTTGCAACATAAAATATAACTCTGGTGCCCTAAGCAAGAATCGGACTTGCGACTCGTCCTTACCAAGGACGTGTTTTACCACTAGACTATTAGGGCAACGCATTTCATTATAACGACCAAGGCGTAAAAATCAACATAAAACAATCAAAATTATAAATTTTTACCTTTTGAACCTTTAACACAGCGCACCAAGGCATCTTGCCAATCGCTTATTTTCAATCCAAAGGTATGTTTTATTTTGGTTTTATCCAATACGCTGTATGCTGGACGTTGCACAAGGGTTGGGTATTGGCTTGTTGGTATTGGATTTACACGACATTGTAATCCAGAAACTTTCATAATCTCTGTTGCAAAATCATACCAAGAACATTGACCTTCATTTGAAAAATGGTAGATTCCACGGTTTTCTGGCCTTATCTGTGGAATAATTTGCACAATAGCGTCAGCCAAATCTCCCGCTGATGTTGGTGTTCCAATTTGGTCGGCAACAACACCGATATACTCTTTTTCTGCCCCTAACTTTTGCATTGTTTTCAAAAAGTTTTTTCCATTCAATGAATATAACCATGAAGTCCTGATGATTATTGCATTGCGTGCATTGGCCATAACCGCCCTTTCCCCCATCAGTTTTGTCATACCATACACACCCAAAGGATGAACAGTATCTGTTTCTTTATATGGTCGATTTGCAGTCCCATCAAAAACATAGTCCGTAGAAATATGAATCAAATTTTGCGACCAGTTTGCTAAATTTTTTGCACCAATACAATTTACTTGTTTTGCAATGGCATAATTGTTCTCTGCCGCGTCAGTCGCCGTATAGGCGGCACAATTAATAACTGTATCAATGTTATTTTGTATAACGAATTTACGGACTGCATCTTGATCTGAAATATCTAAATCTTTTGAACCCGTACAAAATGCATCGGGCAACCGTTTGCTTAATTCTGTTCCCAACTGTCCAGTTCCACCAGTTACAAGAATTTTCATTTATTATTCCTTTTTTCACAGCATAACAAATCAATCTTTACTGTCAATAAAATCATTGATTACTCAAACAAAAAACCGGGATAAACCCGGTTTAAATTTTGGTAGCGGCGAAGGGATTGTATATTCCCATTGCTTCGCAACGGGCCCCTTTCCAAATCGCAACGGTTTCGCCACGCTTACGCTCGCAAAACCTGCTATTTTGTCGGACCCAGGGTCCTCATTTTTCGCGACTATACCAAAATTAAAACCGGGACACACCCGGTTTGAATTTTTGGTAGCGGCGAAGGGATTCGGACCCCTGACCAAAGGATTATGATAAGTTTGAGCCAGAAATTAAATAACGCAGATTTCTGCATCTTACAGCGATTTTTCTAACCAATAAAAAATCTTTGTGTAGAGAATGTGTAGAACAACACATACAAAAATACCATATGTGCTCACATCTAAACCAACCTATTTTCCACTCTCGCCCAAAAATATTGATTTTTTCATTTTTCAATAGGATAAAAACATTTAATAAATGTTATAAATATAGTTTTTATATAAAAATCAATTATAATTAGAATATTCTTGTATTCTATATCCTATAAATACACTAACTACAATCTCCATAAAACATGCATTTTTTAAAAGTCAAGTAAAAAATATTGACAATTTTGTGTTTTTTTGTTATTATATAAGTGTTCACTTACCGTAGAAGTAAATTATTTCATAGTTTACGAAGGTAAGTCTGTTAAAAGACAGAGTGAATTCCGGGGGCGTTGTTTATACTGCGCTCCCGATACTTTTTCTCGGATCACGGTATCTTTTTGCATGTTGTTTAAACCTGTCTTTTCTCCACTTTTCATCAACATAATAAGAAGTGACCAATCTATAAAGATCATGACTTTGTAATTCTAATATAACTACAAATTTATATTGTTTTGAATATAAAAAAGTTTGATATCTTTCTCCTCTCTTCTTTGTTCGTACCAATTCTTCCCAACAAGTAATATCCTCTGATTCTGAATTTTCTAACATGAAAGCTGTCCAATGAATACGTTCTAATCTTTCTCTATTTGGATATCTTTCATTAAAATCTTTTTCGTTTCTAGTTATCAAATGCCAAAAGCATGCGTGTTTTCCATCTATCTCTTTATCATCATAATGAACTTTTTTACCTAAAAAATAATGATTTCCCAAATATAAAGACCTTAAATAAATGTCGTAACATTTATTTAAGTTTTCTGGATCATTCCAGTCAAACGGGATAATTTCAGGGAAACTAAGCATTTGTTGCCCTTTTGTAATCTGGAGACCAAATGAATAGGTTATACTTAGAGGATCTTATATTTTCTTCAAACGATGTTATTCTCAATGATTTTTTTATATGTTTACAAATATTCAACTTGGTTTCACTTGGCTCAAAACTTGGTTTTTCTTGTTTTATTTTACTGATTCTTTCTTCATAACCTGTTGCACCAATAAGAATATCTGCTAACTGTAGTAATTGTGATTCCTCTGAACGCACGGCCTGTATATTTTTAATCCTATCCGCAATTTTTTCACCAACATTATCCTCTTTATTGTATGTATTAGCAATACACTCTTTTAACCTATTCCTTTTTTGTGAACTTTTTGTATCTTTTATGTCTATATAGGTGAAAAACTCATCATTTTTGTACTCTATGATGTATATAAGCAATATGTAATACATGCGATAGTACCAATCGTCATGACTGCTTTTAAAATCACTGTGATGCAAATGCTTTTTGTTTATCGCTTTCACTGCACGAAATCTAACATATGGTACTTGACAAAACAAATCTATTAGTTCTAAATACAGTTTTTCTTTTGATTTTGATATTTTTGTCCACTTTATCTCGGAAGTAGTAGGTATTTTATATTTTTTCTTAATATCTTTTATTTTTCTCGACAACTCTTTTACATAGATTTGAGGACAAATAATAGCACCTAATACCATAGACGGACACTTGTCGTATTCTAAATAACACGATTCGTCACAATAAATATTTATTTTGTTCGTCATGTTTTTTCCTTTTGTTATTAGAACCTAACACAAAACATGCGAATAATCAACAAAAACCGGTCGTTTGACCGGTTTTTTGTTTTATGTTTTTATCCCTGTGTTTTTATCTGTTCAAATCCATTTTAGAACTAAAAAGCCTATTTTTTCAGAACTTCATCTATATCAAACTTAATGTATGCAACTAAAACATTTTCGATTTTTGTATTACGTTGATAATCAATGATAACACCTCCCATTTTTCTATAAAATCCGATACTATCATTGTCAGAAAAACACCACAATCCCAGAGTGCTTGCCCCCCTTGCTTTTAGTCTTTTGGCAAACTGTTGAAACAATAATTTGCCAACACCCATGCCGATATATTCGGTATTTAAATACATTGTGTCTAATTCGCAGTCGCACTTGTATTTTTGCAAACTTGGCAAACCACCATAAACAAAACCAACAACCTTATTATTACTACACAATACAAGAAAAATCTTTCCTTTTTTTGTTTCTTCACGCAATGTCTTTGGGAATCTTTTTATATGTTCTTCAACTATGGTATCGTTGACATAATGTGCCAAGAATTCTTGTGATAAAACCTTAGCATACGCATATTTCCATCCAGCAGCCCATATGTTATAAATGGCATTTGCATCTGTCAATTTGGCATTTCTAACTTTAAACAAGAAATTCTCCTTGTTTACAATTACTTCATGTTTTCCAAAACCATCGTCATATCAGTGGCTTTGGAATAAGCCTGTAAAGGACCAGTTAAAGCAACGTATTCGACATAGTCATATTTTTCATTCGACAGTGGTTTTGTAATAACCTGATATACTTTTTCCAAACGTTCCGCTGTTTTATCACTCATAGGCGTACAATTCGCAGCCATATCGTTCAACTCGTTGATATCGCCACTACAATAAAGAGCCAAGTCGCAACCAGCTTCCAAAACTTGTCGTGTTTTCTCACCGATTGTACCTTTAAGTGAACGCATTTCCATCGCATCAGAAATTAACAAACCATCAAAACCGATATGCCCACGAATCAAAGTATCTATACCTTTTTTACTAATTGTGATTGGTTTTGTATCATCTACGGCCGCAATCACAACGTGTGCGGTCATTGCTGCCGGAATATCACGATTAGCCATAAACGGATAAAAATCGGTTTCCAGTGCATCCAAACTCTTACTGATTATTGGCAATCCAAGATGCGAATCCTCCACCGCTGAACCATGGCCAGGGACATGCTTCATTATCGGGCAAACACCGTTTTTGATAAAGGTTGCTATCATTTCCTTGCCACGTTCTGCCACTAATTTTTTATCGCTGCCGAAAGAACGCGACCCAATAACGGAACTGGTATTGGCACGCAAAACATCCAAAACTGGTGAACTATTCATATTCAGCCCCAGTTCTTTGAAATCTGTGCTGATTAAACCCGCATGCAACCGCGTTGCTTGGGGTGAAACCTCACCCAGTCGTTTTTGTGGTGCATATGTCTTAAATTCTTGCCCAACCAAACGGCATACTTGTCCACCTTCTTGGTCAACATAAAGTAATATTTTATCGTTACCGGTTACTTCTTTGATTTGTTTTATAAGTTGCTGTAACTGTTTTTTGCTTTTTATATTATTATAAAAAAAACTTATACCAGCGGGCTGATTTTTCTCTAGCCAGTATTTTTCCGCATCTGTCAATTCATAACCAGCAACAGAGGCCATAATCGGTAACATTTATAACACCACTAACTTTTACAGTTTAATACAACCATATTCATTACGGTATGTATATTATATAAAAACTAGTATAACGTTAAACATAATACGGTGTCAATCTTTGTGTAGAACTTTGTGTATCGGTTGTGTAGAAACAATTTAAAAAATCTGTATTTTTGCAAAAAAATTACTATGACAAAAAAATATAAAAAAACCGGCAAATGCCGGCGAATTTTGGTAGCGGCGAAGGGATTGTATATTCCCATTGCTTCGCAACGGGCCCCTTTCCAAATCGCAACGTTTCGAACGGCGTTTCACTTGTTCTCAACTGCTATTTTGTCGGACCAGGGGTCCTCATACGTTGCGATTATATCAAAATAAAAAACGACCACAAGGGTCGTTTGTTATTTTGGTAGCGGCGAAGGGATTCGGACCCCTGACCAAAGGATTATGATTCCTCTGCTCTACCACTGAGCTACGCCGCCAGCGCAAAAGATTATATCAAACTTTTTTTGGTTTGCAACAATAATTCTTATTAAAACAATTTGTTTTAGATTTTGTTATATGGTACAATTCAGAGTTGTGAGAAAGATTGTTTTATCTTTAATATTTTTATGCTGTTCATCTGTTGCATGGGCAGATTCTTGCGTTTTACCAGAAGAAAATCCGTTTTTCGGTAAATATAAAAACCAGATCAGCTTCAGCATTGGCCAAGGTTTTGATACAGGAATACTGTTACCGCCACCTGTACGACCTGTTCCGTTTTATATCGCGACATTTCAATATTCACAACCAACAACTTTTTTCCGTGTTCCTGCAAAACGCTCTATAAATCTGTCCGGGGTATTTGGTTTGCATGCAAAAAACGGTTGGGAATGGCAAGATTATTCAGTTCCTATTATTTATTTCACAGAAGATATCGCCCTGTTCAAATTGGATAAATTTTTTATTGGCACTGGTGCAGGTGCCGGATTACAGGCCAAAGAAAATGACAGATTGGGAACAAAATTGTTATTCCAATTCAAAGTTACAGCCGGATACAGTTTCAATAAAAAATGGGCTATGGAAATATATGCCCAACATTTTTCCAATGCTAACACAGACCATAATAACTATTCCTATGCGTTTTATGGTTTGGGTGTTACATATAATTATTAATCACAATTTACCAATTTATAGGTTTATCACCGTGTGCAATTAAATATTCATTTGCACGTGAAAAATGATGATTTCCAAAAAACCCACGGTATGCAGATAATGGTGACGGGTGCGCACTGGTTAGAATTAGGTTTTCGTTTTTATCAACAATCGCTGCTTTGTTTTGAGCAAAAGATCCCCACAACATATAAACAACGTGTTTTTTATTTTGCGCGATTGTTTTTATAACAGCATCAGTAAATGTTTCCCAACCCTTACCACTATGTGATGCGGCCAGATGTGCCTGGACCGTCAATGTAGAATTTAATAATAAAACACCTTGGCGCGCCCACTGGGTTAAATCGCCATTTGTAATACTTTTGTGTCCAATATCTGATTCAATTTCTTTATATATGTTTACCAAAGAAGGTGGCAAATCAACACCATTTTGCACAGAAAAACATAGTCCGTGCGCCTGGCCTGGTTCGTGATAAGGATCTTGACCAATTATAACTACACGCACTTCATTCAACGGGCATAAATTAAATGCATTAAAAATATTTTTAGGTTCTGGATAAACTGTTTTGCCTGCTAAATATTCACCACGAACAAAATCTGTCAGTTTTTGAAAATATTCTTTTTCAAATTCCCCAGATAATGCATTTTTCCAAGATTCTTCTATTTTAACATCCATTATTTATCACCCATATCTATTAAATGATTTTGGCATGCACGAAATAAAACAACATCTATGTATCCAATTGGTAAACCTGTTTCTTGGACCAGATGATTAAACATAGCATCACACGCTTGTTTTAATTCTGGTTTTAATTTTGGTTTATCTAATAATTCATTAAGACTTTTATTACCACTGAATACAACACCCAGCCTTTTTATCCACCTATCATATTTAGGAAGATTTTCACCTAAATTTCTGGCCAAATGATTAACGGTAGTTTCGCCAACATAAGATATCTGTAACAGGTATTTTATTTTTTCTTCCAAATTTTGACATTTATAAAAACCATCGCATAAACTTTGGCGATTATTCCAAACTGTTATAATTGCATCTATCTTAGATTCATTTTTAAACACAGGTAATATCTCAGATTTATTTGAATTATTTTTTAACAAATCCATTATTATTCTGTGTTTTATTTTGGCTGTTTTCTGGTTAAACCCAGATGCCAAGATAACATAAGACACTGTCTCGGCAAATTGATTTGGACTTACGCGTTTGGGGTGTTTCAAGTTTTCTAAAATTTCATCAAAAGATTGTTCATCACTGTCCAATCCCATTTCACGTAATTTAGATTCTAAATCAAAAAACCATTTTTTAGAAAACATTTTATCTTTCCATGTTGCGTTCATTAGTATTTGCTAAAACATCAGGACCAAAACAAGGCAATTGAATAAATTCCCCATTTGAATCTTCTGCAAAAACATTATCACAGCGATATAAATCAACCCCATTACAAAACACAAAATTAAAATTACCACCAGTCAACAAGCATCCACATATCCCAACATTTTTTGCAACATCTGAAAAAGCCATATCTATATACGCATTAACATCAGCCAAAGAATACTTTAAATACCACGCCCCAACACGCGGATGGCTGTGCCCGTGCGCAGCAATTTTGCCCTCTGCTTTGGTTGCGTTAATACAATATTCGGCATATTTTTTATTTTGATATTTGGAAAATACGGCCTCGTAAGAATTTGATTTTGTTGGATATTGCACAATAATATCATTAAAAACAAATTGTTGATTTTCAAAATCTATGAAACCAAACAACAAAAAAGGAACTTCGCAATTTTGTTTGTTTGTTATATCGGCTATTTTTTTTAATGTCTTGTACACTTGATTATTTAAAACAACCGCAGATATTTTACTGGTATGTGGAAATTTGGAATTACTGATTGGACTGTTGTCGCCCAAATGTCGGTGTATTCTTTCTTGTATTTTTAATTTTAATTTTGATTTGCTGAAAATGTCGCTCATAAATTCATACCTTTTTTACATTTTCTTTTTTTTGAAACTGGCCATAGCGGTAAATCTGATATTTTTATCTTTTGATTCATCAGACAATATCATCATCCGTTCCAGGCGCTCTTTAGCTTGGTTTAATTTGGTGCTTAAATTATCCCTTATGTTTTGTGGTTCCATAAAAACCCTGGGGATATTTGCCAGGCGCCTTTTATCATTTGGGACTTCGTATTCAAAGCGACATTGTTCCCCGAACAAAACATCTGTTTTGTTTGAAAAACTTTCGTTCGATTTTTTGAAATCGTCCGCCATGATTCTCCTTTCACTATCTCAAATCTTATATCCCTTACTAAAAAACAATACCTTTACAAAAATTTTGGGCGCCCATTATGAACGCCCTGTTTAATTTACACATCCAGATTTGCATTCAAAGCGTTTTCAACGATAAAATCACGTCTGGGTTCTACAACATCACCCATCAACATAGAAATAACTTCATCTGCTTGTGATGCGTCTGTTACTTTCACTTGGAACAGTGAGCGATGATTTGGATCCATAGTTGTTTCCCACAACTGTTCTGCGTTCATTTCACCCAAACCTTTGTAACGTTGAATCTTTAATCCGTTCTTGGCATATTCAAATGCAGTATTTAACAATGCAAATGCGCCCCAGATTTTTTGAGATTTAGATTTCACACGCAAAGTTGTTGGTTTCGAGAACATTTCAATCAATTCATCACGACCCGCCATTCTTTGCCATGCACGAATTTCAGAAGAATTCATTTTTTCACGTGGCAAAACATGTGTTTCAGTTACTGAACGTAATGTTCTGGTAATTTTAATACCTTCCATGTCGCTGGATATTTTCCAACCACGTTCAAATTCTAATTCTTCGTTATCCAACATATTTTCAGCGGCGGCAAAATTTTCAGCACTTTCACTTTCAAATACTTTATTCAAAGCCAATGCTTCAATGAAACGTAACGGAACAATATGACTTAAAGGTTGTAAATTATTTTTCATATCATCAACCAATTCCAATACGCGTTTCAAATCTGCCCCTGCCAATTGTTGACCATCAGCCGTTTCGATAGTTCCATCTGTGGATAATTGATCCAACAAATAATCATCCATTTCACGTTCGTTTTGGATATAAATTTGTTGTTTGCCACGGGTTACGCCGTATAGAGGTGGTTTTGCAACATAGATATAACCACGTTCAATAGCTTCTGGCATGTGACGATAGAAGAATGTCATTAACAAAGTTTGAATATGTTGACCGTCCACATCCGCATCGGTCATGATGATAACTTTGTGATAGCGGAATTTTTCAATATCAAAATCATCTTTACCAATACCCGCACCCAATGTAGTAATCAAGGCACCAATTGTATCAGATCCCAACATCTTATCGAAACGAACACGTTCCACATTCAAAATCTTTCCACGCAGTGGCAAAATCGCCTGGGTCTTTCTGTCACGCCCCTGCTTTGCAGTACCACCAGCAGAATCTCCTTCGACGATGAACAATTCGCATTTTGCAGGATCACGTTCTGAACAATTCGCTAATTTGCCCGGCAAACTGCCCAATTCTGGGCCTGTCTTTTTACGAGATAATTCACGCGCTTTGCGGGCCGCTTCACGTGCAGTTGCCGCTTCCACGATTTTATCTATAATCATTTTTGCGATTGTTGGGTTTTCTTCTAAATATTCGTACAGCAAATCACAAACAGTGTTTTCAACCAAAGGTCTTACTTCACTGGACACCAATTTATCTTTTGTTTGTGAACCAAATTTAGGATCAGGTATTTTAACACTGATAATACTGGTCAAACCTTCACGGAAATCTTCCCCAGATAAATTGATATCTTTCTTTAAATTCTGTTCTGAAATATATTTATTCAACGCACGTGTTAAACCTGCACGAAAACCCGCCAAATGTGTTCCACCATCGCGGTTTGGAATATTATTGGTAAAGCACAAAGATGTTTCAGTATATGCAGTTGTCCATTGCAAAACGATTTCAATATATGAATCATCAATTGTTTTAATCATTTGAATTGGTTCTGCATTTAACAATTCTTTTGATTTATCCAAATAGGTTGCAAAACCTTTCAATCCGTCTGCAGAATGGAATTCACGAACAACTTTTTCAGCACCACGCAAATCTTCCAAAATAATACGAACATTTGCATTCAGATAAGATTGTTCACGCAACCAAACTTCCAATGTATCAAAATCAAATACCGTGCCAGTAAACGTGTCAGGGGACGGCAAGAAAGTAACCTCGGTTCCGTGTTCATGGGTTGTTTCGTTTTTGCTGATGACCAAATCCATAGTTGGAACGCCGTCGGCAAATGTCATACGCGCTTCATTTTCGCCACGCCATACACGAACTTCCAACCAAGAAGACAAAGCATTAACCACAGAAACACCAACCCCGTGCAAACCACCTGATACTTTATAGGCGCCGTTTCCTTCGTTATCAAATTTACCACCAGCGTGCAATTCACACATAATCAATTCCAACGCACTGCGTCCTGTTTCGTGGTTTATATCAAAAGGCATACCACGTCCATTATCACGAATAGTTGTACTGCCATCTGCGTTCAAAGAAACATATACAGTATCGGCATAACCCGCCATTGCTTCGTCGATAGAATTGTTTACAACTTCATAAATCATATGGTGCAAACCGTCGCCACCTTCACCAACGTCACCGATATACATTCCAGGTCTTTTTTTGACCGCTTCTAACCCCTTCAATACTTTGATTGAATCACCAGTATATTCATTATTTACTGCCATTTATAAATCCTTTCTTTTTGCTATACAAAACATAGCAATTTATGATATAATTATCAAGAGAAAACAAAAGAAAAATGATAAAAAAGAACGGGTTAAATATCTGTTCTAAAAAGGCATTTTTTAGGTATAAATATCTAAGGAAAAGGGTATAAAAAATGAAGTTTAAATTGTTATATTATGGTGATATTTTAACTAACCCAAAAAAACGGGCTCAACACATTGCGGATATTCGTATGCAATTCCACCCCCAGCTTAAAAAATTAATAAATTTCCAGCCCTGGAATAACCTTACTAATTTCATGATGCCCAGCCCCACAAAAAGCCCTATTATAACCCGTCATATTGGCGGGATTGATTGGAACCCTATCATTACCCCAAATTTGAAAATGATTGCGGAATTGGACATTTTGTTGATGCACCCTGAAATTGTAGGTGTGCCACGTTCCGATATTGATAATCGCGTTAAAACCATATTGGACGGCCTGCGTTGCCCACAAAATGAACATGAAATAGGACAAAATACCCCACGTGATATTGGCCCTATTTACACCCTATTGGACGATGACCATCTGGTAACTAAATTAACAGTTAACACCAGCCACCTTTTGATGGAAAATCTGTTCCCTTGTGATATGGAAAAGACACCAGATTCCGTGTTTATGTTAATAGACGTTAATGTCCGTGTAACAGAAGGAACTTTGGAAAACTTGCCGTTTATGGCGTAAAGAAAGATATGTAAAAAAATACCGGTAAACACCGGTATTTTTTATTAAGTTAACGCAGCGGTAATTTGCTCTTGCATCTGGAAGGTTCCAAACACAACCCAACCTATCGCACCAGAAACCAATCCCATACCCACACTGTTTAAAGTGCTGGATAAATTTTCTATACGGCGCACAGATTCATTCATATATTCTGTGGCGATTTTATTCAAATTCTTTGAGAAATCGTTCATATCGGAATAAATGACCAAATCTCCCACAATTTCAGCATTAGGAAAATTTTTACCCGTGGCAGCCAACGCATTACCTAAATTTTCACCATTTGTAATATACAGTAATGTTTCTTCTAAAATACTGGCTAAATAGCGATTTGAATTATTAGCCAATAAACGCATAGCCTGGGGTACAGATGTATCTGCAGCAACCATTGCCGCCAATGACATCAACCAACTGACCGATAATTGTAATTTATAAATACTCCATGGTGGAAAATCATCAAATTTTGCACGTAATTTTCCAGTCCATATAGGCAAAGACACAACTATTAATATAATTGCCACAACCACCACCGCACAAATAATATACAAATATTTATTCATGAAATCAGATACCCAAATCAAAGATGCCGCTGTTCCACGCCATACAATATCGCCACCTGCAGCTTCCGTTAAAGGTGGCACCAAATATATACCCACCATCGCGATAATACCAATTGTCATAGCAAACAAAAACAACGGGTATGCAAACGCGGATGTCACCGCCCTTTTAATACGATTAACACCGTTAACCACTGTCGATATGTTTTCCAAAGAAACCAACAAATCAGATAAATTTCCAGACATTAACAACAATGTTTCTTCGGGTGGAACCCAACCGCGTGTCGCTTCGGAAAAACTCAGTCCACGTTCCAAACCTTTTTGCACTTCACGCATATATATAGCAAAAGGTTCATTTGGGCTTTTTCCATTTTTAGATTCTATCATTTCAATACGATGTAACGCATCCATCAAAGAGAAATTGTTACGCAACAAAGATGCCAATTTACTACTGATTGACATACGTTTATCTGTATCCATTCTGCAAGACAATCTTGCGTACCAATATTCCAATTTGTTCATGACTAATACACCCATGGTCTGTCGAGTAATCCAACCCAACGTTCTACTTCATCAACACCGATAATTCCGCGTAACATTAATTCTTCTGCAGCTTCTTTTAATGTTCGTCCATCCAATTTTTCCAACCAGAATCTCAAAGCAGCATCCGTTTCCCCAGCCAATGCTAAACTTAAAAATTCACTGTTGGTCAAAATTATTTCACTGGCCTTGATACGCCCAACCGAACCTGTTCCTTTGCAGTGTTCACATCCTGGCCCACGAATAAATACCTGTTGCAAACCTAAATCACCAAACGCATCTTTAACTCTGTGATACGCAGGATCATCAGATCTGTCAATCAATCTTTCACGACAATATGGGCACAGTTTTTTAAACAAACGCATTGACACTAAACCACGCATCATGGTTTCATCTTTCAATTTAAATGCTTCAACCCCCATATCTAACAAACGAGTCAACGCACCCATAGCAGAGTTCGCGTGCAAAGTTGTCCACACATTATGTCCAGACAACGCGCCTTTGACGGTTAATTGCGCCGCAGACAAGGTTCTGATTTCACCGACCATCAATGTATCAGGGTCACTACGCAAAGCGGCGGCCAAAGCTTCTGTAAATTTATCTTCACGTTGTTCTTCGTTACCAGCATTAACCACAGGCATTTGATGTGCGCCAAAAATTTTCTGTTCCGCAGGATCTTCCACGGTAATAAGATTAATTTCATATCTGTGTTCTTTCAACATCAATGCCATATTGCGAACCAATGTCGTTGATTTACCAGACGAAGTTGGTCCGGCCACCACAACCAAACCCGTTGGTGCAGAACGCAAGCGCGCTAATAATTTTTGTTCGTAATCACCAAATTCCTGTTCTGTTTTAATACCTTCACTTGGGTTATCATACAGAAGTCGCATAACCACATATTGACTGCCGAACGCAATAGGGTTAAATTGCATACGAATACCCAACACAGATGCAGGTAAATACAAATCTTTTGTGCCACGTAATGGTGTTCGTCCATCTTTCTGGGCAGATTGGTATTCGTTTTGTGCATAACTGGAATTAGATATATCAGCAGATGCAAATGCAGCACGAACAAAAGCTTCACCCCATTGAGAATTATATTCCAAAATTGGTTGCATGCTTCCGTCCATACGGAAATAAATTGTGGTTTGATCTGCAACTTCAATATGAATATCTGATACCTTTTGTGCAGCAGCACGCGCAATAACATCGACGAAATCTTTCTGCATCTGGTTATCAAAATCAACACGTTGATGTAATTTACCACCTACACGTTCTTCGTTGGTTTTGTAAATACCCGAAATCAAACCCAAATCTGCATAGAAGGGTTTTTTCACCACAGCATGATTTTGATTTAACCAATCTATAAACGCCAGAACACGTCCGTCATATTTATGTGTTCTGGATATAATCAATTCACCACCAGAAAAATACGCAACCAAACCTTGGGTGTCTTTTGGCAAAGCGTATTCACCACCAAACGCCGTCAACAGTTTGTTATTATCTGAAAACAAGTATGTCAAAATATCCTTGTTACCAGCAGATTCCAATCCTGATGGCACAGAATGTTTTTTCGATACATCTTCAACAATTGCGTCTTGTTTCGCCATTTTATTTTCCACCAATATTTAAACTTTCAGAAACACCATCTTTTTCAAATATAATTCCATCATCCAAAGAAATTGATTTGATTGTATACCCATCTAATTTTTTACCCACCGCTATGCGTTTATTTTGACCTGTGGATATTTCTTCTAATGTCGCCTGTAATTGATTACCAACACCGATAACATTTAACAATTTGTATTTTGCTTTGAACACAGGTTTTACTTCTTCTTGTTGCACAGGTGCCACAACAACCTCGTTTTCTCTTTCTTCCATTTCTTCCATTTGTCTTTTCAGTTTTTCTGTTTGCGCTTCCAATTCTGCTTTGGCGGCTTCTAATTCTTGTTGTTGTTGTTCTGCTTTGCCTGAAATATTATCCAATTCGATTTGCATTCTTAGTTTTTCAGCATTTAATTTGTCCAATTCCAAATCCATTTGGGCGTGTTCTTTTTCCAGTTGCATCAACACCTTTTCTTGTTCCAAAGTTGTTATTTTTTCAAACAAAGAACCTTCTACTTGGTATTCTTCCAAAGCAGTTGTTGAAGAATCTTCTGCTGGGGCTTCTGTTTCTTCGATTATTTCTTCCTCTTCTATAATTTCTTCTGCAAATGCATATGAATTCCCAGCCAGGAATCCCACACACAAACATAAAACAAACAATAATCTTTTAATCATCTTGTACCCCTTTTATTTCGTGTAAATACTGATATTATATCTCCAAGTCCGTGAAGTGTTTGACCAATCAACAGTCTTTAAATGAACACCCTGAAAACCATCAAACATTAACATGTATTCTTGCGGTATCAGTTTGGATGAAGCATTTATCTGTATAACGTTTATTATATCTTTTTCCACACCCTTTTTTATAATTTCTGTACCAGGTTTTATTTCTGCTGTCATACTGTATTTTTGATATTTAGAAATCAAATCACGCATAACTGTTGCCTGGTCACGATCATCAATTGATTTGTGTGTTTTTAATCCGGGCAATTTTACCCTAACCCTGACTTCGTTGTTTGATAACTGTTCAACCTGGGCCCCAGGCATCACTTCTGCACCAACAGCATAAAAATCATTTAACGTTCCATATTCACGTCTGAAAGTTGCAGATACAGTATCTTGATTGCATTCAACCGCACTTGGTGTCCAACCCAACACAGGCTGCATTACAAAACCAATAGCCCTATAACACAAATTTGCTTTGTCCATAACATAAGGCAATTTGTTGTATGGATAAAAACTTTCCTGTTTTTTTTGTTCTTGTTTTTTTTCAATCTTGAATTTTTTATCTAATTCTTGATTTTTAATTTCTATTTGGCGCTGATATTCCGCTATGACTTCTGGACTAAGTTCTGTTTTTACAGGTGGTGTAATTTTACGCAAATCAGATAATTTAACAACCAAAAACACAGCCAATAAAAATCCTAAAAAGATTAACGCGGATGGAACCAATGTTTTTAAAACATTTATCTGCTGTAATTTTGCACCAACAACCCCACCTATTAATCTTGATAAATCTCTTTCTTGGGATCTTGGCATTCCCCATTCAGATGGTGCAAACAAAGCACTCCAATCTGGCATGGCAGATAAATCTACATACGCTTTACGTGCCTCGTTTTCTGTTTCCAGTAAAATATCACGGATAATCATGCCGTTACGAACAGCCAACAAATAAAAATTCTTTCCTGCCTTGAAAACGCCTAAAAAAGAAACAAATTCCGACAAAGAATTCATTATTTCCGCAGCGGCACTGGGTATACCAACATGCAAACCTTCGTGGGAAGTTGCCAATCCAACCATGGATTTATATTCCACGAACAAAGTATATTTTACTTTTGCGTTTTTTTCGAGTTGATTTGCATATATATTTACCGCATTTCCAACAGCGACAGGTTGCCAGAACAACCCTGCCGCATACTTTTTACGATTAACGGTTATAACTTGTTTTATCAATTCTCTCTCTTATTTGATAATTATAACACAAATTGATAAAAAAAATAAAGCCGAAATTTACAAAAAAAGTCGTAAATTTACGACTTTTTTCATTTTTTGCAATTATACACTTTGGCCTTTATTTTGTATGTGTTTCTGGGGCCTAAAATTGCACCAACATTTTTCACCATATCTTCGGTGTAAATGAAATAAGAATCGCCCAATTTGTTTTCTTCAACAATACGTTTTTCTATGAAATTATAGGCATCATCTATGTCATAACTGGAAACATTTGTATCAATCATGTACAAATATTCACAATTTTTTGGTTCTGCATTTAATCTAACCAAAGCTGGTTCTTTTGTGCCAGATTCTGCACATGCAGCCAAAGCCAACAAACCTAAAACAAACATTGTTTTTTTCATCTTTTTCTCCTTTGTTTTATTCTTCCACGATTTCATAATTTGATTTATCGCTGAACAATTTGCGTAATACCAAATTATTCAACGCATGCGATCCTTTTACAGATTCCAGATTTCCATAAATAAAACCGCCAGATGTGAACATATCGCCAACCGCATCTATTATTTTATGACGAACAAATTCATCTGGGTATAGTAATTTATTCAGCGTTCCATCCCCAGTATCATTTATTGCGATAATATTATGTTCGTTTGCACCACGCCCCATACCGTGTGCCTTTAAATATTCCCATTCTGAATGTTTACCAAAAGTTCTGGATCTTGATATTTTATCAATAAATTTGTTTGTTGATTTTTTAGTTCCATCCAATTCACAAGAAAAAGATTGTGTCCCAATTATTTTGTCTTTGTAAACCAAAGTTGCACTGATTTTCAAACCCTTATCATTTGGCGATAATTTAACAAAACCATTTCCATGACGCCAAATTGTATGATTTAAAATAAACATTTTTAGGCGTTTAAAAAATGGTAAATTTTTAGATAATTCATTACGGGTTGCGACAATTGTTTTTTTAACAATTATCTTTTTCATTTTTGTTTTTTTACCAACGACTTTTTCTAAACCTTTGTAAAATTCATATACACTGCCGTCTAAAATGGGTGTTTCAAAACCATCTATTTCAACAACAGCGCTGTCAATTCCATGTAAAAACAGCGCCGCCATAAAATGTTCTATGGTTTGAACGTGCGCGCCATTTTTATCGCCAATTGTCGTGTTACGCATTTTTGTTTCGCCAACATTATTAAATGTCGCAGGTATTGGGGCGGAATCTTTTATATCAACCCTTTTGAAAAAAATTCCGGGCTTCGTGGATGGTAAAACCACCATATTCACATTTAATCCAGAATGAATTCCAACGCCGGAAAATTTAACTTTTTTTGTAATTGATGTCATTTATCCTTCCTTTGATCCAATCATAAAAACCATCTTCGATTTCTATATCCAGACTTGAAAATTTGATTTGTTTTTGCGCCCATTCTGGCAATCTGACCCAATCTTTTTCAGTTGTTAACAATTTCGCATTTTTTTCATCTGCAATACGAATTAAATCTTTGATGTCTTTTTCGGTATATTGATAATGATCAGGGTACGCGTGTTTTTCAATTAAATGCACAGGCAAATTTTCAAAGAATTTTTCAGGATATCCAATTCCAGCAAACGCAATCACATCTGTGTTTTCGTCATACGGACATATTTCTTTGTTTTTCGCATAAAATATAGGCATGCTGGTCGGCAGATAAAAATTATTGGCAATCTTTTTTCTTTTGATAACTATAATCGCATCAGCACGTCTTATCGCAGATTTATATTCACGCAAAGGTCCCGCAGGCAATAAAAATCCATTTCCAAAACCAATACTTTCATCAAAAACCAACACAGAAATATCTTTCTTGATTCCTGAATTTTGAAATCCGTCATCCATGATAATTGGGGTGTTTGATTGTTGTTCGTTTAATAAAATTAAATTCTTTTTTCTGTTTCCAACATGAACCTGGATATCATCAGCGGACAGCATTTTTGCCTCGTCCCCAATGTTATCTGTATCCGCCGTTTGTTTATATCCACGCATAACCACAGGCGCATCAAAATATTTTGCAATCTTTCTGACAATAGGTGTTTTACCCACCCCCCCAGATAAAATATTACCAAAGCAAATAACAATTCTGCGTGAAACATATTCGTGTTTTTTTCTCAGCTTAAACACTATGCGTGATGCAATGTAATAAAACACTGTCAAAGGGTACAGCAAATAAGAAATTATATTATGTTTTAAAAACCAACGTGGTGTTTTCATTTTTTTACCTGGGTTTTGTAATTATCTTCGGTTAAATCTTGCTCTATCTTGATATCGGTAAAATTTTTATCCAAATCATAGGCCTGTTTTACCATGATATCTTCCAAATTTTTACGCAAAGATTCAAATTCTTCTATCTTGGTTGTTTTATCGATAAATATAGGTTTCCCAACAATACCTTTGATTATGGAAAAAGGTTTAGTTAATAAATATCTGTCCCAACGTTTTAAAAACCAAGGGCGCGAACAAGAATAACAAACAGGTATAATCGGTGCACCGGTCATTTTTGCAAAATATAGCGCCCCATCATGAAACCGCATAGACGGCCCGGTTGGACCATCGGGCGACAAAGCCAAACAATAGCGCCCATTACTTAAAACACGAACACCGTTTTTCAACACAGAAACACCATTTTTCTTTGATGAACCCCATATAGTTTTCAGCCCAAACAACTTTTCCATTTTAGCAATCGCACGACCATCACGTCGTGGATCTGCAACAGCATAACCACGAACCCCAGCACGCGCAACGATTGGTGATAACATCATAGTCCGCCCATGCCAAAACACGAAAATAGCGGGCTTTCTGCGGTATTTTTTCAAAATATCATAACCGACAATTTCTTTCTTTGATGTATAATAAACAAACCAAATTAAAATCCAAAAAATGACAACAGCTGGCCATTGAATCACAGACCATCCATACATATGCAGCCACAGCCGTCTTAATGTCCTTTTTACTGATTTTTTCATATTTTTACCTGTGTGTTTGATTTTAGCAATAAAAATAAAACAATGCAAGAATCGCGAAAAAATAAGATTAAAAGCGTTTTTTTATTTGACACCTTGACAAAAAGAGATATAATTAACCTTGCTTATCGCGGGATAGAGCAGTCCGGTAGCTCGTCAGGCTCATAACCTGAAGGTCGGTGGTTCAAATCCATCTCCCGCAACCAAGATTTAATAAAAAAGCACCCGAACGGGTGTTTTTTTTGTTAAATTCTGTTGTGTGGATTGTTGATTTGTAGCCTGCAACGACAGTTGCCGGTTCACAACAAGTAGATTTTGGAAACCTGCGCACCAAAATCGTTACGGTTGCCCCGCAGACACGCAGTGTCGAGGGAAACCCATCTCCCGCAAGTATAACCTTTTTGTATACCGAGTTTGAACTTTTTGTGGTATAATTCTTATAACCAAGGAGAAAAAATATGAAAAGAATTCTTTTAACTTCATTTGCGGTGGCAATGGCAACATTTGCATCAAACGCCGCGGTTTCGCCATATGTGTCCGCACATTTGGGCTATACACATGCAAGTATACTTACTTCTGATGAAAGAGACGATTTTTTAATTGGTGATTGGATGGATAGTAAATTTGCATTTGATGTATCAGGGGCATTTGGTGTTAAATACGATTTATCAAAATCTTTCGCATTGCGTGGTGAATTAGAATACGATTATTTAGAAAAATTCAAAAACACCGAAATGGACGATACTATATGGATGCGTTCACATACTATTTTAGCAAACGCGTATCTTGATTTCAAAACAATGTCTGCATTTACACCGTATATCAGTGCCGGTGCAGGATATCAGTTTAATCATTTAAACACAGAATTGTTTGATAAAACAACGACACCACATGCGTTTGCATGGCAGATTGGTGGTGGGATTGCATACAATATAACCAATGCTTTATCTGTTGATTTGGGATATAGATATTTAACGTCAACATATTCTGATAAATACCTTAACCGTGATTATAAATTTACTACGGATTATCATCAATTCCGTCTGGGTGCAAATTACGCATTTTAATATATCACGAACAATAAGAATAAATAGCGATGTATATCATCGCTATTTTTTTATAACAAACAACTCTTTTTATCTCTCGCCCTATTTCCAACAATTCGGCTCGGGAACCGCAGTTGCAGCGTAAGCGAAATCCATCTCCCGTAAAATAAACTTACAAACTATTAGCATTCAAATTAAAAAAAACTTATATGCAATGCACGATTTATTTTATATTGTGTTTCAAAATTATATTTTTGCTTCAAACATATCTGAAATGGCATATCATGATTCCAAAAAAATAAATCTTTTGGTGAAGTTGGTTTATATATAACTAACAAATTTATAATTTCATCATCAGATGCTTTTTCAACAAATAAATTACTTGCACATTGACAAAGTTCTTTCGAGATTTTATTTATATAATTAACATTGTTACGTAGCTTTTCTTGTGCAACAGTGTCATATTTGCTCACTTTATAATTTTTTATATCTTGCTTTAGAATATTTACACACAAATCAAAAACTTCTTTAGTTTGCGCTTTTTTGGATAAATTTGTTATTCTTTTTTTCTCTTGTGATATCGCACGTTCTTTGTTTTCTTTAGTTTGTTTTAAACATTTTCTATATTCTATATCTTGTTGATGACGAGTTTGATTTAATCCTAATGTCGCCATAAAATGACATTTCTTCTCTTCTTCATTTAATTCAAATCTATCCTCCCATTTGGGTAAAATAAAACTATTTTCATATGTTTTACGTATTGAGACACCAATAAAAAACTCTATTAGGACAATAAAAAACATACACCCATAAAACAATAATAAATTTTTTTTACATAATTTTTGAGTTTTTCTTTTTGAGATTATAGATATAAGTAGACCGATTAACCACAAAATAGGACCAAAAGGAAGCATTACCCCCAAAAAACTTAACCAATATACAGTTTCTTTTTTCTGTATATTCTTCATGTCTGCAATCATCATTGGCAAACCACATATCAAACAAATACCTATATAAGAAAACAAAAACAAATTAAAAGTTGCGTTTATACCTCGTTGCATAAACACGAACAACAAACCACCAAAAACCAAAGTACCACCTATTAAAGTACCCAAAACAAATCTCCAAATGGGAAAATTTGTTGTTTTTTCTTTTTTCACTTAAAATCCTTTTTGTTTTATATTAAAAATTCTATTCATTTCAGTACATTTTTTCAATATTATTATGACTATCATAATTTCTTACTTCTCTCCTAAATAAAATACTAACGCATTATACGCGCTGTCAAAGGCCAGGGGCAGATTGTATAGGTCTTGTTTGTTTTTCAAATCACACCATTTTATATTCGATACTTCATCTGCCTGTAATTTGAATTTTGCGTCATCTGCTATTTTCGCAATAAAAAACATATCGCATGTTTTATATTGAATATTTTTGTATTCATAGGTATTTGGAAAACTGCATAAATATTTCAAATCTTTAATTTCAACACCTAATTCTTCGCGACATTCACGAACACATGCAACTTCTGCTGTTTCACCATGTTCCACAAAACCGCCGGGAACATCCAACATACCAAATTTGGGTTCTTTGGCACGTACCTCCATCAATATTTGTCCCACTTTATTTACAATAATCACCCCAACCGCAGTTGCAGAATTATTATACAAAACAAAACCGCAATCACCGCATTCCCATTTGCGATTATTTGTATTGGTGATGTTTTTGCTGGCACAATTCGGACAAAATTTGAAATCGTTTTTCATGATTAAACCCTTTGATACTGTTATAATTTTAATTTGTTTCAACATCAAGCATAAATAAAATCCTGTGTCAAAATGTTGACATTTTATATTTTTGTGTTATGTTTGAGACATGAATATAGTTTATGACACACCTTTGCCGAATATGAAAGATGCCTTGTCTTGTTACAAGGACATTAGTGGGTATGGTGGTTTCGAGATTTATAATAAATATTATCCTTGTCTTACAACAACAAACGAATACAACCAAATCTTACAAACCAAAAATTATGTTATACCAAAATCAAAGGTTTTAACCGTATCAGGTTCTGGGGAACAACCTTTGTTTTTTAAATTGTTTGGGGCAGAACATATAACTACTTTTGATATTTCATACAATTCTTATTTAATGACAAAACTTAAAACTATTGCCCTGCAAACATTTGACCAGGCGAAAGATTTCAACAAATTCTTGGATTGTTTGTATGATGAATATCATTTGTATTTTTTAAAAAATGATTATCCCAACATCATTCAAAAACTGAATGAACACGAACAAAATTATATTCGCACAGCACCTGAAAAAATAGATATATTTTATACAAACAGATGGTGCGACCTTTACAGTTTTACTGATTCAGATTATAAAAAATTAAGAGATTCTATTAAATCACCATTTCCTTTTATTTGGACAGACATTAAAAATCTGGATGAAAGGTTAGGTAATGCTAAATTTGATATTATATATTATTCCAATATTTGTGATTTTTTGTATTCATACACAGTTATTGATATATTGAAAAAAACCCAAAAACATTTAAAACCGAACGGTAAAATATGTTTTGTCACAAATGATGACGGCAAAGAATCTTTATTAGACAATATCAATCAAGCCATGTCATACGATGCGATACATAAAATGCCTGAACGTTTAAAATTTTATCTGGTTGTTGTTCAAACCAGATAGAAAACATTTTTCAAACATTAAATTTTTATGATACAATTCCTAAAAAGGATTTATAGATGAAAAGTATTATCGCGTTAATATTGGTTATAATATGTACAACATGCAACATAGTTGCCTATTGGCCACAATTTGTGCAGTTAATTAAAACAAAATCTGCAGACGATATAAATTTATACAGTTGGATTATTTGGATTACTTCGGAAGTATCCTATTTGGCATACATTTTATTGGAAACACCAGAGGCAGGATTGATATTATTACAGGGTTCAATTTTGACTATGTCTGTAATTATGTTTACTTTGACCAAATATTATCAAAACCGTAAGAAAGCAAAGCAGCACAGGGTAAAATAATGAAAATCTTTAATAAAATACGTCATTTTGATGGATTAAGAGAAATATATTTTTGCGGCGTAAAAATATTTGCTTATCACAAACGTATTGTTGTAAAAGATTGCTATTATGAAATTTTAAAATATCTTGCTTTGCAAAAACATAAAGATTTTGAAAATTTAATATTAGGTTCTTCACATGGTCGTGATGGCTTTATTCCCGGAAAAAATGATTTTAATTTATCTAATTCTTCATTGGATTTATATCGTATTTGGAATTTATATAAATACGTTGTGGAACACGGATTAAACAAAATTAAAAAGGTTATAATTTTTTGGTCTGTGTTTCATCCTGGATTACAACTTGAAAAAACCAAAGAATTTAAAAAATGTATTCCTTATAAAGCATTATTTAATATCGATTATGCCTGTGGTTTTAAACCATATGATAAATACGCAATAAAATATATACAAAAGCAATTAACCAAAACAAATTGTCCAAACGATTATCGCGGAAAATCAGGTTATGATAAAAATCATATTGATCCTGCAGATATACTTGTTTCTCAACATCTTAAAAACACTACGCGAAATAATAATCAAATTCAATATCTGGATAATATTGTTAAATTGGCACGAAAACAAAAACATGCTGTTTATATAGTATTACCGCCGTACAGATCTGATTATTTGAAATATTTACCAGATGATAAAATTGTTTATCGTGAACTGTTTGATTTTTTGAACGAAAACACCGATGTAAAATTATTAAATTTACAACGTGATAATGATTTCACAGATTCTGATTTTGATTCACCCGACCATTGTAATGAAAACGGTGGTATTAAACTGACAGAAAAAATTCGTCATAAACTATAAAGCGGGGTTAATTCCCCGCTTTCTTTATAATCCCAAACCAAACAGTTCTTGGAATTTTTTATTTATCAGATTTTGATTTGTTGGTACAGGGATATCTTCGACACCTGTTTTTCTTAATTCAGATAAAACTTCGGTAACATCTCTGTATTTTTCTAAATCTTGTTCTGTAAATGTTCTGCGTTTGCTGGTATCTCTTAACAATTCAGAATATTTATTATATTTTTTCATTGTTTCGCCATGTTCATTCAAAACCCCCATACAAACAATAACAACGCCATTTGGACCATCACCCACAGTCCAAACTAAACGTTTTCTGTCGTTGTTTGTATTGCTGTCAACACTTTGCACCAATGTGCAGCCGTTTTCTTTTTCAACGGTTTGAACATTTGTCAAAATACCATCTTTTAACACCCACACAGGACCCTGGTAATTCACAAAATCAGCCGGATCTATATTGATTTTGTTAATAGCATCCAATACATATCTTTGACGACCAATACTTATTTGTTTTAATTGGTTCTTGGTTATGTATTTTGTTATTTTAACAGGTTTATATTCCTGGGTTGTTTTGATCACCTTATCAGGTTTAACCTGTTTATTTTGTGGTTGTTTTTGTTTTTCTTCTTCTTTCTTTTGGGTTTCTTGATTTTGCAAAGCCAAAATTTCCTGACGAATTAAATTCCAATCTGATGCATCTGCACAAGCCACAGGAACACCATCTTCACGCAATTTAACAGTTTTGTTTATACCGTTTCTGCGTTGATCAGATAAAATTATTCGAATATATCTGTTCAAATCGTCATTTGATAAATCCAGTGCAGATATTTCAGCATCTTGTTTACACAAATCTAAAATATCTCTTTTGTCGATGTGTTGTCCGGATATTTTTTTATCCATGACTTCCGGTTTAATCGCGATTTCTTTTGTTTTTGGATTTGCAGATGTTGGTTTCTGTTTTTCAGGTATAATTTTATCCAAAAAGTATTCTGCCACAGAGTTTTGTAAATTTATATTACCTTTTCTGCTGTAAACCTTTACGTGTTTATACATTGACATAAATTTCAATGCAGATTCCAAATTATTTGGATCTTTCATTGCTTGTTTAGAAATCAAGTCGGGTTGAACAATCAATTCTTCAATTTTTTGTGGTAATTTATCCAATAAAACATCCAAACTTCTGATACTGTATGAACAATCCATTTTTTCCGCAAACACAGGCAAAGCTGTATCTTCGGTTATATAATCTTTACCACAATTACTGCAATCAAAAACACCACCTGTAACCAAGAAAGGAAATATTTGAATATGTTTTGATGCGACAAAATCGCCCTTGACCGCAACATGTTTGAAAAACGGCATCGGGGCACCCTTTTGCGGCATAAAACCACGAATATTCACACTTTCATAGATTAAATAAAATCCGAATTCTTCGGTTATTTCTGGTAATTGCAATGGATTTAAACGCGCCAATGATATTGGTGTCATATTTTCATCATCATCAAAAACAACTTTTTCAACCAAAACTTTCTTTTGAGACATTTTTGACCTCTTGTTTTATATTATTTTAATACAAAAATATAAATTGTCAATATGTTCATAAAAAACATATTATAAAAATTTTTCAAAAGTGGTAAAATATATCACAGACAGCGGGGGAGAGATGAAATACCTGTTTCAATTTATGATTGTTTTGTTTTTTGTGTTTCTTGGGGAAATATGCGAACATTTTATACCCCTGCCCATCGCAGGCAGTATTTACGGGTTATTATTGTTGTTTATTGCCCTGTGTTTACATATTGTTAAATTGGAATGGGTTTCAGATATTGCAGATTGGTTTCACAGTGTAATGGCTTTGTTTTTTATTGCGCCTGCTGTCGCGGTTATAGATATTTGGGGCGACATATCTGATATTTGGTATTATTTGGTGTTTTTACTGGTCGCTACATATGTTGTAACAATGATTACAACTGGAAAAACAGCTGATTATTTTATAGGAACGAACAAGGATAAGAAAAAATGATAGATTTGATTGCAAATTCTACATATTTTGGCGCAACCATAACTATACTTATGTTTGTGATTGCTTCGTTCATAAATAAAAAATGGCAAAACCCTTTTACAACACCTTTGTTCTTGGCAACGGTTTTTGTTACCGCTGTATTATTGTCATTTAATATTCCATACAGTATGTATAACGCATCTGCAAAATATTTAACTTATTTTCTGGTGCCTGTAACTGTATGCTTTGCAGTTCCTATGTATCGGCAATTACCCCTTTTGAAAAAGCATATTTATTCAATATTATTCGCAATGTTTGTCGGTGTAATGGCATCTGTATTATCAGTGTGTATAATTGTTATTGTGTTGGGATTATCAGATATTATTGCGCGTTCTTTGGTATCTATATCTGTAACAACCGCTTTGGCTATCGGTATCACACAAAAATTAGGTGGTATGGTTTCTTTGACTGTGTCTGCGGTTATTATCACGGGTATTTTGGGAGCATCAGTCAGCGACAAATTATGCAAATGGGCGCGTATAAAAAACCCTATATCACGCGGGTTGGCCATTGGAAATGCTGCACATGCAGCCGGAACAGTAAAAGCCATGGAAATGGGAAAAATCGAGGGGTCTTTCAGTTCTTTGGCAATTGTGTTATCTGGTTTAATGACTGCGGTTGTTGCGCCAATCGTAATATGGTTTTGTTTCGGTTAAATTTATTTCAAACACTTTTTCAGTGTTTCACCTGTATCGTTTTGATCAACGCGTTTGTTGCGGATTTCTTCATCCGCTTTTAATTGTTGTTTAAGCAAAACTATATCAGGATGACTTTGTATTTCTTCGTTTAATTTATCAATCGCAGATTCTATATCTTCCTTGTTTTTTACAAATATAGGTGTAATAGAATTCGCCGCATTAAATAAAGATTTTTTTAATAATTCATCATTATCATCTATGACTGATAAATATGCACGTATATGTTGGTCTTCGTGTGCTAAAATTGCATCATAAGAACACGTATTTGGTTTATGTGAAATATCGATTTGTACCAGAAAATCACTGTATCCAATCGTTGCTTCTACACTTTTTAATGCGACACAAAAACCGTCTTCTATGGACGTAATATCACTGGTTATATCATAATTATCAACCATAGTTGCAATTACATCACCATGCAAAACGTCCATATGTTGTAAAGGCTGAACAACCTGTTTTTGCCAAGACGGCACATTAACTGTAACTTTGGGTTTTAATTTATAATCTAAACAATCATCTGCAAATAATATTGTTGGTAAAAAAAACAGTGTTAAAAATACAGATTTTTTAAGCATATGGTTTTACATTATTTGTTTTTTAAGATATTCTGTTACAAATTTATTTCCATAAATTTTGTATAAATCTTCCGCCAACAACACAGATGAACGACCAGATTCAAACAATCTTAACAAATTACCCAAACCACCTAATTCTGTATTCAAAATAACAGATTCACCGTTTATTGGACGTGATAACAATACTGCCCTTTTCAAATTTGGATATGCTTTACCCTGGATAAATGCCATTTCCAAAGGATTTAAATTCCATTTTTCATAATCACTTAAATCTGCCGCAGGATTACGGAAGAACAAAACTGTTTGTGCCTGGCCACGAACCACATCACCTATGCCTAATTTATCCAAAACATTTGCGCGTTGGAACGCAACCATGTATGCCTGACGGTTTTTACGACCTTCCTGTAATCCAGCTATGAAATTATCGCGGAACATTTTATTTTCCAACATAGGTGCAGTTTCGTCAATCATAATAAGTGACGGATTTCCGCCAGATACAGTAACATTGTTAATTCTGTGCAAGATATAAGATATAACCGCAGGTGCCAAAACTTCATCTTGTAAAATTTCTGTAAAATCAAATGTTGTTAATCTGGAATTTAAATCCAAAGTATCTTCATCTTCATTAAAGATATCGCCATATTGTAATGGGTCAATCCATTTCTTTAATTCACCACGCATAGTTCCAGATGATGAAAAACAACTTTCATATAAATTCTTTAATAATCTGTCCTTGTCTGACAAATAATCAAAATTCACAGATACAGCACGCGCAATTTCATCACCAGATAACACGTCTGTTTGACCAGTTATCATTGCAAACCATCTGCGCAAGAAAGCCCTGTTTGCCGCCGTATCCGGCATTTTTAATGGGTTCAAGTGAGTTAAAAATGTATTTTGTGCCGCATCTTTTTCTTTACCGTTCATAGTTATATATTTACCATCAATAGATAATGTAAATATTTCTGCACCTCTGTTACGATCAAAGAAGAAAGCTTTCAGTTTTGGATGACGTAAAGATTGTGCGATTAAAAACGAGAATAATGTTGTTTTACCACCACCAGTTGGTCCAATTGTTAATGTATGACCCACAGCAACAGGTTTATCAGATACATGGAATTGGAATTGATATGGTGTACCTTGGGCAGTCGGGAATGTAACAAGAGGTCCTGGACCCCAATCACAATCTTTGATACCTTTTGGCATACTGGACAAAGGTATACTGATTGCGGCTGTTTTTGATAACATTTTAAATATTCTGGGGAATACATCAAATCCCGGTATTTGCGCAAAAAATGATACCTTGGACGCAAATGTTTCAACCACTGGTGATATTCCAAACGAAGCGCATATTTTTTTGAATTCTGCGACATTTTTATTTAATTCATCTTTATTATATCCAAACAAAATAAACAAAGGATAATAATCAACCAGAGTTTGAGCACCGGTTATATTTTCATCCATAGATGATTCAGCTTCGCTGATTTGTTCCAATGTAGAATCTTCTGTTTGTTCTGTGACTGTGGATCTGTGTTGACGCATCAATGCTTCTATGTCATTTGGTCTTAAAATATGAAAACCGTTCATATTTATCATTTCGCATTGTATGGTCGAAATAGTATTGTAAAATTCTTCATCCAGATAATCTGGTGCAGTTTTGAAAGACATAGCCGCAGCATAATATGTTTTTTCACCACTTGAATATTCTATGATACCGTTTCTTAAAAATTCTACATTATCAACAGTAACTAAATTTCTTATATTATCATCGCAATTTTTTATGATAGGTTTTGTAACAGGTGATAATATACGGCCAAAAAATGTCGCCATATTATTAACAGTATTATTTTTTAATAATTCTGGTTTATACACAGACAACATTGATTCAATATAATTACAATATTGATTTAATTTTTCGCGGTTATTTGCGCCTTTGACAGAAATAACAACATAATAAGTATTTGTGAAAATCTTTAAACCTTGGTTATTCCATTTATCATAAATACTTTGTAAAACAGGTTGATGAAATTCGTAATTTGTTTTTTCATCTGCCGCGTCACGAACTGTAAAAAATCTGATATACACAGCCGGATCTTGAATTTGATTAAATAACTGGGTTCTTAAATCCAATAATTTTTCATTATTTTTTTCATCCATCATACTGGTTTGAACGCCGTTTATTTTATAAACACGCATCAACGAGCCATCATCTGTGGACATAGTGTCATCGTTATAAACAGTCCTGAAAGGTAAATAATCAGAATATTTTGTATAACCAAATTTTGGTAAAATCTTTTTAGTTAATACAGGTAAATATATTAATAAAACAATAAATACCAATAAAATAGACATCGCAATAATAACAAAAGTTAATATTGTTGATGTATTACTGCCGGCAAAATAATCAAATAAATATTGCATTTTATACTACTAATTTCCTTGGTACTTTGTTTTTAAACAGAAAGAAACTTGAAAATATCAGTTGAGCGATTTGTGAATCTTTTTTTGAATATATCCCTAAGATACTGTGTGTTAAACATAAAATACCAATGAAAATCAAAGGTAATAAAGTGGGAATATTGCCGGTTATCAGCAAAAAACAAAGAATTGCCACAATAAATAACATAAATAAAATTATAAAATTTAATATCGCAAGCGAATAAGGCACATAAAATATGCGCGGCGGATTTGCCAAAGCTTTTAAAACCTTTTGTTTCAAAATCCCTCTCCCGATGTATTTATTATATCAATTTCAACTTTTCTCAACAAGCATAAAAGTAAAAACAATGATTTTTGTTTAATATATAAAAAACTGCTTATTTTTTAACAATTTGAATAGGTGTATTAAAATATCAACAAATTTAAAATATCCGCAAAAAACTTGGATTTTTTTGTTGAAAATTTGTTTATAAAAAGTTAATTCGGGTTTTTAACAAAATAAACAGGTCCAATAAAAACAACAAATAATTATAATAAATATTTGATTTTTTATAAAACTGGTTTATAATAAGCCAGCAAAAAGGATTTTGATATGAAATTTTTAAGTTCTTTAAAAGCTTGGAAAAAACGCGGTAACATTAAACAAATTCGCCGTGGTAAACAGGTTATTTTAATTGATCCTGCAAACCCAAAATTAAAGGCAAAGCAAGGATTCAAAAGAAAATAAGTCCAATTGGATGATATTTTTTAGCCCGTTTTTAACGGGTATTTTTTTATTCATTTGATAAAAACGCTTCCTTGAATACATCTTGAATTTCAGATGTAGATAATCCCGCGTTACGTAAATAGATTATTTGGTTATCATTTGGTTTATACAAAGATGCAGAATGTTTAGCACTGTTTGGAACAGATTTTATATACTGAACAGGTTTCATTTGAATTTTTGCGTTTTCATCTGCCATCACAGAAAAAGATATATCTGAATCACAATTTTCCATATTTTTTTCTATGTTTGCATAACCATTTAATATAGTTGTCGAATTTTTATGTGCTAAAACACGTGTTTTTACAAAAATACCGGTATTTTCACATAAATGATTACAATTTACATCAATTTTCAGGTTATTATGATTTTGCGCAACAATTTGCCCATCAAATAAACTATTTTTCCCGGTGTTTTTGATAAAAATATTCAAAAAGGCCGGCTTTTTATTTTTTATTTTTGTGGTCAAAACAACCTTTGTATTTTCTGATAATACACCTATATTTAAATTAATATCACCGGTTATTTCACCAACATATATAATATGAATTGGTAATTTTGGTGTTTTATCTATCGATATTATATTTTTATCAGCATCATATACTATATTTTCATAATCAGATAATTCATCGCAAAAAACACCATTACGAAAAACCAAAGTTTCCGCCTGAAATGTTTTTATATTGAATTCTTGCCAAAGGTATGACATATTTAATCCTGATGTTGATATATAAAACATATTAAAATAAAAAAATTTGAAAACAAATAAAAAATTGGTGAAAAGATATGGGATTTAATTGTGGAATTGTTGGTTTACCAAATGTTGGAAAATCTACCTTGTTTAATGCATTAACACAAAGTGCCGCGGCTGATGCGCAAAATTATCCTTTTTGCACAATAGAGCCAAATACCGGCCGTGTAGTTGTTCCAGACAGTACTTTGTTAAATCTGGCCAAGGTCGCAGGTGCCGAACGTATTATACCAACACAATTGGAAATAGTTGATATTGCAGGTCTGGTCAAAGGTGCATCCAGTGGTGAAGGCCTGGGAAATAAATTTTTATCTAATATTTTAGAAACAGACGCGATAATTCATGTTGTTCGTTGTTTTGAAAATGATGATATTGTTCATGTAAATGGAAAAATAGATCCTTTAAGTGATATTGAAACAATTGAAACAGAATTAATGTTGGCGGATATTGAAAGTTTGGATAATCAAATTAAAAAGTTAGAAAAAAAAGTTCATGGCCAAGATAAAAATGCTGCTAAATTATTAGCTGATGCCACATCTATTAAATCACAACTTGAAAAATCTGTTCCGGCGCGCGATCAAGAAACAGATGCCACACCTTTTAATTTATTAACGAAAAAGCCGGTAATTTATGTATGTAACGTGGAAGAAGCCGCCGCCAGTACTGGTAATAAATATTCAGATTTAGTTCGTGAAAAATATTCAAACAAAGCACCTGTGTTGATAATTTCTTCAAAAATAGAAATGGAAATAGCCCAAATAGTTGATGTTGAAGAAAGAAAAATGTTTTTAAATGAACTGGGGTTAAATGAATCAGGTCTGGATCAGGTTATACACACAGGTTATGATACACTTGGTTTACAAACCTTTTATACAGTTGGCCCAAAAGAAGCGCATGCTTGGACAATTACCAAAGGTATGACCGCACCCCAGGCCGCCGGCAAAATCCACAGTGATTTTGAACGCGGGTTTATTCGTGCAGAAATAATTTCCCCATCTGATTATTTACAATATGGTGGTGAAGTTGCTGTTAAAGAAGCCGGAAAAATGCGCCTGGTCGGCAAAGAATATGTTATGCAAGATGGTGATATATGCCATTTCTTGTTTAATGTTTAATATAAAAATACCGGTATTTTCTTAAAAAAAGCCGGTATTTTTTTCAAAGGTTTATAATAATGGCAGATATGTTCAAGACAATAATATATCAACAAAAACTGGTTGAAGAAAAGTTGGAAAAATTAAAAACAACCAGTGTTGATGATATGTTATCAAAAAATTATACAAAAGAAGATTTTATAGATATTAAAACTAAATGGGATATGTTAAATTATTCTGAACCAGACAATGAAATCATAGAAGAATATGCTGATCTTATATCAAAATATTTAAATCTGTCGGTTTGTGCTTATATTTCACGTACAAAATTAAATAATTTAAATGTGTTTGAAAATGCCGAAAAGAAAAATTTAACCGACGAAATGACAGATGAACAAAAAGATATTTTAAAGAAGGTATCAAAACAGGTTAAAATAGATCGCGCATTATTTTTAAGTGGAAAATACACAGGAAAAATAGCGATGTTTATGGCTGTTGCAAATTTTGTTATAAATGTATATTGGAAAGATTTATATAATGCAATACAACCAGCCGAAATCTATATTTTTATATGTGTAGCAATATCTTTTTTAATTTCATTTTTAGCAAGTCAACATACTACGAAAAAAATAGCTGATAATCTTTTGAAAATTATAAAAACCCAACAAAGATAAATTATTTATCTTCTATATCAAATAACATATCAAGTTTTTCTTTGGCTTCATTTATTTTGATATTGATTTGATTGGTTAATTCTGTGATTTCTTCACCAGATTTATTGGTTTTAAAACCATCATTTATAATATCTTCTTTTTCTTTATTTAATTTTGATATATATCTTTGTAATTTTAGAGATGCAATAAATTTTTCTGCGTCAGCCAAACTTAAATCTGTTTTTTCAACATCTTCATCAAAAGATATATTTAATGTTGTTAAAAAATCCATGTGTTTTTCGGCCAATTCTGGATATGTTTGAACCACAGATTTTACAATTTGTGACGTCATAGTATCTATATCTGGAATATCAATTTCGGGTGTATATTTTTGTTGTTTCCATTTATGCCATTGATTAAATTTTCGATTGTTATAATCTTGTTCTATTTCATTTTGGAAAATTTTATCTTTGATTTTAGATGTACAATCTTTCAAAAATTTTTCCGCTTGGGTTCTGCCCCCCGGAGTATTTATTAAATAATTTTTATTTGCGCTGTCCCACAAAAAATCAATCAAAGGGACAGATTTGTTAATAATTTCCCGCATAGCAGATTCGCCATGTGTTTTTAAAACTTCGTCTGGATCTTTTCCACCAGTTACGAAAGCAAAACGAACGTCACTGTTATCGCGCAAAAACGGTAAAACCAAAATACACGCCCTGACAGCAGCTTTTTGTCCTGCGGCATCACCATCAAAACAAAATGTAATATTTCTGTTTGCTTTGCAAATAATCGCAATATGATCTTCGGTTAATGCGGTTCCCAATGGTGCAACGGTTTCTGGGAACCCGTGATTTTGCATTTGAATTGCATCTATTTGACCTTCGACTATAATTGTTCTGTTTTGACGATGAATTGCATCACGTGCAAAATTAAAACCAAATATAGTTTGACGTTTGTGGAATAATTCTGTATCTGTCGTATTTATATATTTTGGTTCAGAACCATCCAAGGATCGTCCAGAAAACGCAACAATTTGATTATGTGCATTGAATATAGGAAACATCAATTTATCACGAAAGAAATCATATGGGCCATAATTACCAATACGCACCAAACCTGTTGCGACCAATTTGTCTGATTTAATATTTACAAAATGGGACGAAATAATATTGTTTTTTGGTGCATAACCAATTTTATATTTTTTTATCATTTCATCACTGAAACCGCGATTTTTTATATAATCTAATGCGATTTTTCCAGATTCAGAATACAATAAATCTTGATATATTTTTGCGCTGTCTTCAGTGATTTTTACATAGGTTTGTTCTGCTTCGATTTGTTCTTGTGATTTTTGTTTTATCTCTGGTACCTTGATTCCAGCCATATCCGCCAATTCGGTTATAGCTGTTTTGAAATCTACATTTTCAGATTTCATTACAAAAGAAATAATATCACCATGTTCACTGCAACCAAAACAATGATAAAAACCTTTTTCTTCAGATACAGAAAACGAAGGCGTTTTTTCATTATGAAATGGACAACATCCCCAATAATTTTGACCTTTCTTAGTAAGCGGTACACAGCGGGAAACCACGTCTACAATGGATAAACGTTGTCTTAATTCATCGGTAAAAGAATTATCAAATTTTGACAATTATTTTGACCTTTTTTTGAAAGGTGTTTTTGTTTTTTTACTGTTAATTAAATCAATTGCTTCAGATAAACTGGGTTGTTCTTTCACAGAAACATTTACACGATTAGATGACAAATATGGACCATATCTGCCGTCTGGATAATAATAAATTGGTTTGTCTGTTTCTGGATTTTTACCTAAAATTATTGGTTCGATTTTCTTTTTTTCTGAACTTAATAATTCTTTAGCAATATCCAAAGTAATTGTTTCAAAATTATATTTTTTAGCGGTAACATTTTTTTCGCCATTTGTAACATATGGACCATATTTGCCAATTTTGAAAAATATATTTTCGCCCAAATCTTTTTCGGTTTGTGGTTTTGTTTCATCCATATGTTCAGGTTCTTTTTCTGTATCTAAACCGTCAGCAATTTTCATTGTAAAATCACATTTTGGGTAATTACTGCACCCAACAAACGCACCGTATTTAGATAATTTTATACCCAATTTTGCGCCACATTTTGGACATTTATCAGAACCATCTTTGAATAAATGAGAATGCATAAATTCATTTATATTTTCAATAATATCTGTGGTTTTAATATCTTTGGCCGTCAAAATAGTTTCGTTTGTTGGTGTCCAGAAAGATTGCAGGGATGACAATTTATCTTTCTTGCCATTTGATACATCATCCAATGTATCTTCTGTTTTTGCGGTGAAATTAACATCAACCAAATCTTTAAAATAATTAGATAAATAAGAAACCAAAACCCAACCAGCAATTGTTGGATGGAATCTGTGTTGTTTATCTTGATCAACATATTTTCTGTCGACAATTGTTGACATAATAGTTGCATATGTTGATGGACGACCGATTCCTAATTCTTCCAATTTTTTAACCAGGGACGCTTCTGTGAATCGTGCAGGTGGTTGAGTAAAGTGTTGTTCAGGAATCAAAGATTTAATTTGAATTTCATCATTTATATTTAATTCAGGCAATTTAATTTCGCCATCTTCTTTTTCATCATCCATATCTTCGATATAAACTTTCATAAATCCGTCAAATATACGGGTTGTTCCAACACAATGGAAAGTTGCAGATTTTACATCTATATCCACAGACACAGAATCAAAAATCGCATTTGACATTTGACAAGCAACAGTTCTTTTCCAAATCAAATTATACAATTTCAATTCATCACCAGATAAATCTGCGTTTTGATTCAAGAAGTGTGTAGGACGAATTGCTTCGTGTGCTTCCTGGGCATTTTTAGATTTTGTAACATATATGTTTGGTTGATTTGGAATAAATTTATTTCCATATTCTTTTGTTATATATTCGCGAATTTCATCAACGGCTTCTTTAGATAAATTAGTAGCATCAGTACGCATATATGTGATAAAACCTTGTTCATACAATTTTTGTGCTGTTGCCATAGTGCGTTTAGATGAAAAATGCAATTTACGTGCCGCTTCCTGTTGCAGAGTAGATGTTGTAAATGGTGCGGCGGCATGACGTTGAACCTGTTTCTTTTCTATCTGGGAAACACGACCAACACATGGTGTTTCAATTGTGGATAAAATTTTATCAACCATATCTTTGTTTTTAATGGTTAATTTTTCAATTTTATCACCATCGAATTTTACCAAATTTGCATTAAATTCATTTTTGTCTTTGCCACAATTTGCAGCCACAGACCAATATTCCACAGGGTTAAAACTTTCAATTTCTTTTTCACGATCCACAACTAATTTCACAGCCACAGATTGAACGCGTCCCGCGGATTTACCCAAATTTCTTTTCCATAATAATGGGGATACACCAAAACCAATTAAATAATCTAAGATTCTGCGCACTAAATATGCATCAACCAAATTATTATCTATTTCGCGTGGATTTTTCAGTGCTTCCAATATAGCGTTTTTTGTAATTTCGTGGAACGCGACACGATAAACTTTTTTACCCTTTAATACATTTCTGGAATTCAAAATATCATTGATATGCCAAGCAATTGCTTCCCCTTCACGATCAGGATCTGATGCCAAATAAACCGCGTCCGCTTTCTTTAATTCATCTGTAATTAATTTTAATTGTTTTTCTTTGCCAGGCATAATTTGCCATTTTGGTTGAAAATCGTGTTCTGTATCAACACTGCCAGATTCTGGAATTAAATCACGAACATGTCCTATGGACGCAACAACACGCCATCCATTACCCAGATATTTTTCAATAGTTTTTGCTTTTGATGGAGATTCTACGATTAAAAGATTCATTTTTTAAAACCCCTTGGATGATAATTGTTGGTCTTTGTATATGTGTGCATTTTGACATAATCCAAAACCAAAAAGTAAAGATATCAAACTGCTGCCACCAAAAGACATAAGCGGTAAAGGAACACCAACTGTTGGTGCCAATCCCAATACCATGGATATATTTATAAAATAATAAACGAAAAAGTTCAACATAAAACCGAAACAGACCAATTGACCAAAACGATTTCTGCAGGTTTTAGCGCACCAGAATAAAATAGCAACTATAAATGTATATATTGTTAATAAAATAAACGCACCTATAAACCCAAATTCTTCACCCAACATAGTGAATATAAAATCAGTTTGTTTTTCAGGTAAAAATGATTGTTGAGATTGTGTTCCAGATAAATAACCTTTGCCGATTATTCCCCCCGAACCAAATGCAATTTTTGCCTGGTTTATTTGATAACCCGCACCCTTGGAATCTTTGTCTGGATTCAAAAAGGTTATAATTCTGTCGCGTTGATAATCGTGCATCGCACCATACCAAACCGCAGGCAAAGACAATAAACCCAACACAAACGCAATTAAAAACCATTTTTTATTTGCGCCAACTATATAAAACATACCCAGTGTAATTAAACCCAAAGACACCCCTGTTCCAAGATCGGGTTGTGCACAAATTAAACCAAAAGGAACCAACAACAATAATGTTGGGACTATGTAATTTTTTATCTGTAATAATTCAACTGAATTTTTCCATGCAAAATAACGCGCCAGCGCCAAAACCAACATAGGCTTTATGATTTCAGATGGTTGTAAATTTATAAACCCAAGCGACAGCCATCTTTGTGCGCCCATACCTACATTACCAACAAAAGTTACCAATAAAACCAAAATCAGCGCGATTGCATACCAAAAATATGCTGTTTTTATCCAAAATTTGATGTTTGAAAAAGCCACCAAGAAGAAGATAAACATACCCAACATAATTTTTAATAATTGGGACATAGCAAAGGGATGCCATGAACCACCACCCGCACTGAACAATACAACCAAAGACAAAATTAAAACAACACACATAGGAATAAATAATACCCATGAAAAACGCGACAGCTTTTCACCGAAAGTCATCATATTAGCATTAGAAACACGTGTTGTTGTTGACATTTTATTTTAATAATTCCTTCATAATTCTTGCGGTTGCACGTGCGGCAGGACTGCTGCCACCTGCGTGTTCCATTATTATGCATACGGCATATTTTGGGTCTTTTGTTGGGGCGTACCCCACAAATAAACCATGATTTCGTAAATTCCATTTTAATTGTTCGGTTGTTAAAACGCCCTTTTCTCGTTCAGATTTTGAAATATTACGAACCTGGGATGTTCCTGTTTTGCCACCCATTTTTTTGCCGTTAACATTTATAGCACTGCCCGATGCGGTACCACCTTTTTGGGTAACCTGTTCCAAACCATTTAATACAAATCTTAAATTTTTCTCTTGGATACCAAGGTCCGCAAAACCAGGATTTGAATTGCTGTAAATCAAATGGGGCACAACCTGTTTGTTGGATGCAACGCGTGCCATCATCACGGCCAATTGCAAACAATTTGTCAGGATGAATCCTTGGCCAATGCCGGAAATAACTGTATCCCCATGAACCCACGAAGAACCTATGTTTTGTTCTTTCCAATATCTGTCAGGTATAACACCAGCCATTTCATGTGCCAAAACATCATCCATATATTTTTGATTTAAACCCAATTTTAATGCCATTTGTTTAATTGCATCTATACCTATACGCAGGGCAACCTGATAAAAATATACGTCACAAGAATGTTTTAATGCGCCAGCCAAATCAACCCAACCATGACCCTTTTTTTCCCAGCAATGATATTTATGATTTCCATATTCCCAATATCCACGACAAAAGATTTTTTCTTTCGGGGTTATCGCGCCACTTTCCAACGCTGCCAAAGCCACCACAATTTTGAATGTAGATCCAGGTGGATATAAACCCTCAATGGTTTTATTCATAAATGGTTTTGCAACATCTGTTAAAAGTGAAGAAATGTATTCTTCGCCATCATCTGTTCTAAAATTATTTGGATCAAAACTGGGGGTCGAAGCCATTGCCAATATAGCACCTGTTTCTATATCTAAAACAACACCACAACCCGCACGATTCATAGTTAAAGAATCATATAAAATTTTTTGTATATTATCACGAATAGTTGTTTTTAAATCATGACCAGGTATAGGTGAAATATACTGTGTTTTATCTTCGCCTGTGATTCGTCCCACAGCATTAGCAATCAAGACACTTTGTCCCATTGTGCCGGCGATATTGTCATTAAATCTTTTTTCCAGACCATTTATACCCGTTGTAAAAAATGGTGCATTTGGAACCGGTTTTTTAGGGGCACCAACATAACCAAATATTTGTGCACCCGCAGGTCCCATTTCGTATACGCGGGAAAAGCCTGTGTTTACGTGCAGGCCTGGAATATTTTTAGCAGCCAAACGTGCCAATGTATTCCAATTTGAATTTTCACTGATTAAAACAGGTTGAAAAGCTTTTTGTTTTTTTATTGTTCGCCAAATTCTATCAACGGTTTTTTTACGCAGGTTCAAATCATTTTTTACAGTTTCTATTAAACCATCTAAATCGTTCGTTTCTTCTGGTATAACGTAAATTCTGTATGTTTGTGTATCGCGGGAAATTATTGACCCAGATTCAGATAATATATTGCCACGCTGTGCAATTATAGCCTGGGTTCTAAATGAATTATGTTCGCTTTTTTTTGTGTATTCTTTGTAATTAAACACCTGCATTTGTAACATGCGCAATATCAAAAAAGAAGTAAAAGCCACACCACCTGTTAAAAACAAGGCACTACGTCTGTCAAAAGTGCGTGCAACTTCTGTATCTATCATTTTTTCATCGCGTATCTGTTATACTTTTCCTTTTGTATTTAAACAAACTATCAATAGATGTTATTGGCATGTATAAAACATTTAACCACACGAATAACCATAAATTATTTATTAAATTTTTCCAGGTTAAATTTGCAAAAATTAAAATAAAAATTCCTGCCCCAGTAAACAACATAAATAAATACATCGCGTTTCTGTCCATATGTGGAACATCCACATATTTTTGAAAACCGTTTATTGCATATGCTAAACAAAAAATAGATGTCCAAAACAAAGGCAGTCCACATCTGTAATCTATTAAAAAGCAAAACAGTAATGCAAAACCCGCAAACCAATCTGTTTGTTTAACAAAAGTATAATAAAAAATTGGAATCAAGGCCAAGATTCCACCGGGATTCCAAAAATACACACTTAACCGCCATAAAAATATGGTGACCAAGAAGGGAAACAGTGTAAAAAATACAGTTTTTACATTATTCATTATTTATATGAACCGTTGTTATCAAATTTTAATACCAATACCCTGGAAATTTTGTTCGGTGATAAAACATCAACACGGTTTTCATCAATCATGTCCCCAACATATATTCCCGAAGGTAAAATACCACTGATATTACTGGTTATAACTTTTAATCCCTGGCGACCTGAAAATTGTGTATCGCTGAAGAAACCAACCGAAGCACCTGTTTTACCATTTCCCTGTAAAAATCCGGCAACATCGGCCCCTGCAATTCGTATAGCGATATTTGAATCAGAATCACTTAAAGCACGAACCCTACAAAATTGAGAGCCACAATCAGATATCATACCAACCATTCTGTTATCAAAAGAAACGACCACCATTCCGCGTTCTAATCCTGATTGTGTTCCGCGGTTTATCAAAAATGCAGTATGATGAAACACAGAATCATTAAATTGTATATCTGCAACAACAGTTGAATAAGGCGATGATTTTTTTACATCCAATTCTTGTTCTAATCTTTTATTTTCTGCCAAAGCAACTTCATATTCATATTTTTGACTTAACAAAGTATCTAATTTTTCGCGCAATCTTTTGTTTTCTGCGCGGATTTGGGATGTTTCTCGCACCCAGGTTATACCGTCCCCAACCACATGTATGGGCCATGTAACAACATCGCCTACGAAATTAGCCACGGGCAACACAACATGTGCCAAACCGTTCATAATTGTATAATCTGGCTTTGAAATCATAACATAAATGAAAAAGACAGGAACCGCGATAGCCGCCAAAGTGGATTTCAGGATTTTTATCAACTTATAAGATAATTTGTCTTTCGTCATGAAAAATACTTTAAACGCAAAAATTCCAATATTCAATAAAAACTTGATTTTTCTTTTTAATATGTCAAAATAAGCATCAGCCGACATGGCAAGGCGTTGCCACGAGGTTTATAAAAAAGGATAAAAAATGCCAAAATTAAAAACAAAATCATATATGAAAAAACGTGCGTCCATGACTGCAAGCGGTAAAATTCGCGTTGCAAGAAACGCCCACCACAAATGTCTGTTGCATAAATCCAAACGCGCTAATAACGCGGGGACCAAGCCACAGTATCTGAACAAAAACATGGAAGGTCAGGCTAAAATCTTGGCTCCATATGGATTGAAATAAAGGGGGCTATCATGGCAAGAGTAAAACGTGGAACTACTGTTAAACAAAAACACAGCAAGATTCTGGACAGAGCCAAAGGTTATTTGGGTCGTCATCATTCTACTTATCGTGCAGCACGTGAAAAAACCGAAAAAGCGGGTCAATATGCATACCGTGATCGCCGTCAAAAGAAACGCGATTTCCGTTCTTTGTGGATTGTGCGTATCAATGCAGCTGTTCGTCCTGAAGGTTTAACATACAGTCAATTTATGAATGGTTTGAAGAAAGCGGGTGTTACTTTGGATCGCAAAGTTTTGGCCCAAATGGCATATGATGCCGATAAAAACTTCAAAACATTGGTTGACACTGCAAAACGATTTATTGCCGAATCTGTTAAATAACACATTACGGCGTGTTTGTTTTGTTTAAAATATAAAAAAGGCCGTATATATGCGGCCTTGCTTTTTTATAAGATGGGGAAAACAAATGAAAGATAAAATTAAAAATGTAAATTCTTTGGAAGATTTGCAAAGTTTATACACCGAAACATTCGGTAAAAATGGGACTATGACCCAAAAGTTAAAAAATATGGCGAATTTATCCAACGAAGAACGTGCAGTTGTGAACACAGAAAACACCGAATTGCGCCAGTTGTTCAAAGAAAAACAGGCGGAATTAGAATTGGCGGTGTTGAATTCTAAATTGGCAACAGAATATGTTGATGTAACATTGGACACAGAACCAAAAAATCGCGGAACGATACATCCTGTGACCCAATCATTCAAAGAAGCTATCGCTATATTTGAATCTATGGGGTATACACTGATGACGGGGCCAGAAATCGAAGATGATTGGCATAATTTTACTGCGTTGAATACTCCTGAATATCACCCTGCCCGCGATATGCAAGATTCGTTCTTTTTGGAAAACGGAAATGTTATGCGTACACAAACCAGTGCGATTCAAATTCGTGCTATGGAAAAATTAGGCGCACCAATCAAGATATTTGCATTGGGTAATTGTTACCGCAAAGAATTAGACGCGACCCATTCTGCTATGTTTGATCAATTGGAAGGGTTATGCATAGATACAGTTGAAAAGAATATAAATTTATCTGATTTGCTGGGAACTATGCGTGTATTTGCTTCTAAATTCTTTGGCAAAGAAGTTGATTTACGTATTCGTCCTTCATACTTCCCTTTTACAGAACCATCTATTGAAATAGATATGAAATGGGGTGATAAATGGTTGGAATTATTATGTGGTGGTATGGTTCATCCAAATGTTTTGCGTAACTGCGGCATAGATCCTGAAAAATACCAAGGTTTCGCATTCGGTTTTGGTTGGGACAGATTAGTAATGTTGAAATATGGGCTGAACGATATTCGTGCCTTTACAGACAGCGATATTCGTTGGTTGAAAAATAGTGGTTTTTAATCAAGGGGGTAAAAAATGAAATGGTCTTATGAATGGTTAAAAGAATATTTAGATACAGATTTAACCCCAGAGCAAATTGCTGATAAATTAACAGCTGTGGGATTGGAAGTTGAAGATTTATCAACACCAATTTTGCCAATCGCTGCAAAAATTATGGAATGTGTTCCACATCCAAACAGCGATCATTTACATGTATTGCAAGTTGATGATGGCACGGGCAAATTGCGCCAGGTTGTTTGCGGTGCACCAAATGCACGCGTTGGATTGGTATCTGCGTTGGCTTTGCCAGGGTGCAAAATCGGTGATTTTGTAATTCAACCTGGTAAATTACGCGGTGTTGATTCAAACGGTATGATGTGCAGTGCTGCCGAAATGGGAATTGGTGATGATGATGCCGGTATTATCGAATTAGATGAAAAACAAGAAAAAATCGGCGAACCTATATCTGCTATGCGTAACAGTGCATCTGCAGTATTGGAAACATCTATTACACCAAATCGCCCTGATTATTTATCTGTACGTGGTATTGCGTTGGATTTAAGTGCAGCTGGGGCTGGTAAATATATCGCAGAAGATATCAAAGAATTGGAATTAAAATCTGGTTCTCGCAAAGTGAATTTGATTGCCGAAAAGGCATGTCCAACATATCGCTTTTGTGAAATACATGGAATTAAAAATGTTCCGTCCTCTGATAAAATACAAAATCGTTTGCGCAGTGCGGATATAAATCCAAAGAACACAGCAATCGATGCTACTAATTATATCTGTTATGATTTGGCACAACCTATGCATTGTTTTGATGCAGATAAAATCGTTGGCGATATAACTGTGCGTATGGCGAAAGATGGCGAAACATTTACAGACCTGTTCGGCAAAGAACATGTGTTATGTGAAAAAGATTTGGTTATAACCGATGATGCCGGTATATTGGCTTTGGCTGGTGTTGTTGGTGGGGAACGCGGTTCAACTACAGATGAAACCAAAAATATTATATTGGAATCTGCATATTTTGATCCTGTGTTTATTCGTAAATCTTCAAAACGTCATGGGATATCAACAGATTCTTCATACAGATATGAACGTGGTATTAACCCAGATGGCACAGCCAAAGCTTTGGCGTTGGCTGCTAAAATCATCATGGATCAATGTGGTGGTGAAATTGTAAATGTTTCTGTGGCGGGACGTGAAAAATATGTTCCGGAAACAGTCGTATACAACCCATCATATTTCCAACAAAAAACAGGTTTAACTTTGGATGCAGATACACAACGTGAAATACTTGAAAGATTGCAATTCAAAGTTGCCAATAACAAAAAAGGTGATTGGGTTATAACACCAAACCCACAACGTGTAGATGTTGTGATTCCTGAAAATATCGTTTCAGATTTAATCCGTATCTATGGCTATGACAAGGTTGGTTTGAATTATGTCCCTGAAAAAACAGTTCCTGCGGAACATAATGATTTGAATATACCTTTAAAGGAAAAATTAGCAAATTTAGGTTTGAACGAAGCGATTACTTTTGGTTTTGGTAATTCCAAAGTTGAACAATTGGTAACTGATAAACCTTTAATCAAAGTTGCAAACCCAATTATTGTTGATTTAGATACTGCAAGAAATAATTTGTTGGGAAATTTATTGATTGCAGTGGCAAATAATGAAAAACGTGGTTTTTCTGATTTGAATATGTTTGAAATGGGCGCTGTGTTTGATGGTGATAAACCAGGTGAACAACACACGTCTATTTGTATAGTTCGCACCGGGAATACATCTCCAAAGCATTGGCAAAAACGCAATCGCCCTGTTGATGTATTCGATGTAAAATCAGATATTGTATCTTTGTTGGGTTCACAAAAATTCAATATAGATACCAAGAATGCGCCACGTTGGGCACACCCATACAGATACGGTGCAATTACCCAGGGACAACGTGTCATTGGACAATTTGGTGAATTACATCCATCTGTCGCAAAACAATTACACATAAAAACACCTGTGATGATTGGTTTGATTGACGATATAGAAAATTTACCAAAAAATCCAAAACACAAAAAAATACCTGTAACCGATTTTATGCCAATCACACGTGATTTTGCTTTCGTAGTCGATGCAAAATATGAATCACAAAAAATGATTGCGACAGCAATGGGTGCAGATTCACATATATCAAATGCGGTTATATTCGATTCATTTGATATGGAAAACGGATTAAAATCTGTTGCATTTACAATAACGATTTATCCTGAACAAAACATGTTAGATACTGATTTGTTAAAGATTCAAGAAAACGTTATCAGAAATGTTGAATCAAAATGTGGTGCTAAATTGCGTGCATAAAATCGCAAGAAATAAAAGACCGGTGTGAAAAACACCGGTTTTTTTATAAAATTTATATATAAAACTTGATTTTCATAAAAATTCATTGTATAAATAGTGCCATGAAACAAAAAACAATAATTATCATTAAATAACAGGCACTGCGCTTTGGCGGTGGCTGGGGCGCGTTGGGTGCCCTTTTTTAATGCAAATAAAAAGGTGAAAAAACATGGCATATCCAAAGACAGAACCAAAAACTAATTTTCCAAAATTGGAAAACGAAATATTAGAATTTTGGAGACAAGATGACACATTTCACAAATCGTTGAATAAAACTAAACAGGGTCATCCGTTCAGTTTTTATGATGGTCCCCCGTTTGGAAACGGTTTACCACATTGGGGACATTTAGGTGTTTCTGCTATTAAAGATATGGTATCCAGATACCACACTATGCGTGGCGAATATGTAGAACGCGTACTGGGTTGGGATTGCCATGGATTGCCTGCGGAAAGTTCTGTTGAAAAAAAGCAAGGTCGCAGGGCAAAAGATATAGTTGCAACAGATGGTATCGCTGCTTTCTGTGATATGTGCCGCGATGATGTTGAAACATATACAAATGAATGGGTTCGTTTCATAGAACGTGTGGGACGTTGGGTTGATGGTGGTAAAGGTTTGGGCTATCGCACAATGGATACCAATTATATGGAATCTGTTATCTGGGCTTTGAAAGAATTATATGATCGTGGTTTGTTATATAAAGATTTCAAAGTAAACCCATTTGATTGGAAATTGGGAACTGTTTTATCGAATTCCGAAGCGTCCAGCGAATACCAAGACATCGTTGATGACACTGTAACAGTTTGGTTTGAAATGGATAATGGTGATCGTGCGATTGCATGGACAACAACACCATGGACATTGCCTGCGAATTCTGCATTGGCTGTGAATCCAAAAATGACATATGTTCGCATGCGTCATGATGATGGACATGTTTATGTTTTGGCACAAAGTCGTTTAAAGGCATATGAAAAAATATTTGCTACATCTGAAAACCTGGGCACAGTCAGCGGTGCTGAATTGGTTGGTATGCATTATAAACCTTTGTTTAATTATTACGAAGGTCTGTCAGATTTATTATATCAAATAATCCCTGGTGATTATGTCAGCGACAGCGACGGTACAGGTATAGTTCATATCGCACCTGCATATGGTGACGATGACTATTTTGTTGCAAAGGCAATATCACCACATTTCCCAATAATCTTGAACGTTGATGAATTTGGTAATTTTGATTCAACTGTTAAAGAATGGGCGGGTGAAAACATATTTGTCGCAAATCCAAAAATCATAGATTATTTGCGTGCAAATGGGTTGTTGGTTAAAAAAGATCAACACAAACACAGCTATCCTTTCGGTCCACGCAGTAAAGAAAAATTGATATATCGTGCAACTGATTCTTGGTATATCGATGTTCCAAAGATTCGTGAACGTTTGGTTGAAGTGACCAAGACACAAACAAATTGGACATCTGCAGGTAATCGTTTTATGGATTGGATTGAAAATGCACGTCCGTGGGGAATTTCCAGAAACAGATTCTGGGGTGTTCCATTACCAATTTGGGAAAAAGACGGCGAATACAAAATATTTGGTTCTATCAAAGAAATGGAAGATTTCTTTGGTGTTGAAATCAAAGATTTACACCGTCCAACATTGGATAAATTGGAAAAAGACGGATGGCACCGTATACCTGACGTATTAGATTGTTGGGTTGAATCTGGATCTATGCCATTTGCATCTTTGCACTATCCGTTTGAAAACAAAGATGTGTTCGAAAAAACATTCCCTGCCGATTACATTATCGAAGGGCAAGACCAAACACGTGGATGGTTTTATTCTTTGATGGTTATGGCAATTGCTTTGTTTGATAAACCTGCGTTCAAGACAGTTTCCGCGAACGGTATGATATTGGACGAACAAAAAAGAAAGTTTTCAAAATCTTTGCATAACTATGTCGACCCATCTGACCAATTGGAAGTATATGGTGCAGATGCGGTTCGTTTGTTTATCCAAGGCAGCAATTTCATGAAGGCCGAACCAGTCAGTGTTGATAAAGAAGGTGTTGTATTTAATGATACAATTAAAACTATATTAACACCTTTGTGGAACGCATATCATTTCTTTACATTATATGCGAACGCGGCAAACATAGTTGTAACAAAAACACCGAATTCGGAAAATGTATTGGATAAATACATCATATCTGAATTAAATGATTTAATAAAAACAACTACATCTGCATTGGATGAATACAAACCAGATATCGCTGTTAAAGAATTTGTAAGATTTTTGGATATATTGAATAACTGGTACATACGTCGTAACAGAACAAGATTTTGGGACGAAGATATGGAAGCATTTGAAACATTACATTATGTGTTAACTACATTCTGTAAATGTTTGGCGCCATTTGCACCATTTATCGCTGAATATATATTCAAGAATTTAACAGGCGAAGAATCTGTGCATTTACAAGATTGGCCAACAGCAACAGATGTTGATGAAAAAATCGTAAACGACATGCGTCGTGTTCAATCAATCGTGTCTGTGGGTAAACAATTACGTGAACAATATAAATTGCGTAATCGTTTGCCTTTGGCTGATGTTACAATCGCAGGTGTTGATATGCGTGAATACGGCGACATTATCAAAGATGAATTAAATGTCAAAGCTGTTAAATTCATCGAAAATATAAATGATGTGGCTGATTCATTTGTATATTTGGTTACACCAAAAATCGGTGCACGTTTGGGCGGTGCTTTGAAAGACATTATCCCAATGGTAAAACGTGGTGATTATAAAATCGAAAATGATAAATTGGTCGTTGGTGAATATGTTTTGAACAGCGACGAATTTGAAAATCGTTTAACCGTCAAAGATGGTGTGTCGGGTGCAACATTACCAGACAACACAGCGGTCGTTGTATTGAATACAGAATTGAACGCTGAATTACAAGAAGAAGGTTTGGTAAATGATGCGTTGCGTTTCATCCAAGATTCACGCAAAGCGGCAAATCTGGATGTGTCAGACAGAATAAAATTGACATATACCGCTGATGTTGCCCTGCACAACGCGATAGAAGCACACAAAAAACGCATAATGCATGATGCGTTGATAACTGAAATGACGTTCGGTGATGCAAATCAATTCAGTGATAAAATCGAAGAATACAATTTGTCTATCAACATTGAAAAAGCAAATGCGTAAACAAAAAATAATTCTTAGTCCGGATATTTATTTTGAAAATGTTTGTCCAACATTGAATATGAATATCCGGTCTGAATTATATTCCACAAATGAATTTACATTTGCGGTGGCTGTGATTTTATCAGCCCAGGCAACTGATAAAAAAGTTAACGAAGTTACCCCAGAATTATTCCGTATAGCACCAACGCCCGATAAAATGCTGAAGTTGGGGATTGACGGATTAAAACAACATATCAAAGTAATTTCTTTCTTTAATAACAAGGCGAAAAACATAATTTTATTGTCGCAACAATTGCAAGATAAAAACAGCGACGATATAAATTATAAATTCCCAACAAAATATCACGACAGAAATGAATTGATGAAATTAGCAGGGGTCGGTCAAAAAACCGCCAATGTGATATCTAATGTTTTGTGGGGTGCGTCAAACATAGGTGTGGATACTCACGTTTTCCGTCTGTCGCATCGATTTGGTTGGTGTGATGAAAACGATAATACGCCCGAAAAAGTAGAAACAAAATTATTGAAAATTATTCCACAAAAATATCATGCAATTACAAATCATGTAATGGTTTTGCATGGTCGTTATACATGCAAAGCACTTCGCCCAAATTGTGCGAATTGCCCAGTCGCAAAATGGTGTAATTCGAAAGATAAAAAAGAATAAACCATAAAACAAATATTTAACAATATTGGTTCTTTGTGGTATACTTACCATAAATGGAAGAACTGTATATAAATTATGTTTTAAAGAATATTTCTTATAGCCCTATTGGTAAAAAAATAAAAGGGCAACTTGTTGTTTTACCGTTGGAATACTACCCTGTTCGTAGCGATTTAGAAAAGGCGAATAATGAATTAAAACTAACAAAAATTAAACGTGATAGGGTTTTTAGTGCGCTTTCTGATATTAAACATAAAAAACGACAAGTAATATATTTTTGGCATGATAAGTATTATAAAGATGCTAATTTTCTTTGGCGTGAATTTCTACCAAGCAAAAAAGAAGTAGATAGTGTATTAAGAATATTCAAAAAAACACCAAGGCATATTGATGCAAAATACGTTTTGTGTCATAAAGATGAATATTCTCTTGCCACGCGCGCTGATGTGAGAAAAGTAGTAGAGGCTGCAAATACATGTTCTCATAAAAAACGTAAACAAATGATACAACGTTTTAATCAAGGAATATCAACTCTTTCACGAATATTGGTACAAAAAGATAAAGATTTGTCCGATATGGAACGTAAAGCAAAAGCAGAAAGATTGAAATTCAGACGAACCATTCCGTGCGATGAAGAATTTTTAAAACTGTTAAACCAATCTGTTAAATGTTTGGGAGAATGTATTGGTATATATAATCTTTTTGAACCAGAATTAGTATCGCCCACACCAACAAATCGGATGGAATCAGAGTGGAAACTAACACAGAGTATGCGGGTACCGTTATGCGGACTTGTTGAAAATGTAAGAAGAATGTTAAACAAGATACTTCAATTTTATGGCGTAAAATTGTACAGAAAAGACCGTAACAAATATCTCCGAAATTTGTACAATTATGCTTATGATTTTGGCTATTGTGACGCCCCAGATATTTTGTTTTATGCCACCAAAGATAGGGACGATTTTTCTCATAAAAACTCATTTGGTTTCCGTCTGGGCACACGTTGTTTACATGAATATGGTTTATTATACTTAATTGAATATACGAAATGTATAATGTATATAATGTCTTCATTGAAAGAATTTATACAAATATCTGAAGATTCAATAGATGTTGATAGAAATATTTTTTTAGCAGATGTTCAACAAACAACAGAAGATTTAGTTATGTTGGCAGATTATCTTTTTCCAAAAACAAAACATTCATTAAAAAAATTGAACACCATTATATCACAACAAGATGTTGATGAAATAATGAAAACAAAGAAAATTAGAAATCGTACACACCATGGTGAACTCGCGCCATCTGATGTTGATACAACAGAAATAGATTTGGTTAAACATAAAAACGACGTAGATGAAATAGTATCTCGTTTTTTTGAAGAGGATCCACGAGATTTTTAGATAGGTTTGATAAAAAACAGCCCATACAAAACAAGTATGGGCTATAAATTTTTATGGTGCCGGTTATAGGACTTGAACCTACGACCCCCTCATTACGAATGAGATGCTCTACCAGCTGAGCTAAACCGGCGCATGGCCGAATAATAATATATTTTTTTATTTATTTCCACTTTTAATTTTGTGTAAAACAACAATAATGCCCGCCGGGGTCATACCAGGGATTCTGGACAGTGATGCAATATTTTCAGGACGGGTTTTTGTTAATTTTTCAACCAATTCATTGGTTAAACCAGATAAAGATTTATAGTCAAAATTTGTTGGAATTTTTAATTCGGCATCCCTTTTGTAATTTTCAATTTCGCGCTCGTTGCGTGAAATATAACCCGCGTAAAATTTATCATTTTCAATTGCGGTTTGTTCGTGAATTTCTTTTAATTTATTCAAAGATTCTGGGTCGATTAAACCCAATTTATTACCCATATCGCCCAGACGGAACACCGCATTATCTGCACGCAGATTTAATCTGTATTCTGCACGTGAAGTAAACATACGATATGGTTCATCAACACCCAATGTTGTTATGTCGTCAATCAATACACCAATCATAGAATTGGTTCTGTTTAATTCCAGATTTTCCAGATTCAAAGCATGTGCCGCCGCATTTGCACCAGCGATTAAACCCTGGGCCGCGGCTTCTTCGTAACCCGAAGTTCCGTTTATTTGCCCTGCAAAAAATAAACCAGATATATCTTTAGATTCCAAAGTTGATTTTAATTTGCGTGCATCAATTGCATCATATTCAATCGCATAACCATAGCGCGCAATTTTTGCATTTTCCAAACCTGGTATGGTGCGAATCCATTTATCTTGAATATCTGCGCCAAAGCTGGTTGAAATACCGTTGGGGTAAATTATATTGCTGTGGAAACCTTCGGGTTCTAAAAATACATGATGCGAAGTATGTTCTGGAAAACGCATGACTTTATCTTCCAGGGATGGACAATAACGCGGCCCCAGCCCCCTGATATCGCCATTATACATAGGTGCGTTTTTTATATTTTCACGAATAATTTCATGTGTTGTTTCGTTTGTGTGGGTGATAAAACATTTTTCTGTATAATTATTATTCGCATCCCCAAACGCAAACCAATCGTGTGGAAAATCGCCAGGTTGTTCTTCGCATACATCAAAATTTATACTGTCGCGATAAATACGTGCGGGAGTTCCGGTTTTTAATCTTAATAATTCAAATCCAGATTTTTTCAAAACATTTGAAATAGATGAATCGTTTTCTTGGTATTCGCCGTTATCCATTAAACGACCAGATTCAATTTTTTCATTTCCACGTGTTACCAAACCACCCAAGAAAGTCCCGGTTGTTAAAACCAATGCTTTACCAAAATATTTATTATTAACAGATTTTTTTTGTAAATCTAAATCGGTGACTTTTTCAAAAACAACCGTCAAATTACCGGTGTTTTCTAAAATTTTCATCACATTATCATGATAAAAATTCCTATCAATTTGTGCACGCAGAGCCTGGGTCGCGGCACCATGGGTTGCATTTAATGTTCGCCAATGAATACCAGATTTATCAGCAGCCATTGGCATAACACCACCAAACGCAGCCATTTCTGCAACCATTTGAGATTTACCCGGCCCACCAATAGACGGATTGCAAGACATTGCACCAATATCAGATTCACGCATAGTAATTAATAATGTTTTTGCACCACGGCGCGCAGATGCTCCAGCGGCTTCAACGCCAGCATGTCCGCCACCGATAACAATAACATCAAATTCTTGCATGATTAAAAGCGACCCATTCCGCCATTTACATGAATTGTTTGGCCATTGATATAAGATGCCTCATCAGATGCTAAAAACACACATGCGTTTGCAACATCTTCCGGTTCACCAAAACGACCTGCAGGTATTTGTGATAAATATGTTTTCTTTAATTCTTCTGGTAATACATCTGTCATAGGTGTTTTTATAAATCCGGGTGCAACAGCATTCGCAGTAATTCCGCGTGATGCAACCTCTGCTGCGATAGATTTTGTCATCGCAATCATACCACCTTTGGATGCAGCATAATTTGTTTGCCCCGCACCACCAACAACACCAACTATGGATGCCATATTTATAATACGACCAAATCTTTGTTTCATCATAGGCATGATAACCGCACGGCACATTTTGAAAGTTGAACGCAAATTAGTATTTATAACATTATCAAATTGTTCATCAGTCATGCGCATCATCAAAGTGTCCGCTGTGATGCCGGCATTATTGATTAAAACATCAATACGGCCTGTGCGTTCGATTGTATCGTTAATCAATTTTTCTGCGCCGTCTTCGGCAGATAAATCACATGGTATTTTGATAAAACTGTCATCAAAAGCGGTGTTTAATTTTTCAACATTACGTCCGCTGATAACAACTGTTGCGCCAGCTTGTTTCATTTTTTGTGCGATAACACCACCAATTCCGCCGGTGGCACCAGTTATTAAAACAACTTTATTTGATAAATCGAACATTTTATATCCCCCCATGTTTTCTTTGGTTTATCTGGATAAATCAAAATATTGGTCTTTGATTTTTTGAACTGTCAATTGTTTGTTATTTGGTACTTTAACTTTGACAGAATTAAAACGCATAGTCACAGGAACATTATACTTTTGAACTATGTGTAACACAGCATGTGCCGCATGATCAATGCTGACACCTTCGTTTGGAATAAATCTTGCTCTGCGTTTAGTTGCCCATGCATGCCCGATAAGTTCATCGGTGCTGTCATTAACAACTTCAATGTAAGCAATTAAACCAAAATCTCTTGTTTTCATATTAACCACCTTTTGTTTTGTGTACCTATAATATAGCACAAAAACAAATATTGTCAATATTAAATTTTCACCCTTTCATTGATTGTTTGGGAAAAGAATCTGTTGATAACACCACGGGTTGTTGAGTATCTATCCACGTTCATCATGACGTTATTATACATAAACAGAATGTTTTTTTGTTGTTTTTTTGCCAAAGAAACCGCGTCATTGGCCGCCTGTGTTATATCTGTCCCCCTACCTGTTTTATAAATAAGATTTTGCATGTTATACCTCTAATTTATTGCCAATCATATCTGGACAAATGCGTTTTGTTAAACCTGTTAATACGGCGCCAGGGCCAACTTCGATAGTTTCTGTGATGCCCAGTTTTGCCATTTCTAAAACACTTTCACGCCAACGGACACCATGGGTCATTTGATAAACCAATGCTTCGCGAATTTCGTTTACATCCGACAAAGGTGTACATGTTTTATTCGAAATCAATGGCGCAATTGGTGTTTTGATTTCGGTTTTTTCCAATGCGGCGCGCATTTCATCCGCCGCAGGTTGTTGAATTCTGCAGTGAACAGGCACAGATAAGGCCAGTGGCATAGCGCGTTTTGCACCCGCTTCTTTTGCCAATTCCAATGTTTTTTCAACAATTTCTTTTTCGCCTGAAATTACAACCTGGCCCGGTGAATTATCATTTGCGACATCTGCATCAGTTTTTGCACAAATATCACGAACAACATCTATGTCCAAACCCAATATAACAGCGGTTAAACCACGACCCACAGGAACCGCCCTTTGCATAGCTTCGCCACGCAAACGCAATAATTTTGCCGTATCCGCCAAAGATAAAGCGCCCGCTGCACATAATGCGGTGTATTCACCCAATGAATGTCCAGCGACAAATTCTGTTAATTTAATATTCGATGCACGAAACATAGCAATTGATGTTGCCATAATTGCAGGTTGCACATTACGGGTCAAAGTCAATTCTTCGATTGGGCCATTAAAAATAATATCTGATAATTTTTCACCCAAAGCTTCATCAACTTCGTCAAATACTGCACGGGCAATCGGATTGTTTTCGTATAATTCACGTCCCATACCGACCGTTTGGGACCCCTGACCTGGGAAAACCAGTATAGATGACATAATTGTCCTTTTGTTTTATTACTTTGAAATTATAGAAGATAAAAAGCAAAAATCAAATTATTATATGCGATTTTATTTACGCACAGAAAATTCGCAACCGCAATAATTTTGACGATAAAATTCAGATTCACGATTTATTTGTTGGCGTAAATTTTCGTTCCATTTAATAGGCAAATATTTTATATCGCCGCATGATTGGTTTGCTGATGCGTCAACCTGGGATTGATCTTTGTGACGTGATACACCGAATACTGACGCAATCGCATTAAAGCCGTGTTCTTTGGCATATTCGCGCGCAAAACAAAAACGATAGGCAAAACATTTACTGCAACGTGCACCACGTTCGGGTTCGGTTTCCAATCCTGCAATATGTTCGCGCCATTTATCATGGTCATAATCGCCAATCACGTATTTAACACCCAACTTTTCACAATATTTTATTTGTTCATTTAATCTTTTTTGATATTCAACCAATGGGTAAATATTTGGGTTAAAAAACATAACAATAAAATCATCTATACCTGGAATTTCACCGTCTACAATTTGCTTAATAGCACCGCAAGAACACGGTGCACAACAAGACATTAAAATCAATTTTATTTTATCTGACATGTTTTTTTAAATTTTCAGCCCTGTTGAAAAAACACCAAAGTGATACATCTAAGCTGTCATCTTGGTATGGGTGTACAGGATGTAATCTTTTGTTCACAACTTTGATATTTTTATTTGGAACTTGTTCCAAAACTTTATTTAATTCTTCTTCATTGCTGACGACATAAAAATCGATAGGTCTTTGAACAATATGAACAATAGGGTGTAAACCATTTGCATCTGTTTGATATGTATCAACAAAATTCAGCGAATACACAGAATGAATATGACATGGTGTTTTTAAAGATTTCGCATAGTCAGCAAATCGGCCCGCATATTTGCGTTTAAATGTATTTAAAACTTTGCCGTTTAAATCAGATTCTGTGAAATAAAAATCACTGAATTCGGTATCAAATCTGTTGTGTTTCTTTTTCATATATTCACCCTTTTTATTCTGTGCGGATATATTCTTTGGTTCTTTTGAAGAAATCTATCAAAATTTGTGGCACAGTACCAGTTTTATTTCGCCAAATTTGATGCAAGTTTTTATCAACAACAATATCCGTATCGGTCAAAATATGCCATTTTGCACAAGCACTGCCACCTTCGGGAACAACCGCATCTAATAAACCCGGGGCATCATCTGGTACAGGAGCAAAGAAATACTTTTCAGAATCATAATATTTTTGCATATATGTATGAACCTGGGCGGGATATGATATTTTATCTGCAACATAAAAAACCAATTCATCATCTTTGATTTGTGTGATTTGGTTGGTTTTTTCATTTGTTATATTTATCATACGCACCACAGACACTTTGTATGGCAAAGTTATATTGCAAGAATTTATAAATGATTTAAATTGGTCCAGATTATGAATATCTTTCAATGGTGGTAATGGTCCAAGGTTGATATGTGTAAATACAAAAGAAACGGTTGCTTTGAAAGCCATGACTTTTCCTTTTTGTTATTTACATTCTCAAAATCTCCCTTTGGGATATCACCGAAATTATTCGTCTTGTGATAATTCAAGTCTGTTAAACAGATTTTCAGGAACGGTAAATCCTTCGCCATTTGAAATTCTGTGTTCATATTTTGTTGGCCATGATAAATCATGTTCATTTGCAAATATATTTTGAATCTTTGCGACAGCATCTGGGATAAAAGGTGAAGATACACGTGCAAACAAATCAATTAATTGAAAACATTCATTTAACACAGCGCCAGCACCGTTCAAATCACCATTTTTCACCAAAGCCCATGGTTCTTTGATTGTCATATATTCATTTGCCAAACCATAAATTTCACGTAACGCAACGATAGATTTTCTGAATTCGCATTTTTCCATAGCATTTGTTAATTCTTCGATTTTTTCGTTTATTTTATTTGCCAATTCAGAATCAATTTCAGTTCCGTTTGGTACAATTTCACCAAAATTCTTTGCACTTAGTTTGCAAACACGTGAAACAAAATTACCCAACAAACCATTTAAATCTTTGTTCACGATATCAACAAAGCGCGCCATTGTGAAATCTGTATCGTCTGTTTCAGGTGCAGATGCCATCAATGCATAACGCCAACAATCAGATGGTGCAATATTTAATGCATTGTCCAAAAAGATTCCGTTACCAGTTGATTTTGCAACTTTGCCACCTTCAAAATTCAAGAAATTAACCGCCTTTAATAAATCGACAGTTTTCCAATTATCATTCATGGCCAGTTGTTGTTCTGGGAAAAAGACCGAATGGAATTTTACATTGTCTTTGCCCATAAATTGTGCATAGAAACAATCTGGATTTTTCCACCAAGATTCCCAATCTTTTGTTGCGGCCTGGGATATAGAAACATAACCCCATGGTGCATCAAACCAAACATAGAAAACTTTGTTTTCATATCCCGGTTTATTCACAGGAATACCCCATTTCAAATCGCGGGTAATACTGGTATCGTGCAGGCCTTCGTTTGCCCAACCCATAGCGATAGCGGAGGCTGTTTTTGACCATTTTGGCGCGTGTTGCAACAACCATTTGCGCCAATCGCCTTCAATTTTAGATGCCATGAAAAACAAATTTTTTGTTTTACGCATTTCAATATTTGTTGAACCTGAAATCGCAGAACGTGGGTTTATTAATTCATCTGCTTCATATGTGGCACTGCAATTATCACATTGATCGCCACGTGCTTTTTCATAACCACATTTTGGACATGTTCCCTCTAACTGTCTGTCCGCTAAAAACATATCGTCATCGACAGAGAAAGGTTGAACTGTTTCACGTTCTTCAATTAAACCGCGTTCTTCCAGGCGTTTAAACAAATCATGAATCAATTTTTCTTGTAATTCAGTATGTGTGCGGCCGTATAAATCAAAGGATAAATTAAAATCGGACACAGCACGTAAATGCTTTTCATAATATTTATTTGTATATTCTAACACAGGCATATTTTCTTTCCATGCACCAACCATAGCAGGCGTTCCGTGTTCATCGGCCCCGCCAATGTATAAAACATCACGTCCTTGTGCCCGACAAAATCTGGCATAGACATCACTTGGCAACCAACAGCCAACCAAATGACCGATATGTAATTCCCCATTTATATATGGTAATGCAGATGTTATAAGATATTTTTTTGCCATTGTGTTTTAACCCTTTTTTATAAAAAATGGACGCAAACGGGGCGTCCAAATAATCCCGTTTGAATTTATTTATAAAATTAAATTTGCATTCGTTTCATTTTTTATCCTGGTGGGTGGTATTGGACTCGAACCAACGACCTTTACGATGTCAACGTAACGCTCTAACCAACTGAGCTAACCACCCAAAACAACACAGATTATAACAACAAAAATCAGATTTGCAAATAAAAACACGATATTTTGTGTAAATTCCTGTGGTTATATAAATTTTTATATAAAAAAACACCGGCATTTACCGGTGTTTTCGAATATTTTTGAATTAATACATTGTTTGCAAAACGTGTTTGTTTTTATCCACGTCTGATAACATTTTACCACTGCCCAATGCAACGCAAGCCAATGGATTATCAACCAAAAACGCAGGTAATCCGGTAGCAGCACGAATTGCAGCATCCAAACCACGAAGCAATGATCCACCGCCAGTCATCGCAATACCCAAATCTGCGATATCAGCAGACAATTCAGGTGGTGTTGCGCTTAATGCGCCACGAACAGTATTCAAAATCTTTTCAACTGTTTGAGCCAATGCACTGGCAACCTGGGATTCTGTGATTGTTGTTTCACGTGGTGTACCACTCATCAAATCACGACCCTTGATTTTCATGGTTAATTCATTGTTTTTATCTTTTGGCATAATTGCAGTACCGATTTTCTTTTTGATTTCTTCGGCAGTGCTTTCACCAATCAACAAACTTTTTGTTTTGCGGACATATTCAATAATGTCATAGTCCATTTGATCCCCAGCGGTTCTGACAGCATTGGAATAAACAATACCGCCCAAAGACATAACTGCAACTTCTGTTGTTCCACCGCCAATATCTAACACCATAGATCCCACAGGTTTTTCAACCGGCAGACCTGCACCAATAGCGGCAGCTGTAGATTCTTCGACAATATAAACCTTGCGTGCACCGGCGGCATCTGCGGCCTCTTGTATAGCACGTCTTTCAACCTGGGTTGCACAAGATGGAACGCATATAATAATCAAAGGTGCAGCCAAAGGATTCTTTTGATGAACTTTGCGGATGAAATATTTAATCATTTCTTCTGCAACTTCAAAGTCTGCAATAACACCATCGCGCAATGGGCGAACGGCGGAAATACTGCCCGGGGTACGACCAAACATCTTTTTTGCCTCTGCCCCTACGGCCAAAATTTCTTTACGACCCAATAACTTGTTTTCTGCCACAGCCACCACAGATGGTTCATTCAAAACAACACCGCGTCCTTTGACATAAATCAGTGTGTTTGCTGTTCCCAAATCAATAGCCATATCAGAAGAAAAGAATTTTAATAACCAATTATACATTTATACTTCCCTTGGTTTCGTTTTTTTTGCATTATAAAACAGGCATTTTAAAAATCAAGTGTTGGGGACTCTTTTTTCTTTTTTATTTGAAAATATTTATATTCTGGTATTATAAGGCATTATGAAACGTCATACAATACGCAATCACAGGGATTTTATAACGCCACAAGATGTATTGAAAGTGGCACTGCCCTCTTTTGTTTTAAAGGTTAAACCTGTAAAAATAAAAAGTGATCCGCGATATGGAATTATCGCATCCAAGAAGGTGTTTAAATTGGCGGTACACAGAAACCGCGCCAAACGTTTATTGCGTGATTGGATTGCTTTCAATGAAGATTTTATGATGCCTGAATTTGATTATGTTTTTATCGCAAAAGCCCGTGTTTTAGAAACAAATCGTGAAGATGGCCGTCGTGAAACCAAGAAAGCATTTGATAAAATTATTCAATTATCCCAAACAAATGCCGAATAAAAATAACATTTTTACCAAATTTGGATGTGGTTTTGTGCGTCTGTATCAAATCTGTATATCGCCCTTTATTGGTGGGCGTTGCGCATGCAGATTTGTTCCAACTTGCAGTGAATATACACGCCAAGCAATCGACAAATATGGTTTAATTCACGGGATTTGGATGGGAATAAAACGAATATCACGATGCAGACCTGGTGGGGGATGCGGATATGATCCTGTACCTTGACATAATAAAACATTGTGATAAAATTTATACATAAGGTTTATAAAAAGGATTTATAATTATGACATCTTTTCGTTCAACAGTTGAAAATATGTCCAAATTAATGGATGAAATGGGCATAACAGAACTTGATTTAGAACGTCAACTGTTTTTAGGTTTATACCGTAAACATATTCATTTATCAAAACAACAGGCGGTTGCTGCCCCTGTCGGTTTTGTTGCACAACCAAATAAAGCAAACGAAGAATGTGCTGTTACTGGACATGCTTTGAAATCTCCAATGGTTGGGGTTGTTTATTTGTCCCCAGAACCAGGTGCAAAACATTTTGTAGAAATCGGTGATACGGTGCATGCGGGTGATACTGTTGCGTTGGTTGAAGCAATGAAAACATTTAATCCAATAAAGACGGATATTGATGGTGTTGTGAAAGAAATTTTGGTCACAGACGGCGCTGCTGTGGAATTTGATACACCAATCATTGTAATCGAATAGGTTTTTTATCATGCCTCAAATTAAAAAAGTTTTAATCGCGAATCGTGGTGAAATTGCACTGCGAATTATTCGTGCATGTCGCGATATGGGAATCAGAACTGTTGCGGTTTATTCTACTGCAGATAAAAACGCTATGCATGTTAAATTGGCGGATGAATCTGTGTGTATTGGGCCTGCACAATCTTCTGAATCTTATTTGAACGAATCGGCAATTTTAACTGCTGCCCTGTTAACAAATGCAGATGCGATACATCCTGGTTATGGATTTTTATCAGAACGTGCCGATTTTGTAGACAAAGTTGAACAACATGGTCTGATTTGGATTGGGCCTGATGCAAATATGATTCGCAAAATGGGCGACAAAGTTAACGCAAAACAAACCGCTATTAAATGTGGTTTGCCGGTTGTTCCAGGGTCAGACGGCGCAATCAAAAATTTAGATGACGCTCTTGTTTGGGCCGATAAAATTGGATACCCGGTCATGATTAAAGCCGCCGCAGGTGGTGGTGGTCGTGGTATGCGCGCTGTGAATAATGCAAACGAATTACGCGAAGCATTCCCATTGGTCAAAGCGGAATCTAAAACTGCGTTTGGTGATGACACTTTGTATATGGAAAAATTGTTATTACATCCGCGTCATATTGAATTTCAAGTATTGGGCGACAAACATGGTAATGTTGTAATTTTTGGTGAACGCGATTGTTCCCTGCAACGCAAAAATCAAAAGGTCATGGAAGAATGCCCTGCCGCCATATTAACACAAAAACAGCGTGATGATATGATTGAAATCTGTAAGAACGCGGCCAAGAAAATGAAATATTCAAATGCGGGTACATTTGAATTTATGTTCGAAGATGGAAAATTCTATTTTCTGGAAATGAATACCAGATTACAGGTGGAACATCCTGTAACCGAAATGGTATATGGTGTTGATTTGGTGCGTGAACAAATCAGAATTGCTGCGGGTGAAAAATTGGGTTATACACAATCTAATTTAATTGCCCATGGACATGCGATTGAATTCCGTATTAATGCGGAAGATCCTGAAACATTTGTTCCAAATCCTGGATTGATAACATTATATGCACCATCTGGTGGTTTGGGCGTTCGTGTTGATTCTGCGGCATATACTGGATATACAATTCCATCCACCTATGATTCTATGATTGCGAAATTGGTCGTTCATGCACAATCCAGACCTGCATGTATAATGCGTGCAGAACGTGCGTTGGATGAATTCACAATCGAAGGTATTAAAACAACAATACCTTTGCAGAAAGAATTGTTAAATAACTCTGATGTTCGACAGTTAAAAACCGACAATCATTGGTTGGAACATTATCTGGCTGAAAAAAAGCAGGCAGAAGTTAAAACAGAAGAATAAAAAAATACCGGCATTTGCCGGTATTTTCTTAAATTTTTATAAATTTCTTTTCTTTCTAAATTCATCCAAAGAAACAACACGTTTATCATCTGGAACCGATCCGGGTTTTTCTTCCAATGGTAATTCGATATCTTTGTCCATATTGGCAGATGATTGTTGTTTGGGATGGAAAGATAACATAAATTCTGTGGACGGATCTTTGAATTCAACCAAAGCAGAAAATGGAACGCGTATAAAAAATGGACGTCCATCAAATGTTAATTGAACACCAAATTCTTTGTCTGACACATTTAAGTTATTATAAGAATATTGTAAAACAATTGTCATAACATCAGGATATCTGATTTTCAAAAAGTCAGGCAACACAACACCTGGATCGCGTGTTTTAAATGTTATGAAAAAACCCGCATCATCGCCCAGTCCGTTGAATTGTGCGTAAATCAGGGCTTCTTTGACAACAGATTTTAATGCGTTATCTAATAATTGTTGATAATCTATTTTATGCATCTTGTTTCTCCGTTGTAACTATATTACTTATTTCGCCATTTTGGCAAGTGACAAATACAGCATTCGGTATATTTTTAAATACAGATTCGTCCAGACCTGTTGCCCAAACCTGGGCATCTGATTTATTCAATTCAGCGAATAGTTTTTCACGTGCCATATTGTCTAAATGTGCCGCCGCTTCGTCCAACAAAATCAAAGGTTTTTGGTTGGTTTTTATGTGAATCAATTTTGCATGTGCCAAAATCAAATCAATCAAAATAGATTTTTGTTGACCGGTTGACGTTATATTCGCGGGCAGATTTAATAATTTATTAAATACACCAAAATCTGATTTATGGGCACCATCAATTACCATCTTATCCCCGGTCAATTCGCGATTTTTTGTTAAATATTCAAAATAAATATTTTCAGCATTGGTCAATGTGTTTTCCAATAGTAATTTTTCAATTTGACCATCAACAGAAACCGCGCCAGTTTCAAAGAAATAGTTGATTTCCGCGGCATATCTGATTCGGCCCGCGCCAATCGCAATAGCGGTAGATGCAATTTGTTTATCCAATATATCCAACCAATTTTTATCCCCGCCAGATTTCAAAATACCGGCTCTTTCCGATAATAATTTATTTAAACGGGTAATACGACCCAGGTGCGACGGTTCAAAACTGGCAACCAGATGATCAAAAAATGCGCGTCTGTCCGAAACAGATTCTGTAAAAATTCTGTCTTCACGTGGGGTCAACCAAACTATGCGTAATCTTTTTGCCAATTCAGCCGAGCTGGAATTTTCATTATCTATTTTAATGCGTTTGTTTGTTTCGCCTGGATTTAAAAACACGCAAATATCAGATTCATCAATTGTTGTTGCGAATACAGAAAAACCACCATCACCATCAAATCGTGCCATAACCTGGGTTTCCACACCACGTAAACCACGTTCGCCTGATAATAAAGAAATTGCCTCTAATATAGCGGTTTTCCCGGCACCGTTTAATCCCGTGATAATGACATTTTTATAATCTTGAATATTTATTCTGGAAGATTTGTGATTTCGAAAATTGGTAATAGTGATTTGTTTTATCATTTCTAAATTTGGAGGCCAGGGTCGGAATCGAACCGGCATCCAAGGATTTGCAGTCCTCTGCATAACCACTCTGCCACCTGGCCTTCGCGTAACAGCATATTAGGCAAAAAATAAACACATTTCAACATAAAAATTCAATAAATAAAAAAATCATAAAACCCAAGAATTCATTCCCCTGTTTTTTGAGCGTTTAAAAAGATATCTTTATATACAAACAAGGGGGATATATGAGATATTTTACCGGCCTTTTCGTGTTTTTTTCGATGTCCGCGGTGGCACAAGAAAATTGTGCGACCATGCGTTATATCCCGGATCAAGAAATGTCATTGCCAGAGGTTATAAATATAGGACTGTGTCGTAATCCACAAACTGCGGCAGCATATATGGCATTACAATCAGCAAGGTTCACAAAAAATTCAACATATTCATATTATTTACCAAGTGTTTCTGCATCTGGTAATGCAGAGCGTTCACATACCATACATGATGATTGGGATTATACCGCATCCTTGTCTGCTTCATATTTAATATTTGATTTTGGAAAAAGAGAATCTGATTTTGCACAATCTTTAGCGACATATCGTGCAGCAGGTTTTGATTATGATGAAACAATTCAAAATTTTATTTATTCAATCATAGGTGCTTATTACGCGTTGCTGAATGCAGACGCAGATGTTAGGTCCGCAGAATCTGCACTGACCGTTGCACAAACCGCAAAAAATATCGCAGATAAAAAATATAAATCAGGCATAGTTGCCAAAGCAGATGTATATAAAGCGGATACAACATTGGCCAGTTTTCAATTATCATTGGAACAATCTAAAAATAACCGGGAAATTACCAAAGGAACCCTGTTAAATATTTTATCTTTCCCCGCCAGCCAAGATATAAAAATCAAAGATATGCCGTCCAGTTTTGGTGGTGATGCAGAAGCCGAAGATTTAGATAAACTGATTTCTATTGCAAAAAAACAAAGACCAGATTTATTAAAAGCAAATGCACAAACCAGTGTTGCATGGCACAGAAGAAACAGTATGTTTTTGAAAAATTTACCTTCTTTTTCGATAAACGGGACTGCGACATTAAATGAAAAAACAGTCGGTGGTTTATTCAAAGATATGTCAGGACATATCAGTGGAAAATTCGGTGTGTCTGTGTCTATGCCGATTTTTGCCGGCTTTTCCAATATTTATAATGCGCGTTCTGCAAATGCAGATTATGAAAGTGCAAAATACACAGAACAAAGTGTATCAAATAATGCGACTATGGATGTTTTTACTGCATATCAAAATTATAAAACCGCGAAAACAGTGCTGGGTCAAACAAAAATATTATTGAAATCTGCAACTGAATCAGAGCGCGTTAGTGCCGGTATGTACAAAGTAGGGCGTGCAACTATGCTGGATTGGCAAACCGCACAATCTGAATTGGTTGATGCACAAAAACAACACAATGCTGCGAAATACGATTTGTTTATAAAGCGGGCTGCGGTTGCGTTGGCAATTGGCGATATAAAATCAGGATTAAAGGAAACAAAAAATGGAAAATAAACCGGCCTTTTCGTTAAAAAACTTTTGGTTATGGCGCAATAAATGGTGGTTTATAATAATCATACTGATTGGTGTTGGTATATATTTTTTATTTTTCGCAAAAAATATCAGCAAAGACAAAAAATACATAACCGTAGATGTTACGCGTGGCGATATTGTTCAAACAGTTACGGCGACCGGAGAAATAATGCCCGTGAATACTGTTAATGTTGGATCGCAAGTTTCTGGTACTATAGAAGATATTTTTGTTGATTATAATTCCCATGTTAAACAAGGGGATGTTTTGTTAACCATAGAACCGTCTGTATTAAAATCAACAGTGGATGAAGCCAGGGCTTCATTAGACGCAGCAAAATCTGAATTGAAATATTCTAAAAGTGAATATGACAGAAATAAATCATTATATAATGACGGTTTTATATCGCGTGCAGAAATGGAAAAATCTCAAACTACATATGAACAGGCACAACAAGCGGTGAACAAAGCACAATATTCATATGATCGCGCAATTACAAATTTGGGTTACGCTACAATCACTTCGCCTGTGAATGGAACGGTGATATCACGTAAAGTGGACAAAGGTCAAACTGTGGCCGCATCTTTCCAAACGCCTGATTTATTTGAAATAGCCGAAGATTTATCAAAAATGCAAATTGAAACCGCTGTCAGTGAAGCCGATATCGGTATGATTAAAGAAGGTCAACGCGTAACATTTACTGTCGATGCGTATCCAAATCAAACCTTTGAAGGCGATGTTTATCAAATCAGGTTATCGCCAACAACCGTATCAAATGTAGTTGTTTATACTGTGGTTATAAATGTTGATAATGCAGATTTAAAATTGATGCCGGGAATGACCGCTTTTGTAACCGTTGTTGTGGCCAGGGCAGAAGATATATGGAAAACAAAAAATTCAGGTTTATTGATTCGCTCTTATAAAGACATAGTTGATGGTGCAAAAGATGATATTACACCCAAAACACATCTGGCAATCAAGCGCGACAAAGATATTGTTTTTGTTCCATATAAGAAAGGTTTAACCACACCAACTGAAACGCAAATTATTTCTGATGAAATCAAAGATGGCGATAAATTGATAATTGGTTTCACAGGTCAAATTTCAAAAAACAAAAGTACCTTGCGTGGCGGGCCAAGAATGTAGTGGGGAAAATAAATGCGCGATATACCAATAATATCTATGGATAAAATATGTAAAAAATTTCCATTGGCTGTTGGTGGTGAACAACAGGTTTTATTTGATGTTTCTTTTGATGTGATGCAGGGCGAATTTGTATCTATTATGGGGCCCAGCGGTTCGGGGAAATCAACATGTATGAATATAATCGGTGCTTTGGATTCTGCGACATCTGGGGTTTATAAATTATATGGCAAAGATATCAGTACAATGGAACCTGACGAATTAGCAACAATAAGAAATGAATACATAGGTTTTGTTTTTCAAAATTTTAATTTATTACCAAAACGAAATATGTTGGACAATGTTATGTTGCCTTTGATGTATCGCGGTTGGGTTATGGCGGACAGAATTCAACGTGCCAAAGAAATGTTAAAATTGGTTGATTTGGAAAATTTTGAAACATATTTTCCAACACAATTATCAGGCGGTATGAAACAACGTGTTGCGATTGCGCGTGCACTGGCTGGTAATCCTAAATTGATATTGGCGGATGAACCAACTGGTGCGTTAGATTCCAAGATAGGAAATGAAATTTTACGTTTTTTTAAAAAATTAAATAAAGAAATGGGAATAACCATAGTTATGATAACCCATGAATTTGAAATAACACAATACGCGAATCGCGTAATACATATCTATGACGGGCGGGTGACTTATGACGGAAAAATACCGGCAAACGAATCAGTTTTAATCAAATCAGAACAGCGAAATAAAAAATGACAATAATTGATATATTGAAAGAATCTTGGTTGTCAATCAGTGGTAATAAATTACGATCTTTTTTGACCGTATTGGGAATTATTATTGGTGTTATGGCTGTTGTTATTATGGTGGCAGTTGGGGAGACAGTTCAAAAATCTATCACAGATCAATTTTCATCCCTTGGCACAAATACAATTGTTATACGCGCAGGCGCGGCGCGGTCTGGTGGAATAAGAACAGGAAACAAACGAACATTGACTATTACAGATGCAGAACAAATACGAAAATTACCAGATGTTTTTTCTGTAACACCTGCACAAAGTGGTTCTGCCCAGGTTATATATGGAAATAAAAATTGGTCGACTATGATGTTGGGAACATATCCTGATTATACAGAAATTCAAGATATCGAAATGGAATACGGTAATTTCTTTGATATAAATGCAATAAAAAATGCGTCTACGTATGCTGTAATTGGTCCAGATACAGCGCGCGAATTGGGGTTGCCTGATAATCCTGTTGGTCAAATAATTCGAATTCAAAATATGCCATTTGTTGTAATTGGTGTTATGAAAGCGCGTGGCGATTCTGCCTTTGGTTCCCAAGATGATATGGTGATTATTCCAATAACAACATTAAAAAAACGATTACAAGGATCGCCCTTTCCTGATTCTGTTACAATGATTGCGTTAAAGATATATCAAGATTCAGATAATGCAGTTGTAACCGATCAAATCAGTTCTCTGCTGCGTCAGCGACACAAATTAAAAGACGGTGATGAAGATGATTTTCAAATCACAGATATGAAACAAATAATGGAAACAATGGATACAGTTACAGGTTATTTAAAATTATTGTTAATCGCTATTGCTGCGGTTTCGTTATTGGTCGGGTCCATAGGCATTATGAATATGATGTTGGTTTCTGTGGTAGAAAGAACGCGTGAAATAGGTGTTCGCAAAGCAGTTGGCGCGCGTGAACGCGTAATCATAATTCAATTTTTATCTGAATCTGTGTTGATTTCGTTTATTGGTTCCATGATAGGTTTGGTTCTGGGGGTTGGTTTATCCCAGGGGGTTGGGCGATTTATTTTACACTATGATGTCCCGTTCAGTATCTGGCCTGTTATTTTATCTGTAACAGTTGCGGTTGTGGTTGGGTTGTCATCAGGTGTTATGCCCGCAATCAAAGCGGCAAAATTAAATCCAATTGACAGTTTAAGATATGAATAAAAAAACCGGCATTTGCCGGCTTTTTCATAATTATTTACGCAGACCCAATTTTTTAATCAAATCTTCGTATTCAGAAACATCATTATTCTTGATGTAAGCCAACAATTTTTTGCGGCGGTTAACCATCAACAACAAACCACGTTTAGAATGTTCGTCTTTGTGGTTGTTTTTCATGTGTTCTGTTAAATTACGGATACGTTCTGTTAAAACAGCAACTTGAGATGCTGCAGAACCACCATTATCGTGTTCGGTTGTTTTGAATGCTGCAACCAATTCACTTTTTCTTGCTTTTGTTACGGACATTATGTTTTCCTTATTGTTTATAAAGTTCGTTTAGGATGCAGAAAACCGTCATTTACACACCCTATTCCAATAAATGTTTTATTGCAATATACGCGCTTTTGACCGCTTGCCACATCGGTTTTGATAAAGCCACCATTTTTATAAAATAATGTTTCTTTATCATCCAAATTGATTACCGGAATGTCCCCCAGCGCACAATCTGGTGTTTGCAAATATTCATTTGCACTGCCCCCATTATTAACCAGATTTTCTAAAAAATCAAGTTTTACCGCATTTTTTATATCAAATCCGTTTGTTTGGGTGCGTCTGATGTATGTAGTTGTCGCAATCGCATTGCATAATTTTGCAATATCGCGAACAATTGCACGGACATATGTTCCGCGGCTGCATACAACACGAAAGTTATATTCTGTATCGTTTTTGCCGGCATATTCCAATTCGTATATGGTTATTTTGCGTGGTGTCATTTCGACACTTTCTCCATTGCGTGCCAATTCATATGCCCTTTTGCCATTTACATGAATTGCAGAAAAGACCGGTGGAATTTGATTTATTTCGCCAACTAATTTTTCACATGCGTTTTTTATATCTGTATCGTTTGGGATAAAATTACTTGTGTTTATAGTATTGCCAGTTATATCCAAAGAATCTGTTTCAACACCAAATTTCAGGCCGAACAGATATTCTTTTTTGTTCGGGCAATAATCTTCGATAAAAGGAATCATTTTAGTTGCATTTCCAACTGCAATCGGTAAAACGCCACTGGCCATTGGATCCAATGTTCCAATGTGTCCAAATTTTTTTTCACCAAATATTTTAGCAATATGCCACCCTGCCGTTCTGCTGAAAACGCCACTGTCTTTGTCCAAGATGATGATTCCGTCCATGTTTATCCAAACAGTGATAATTGTTCTTTTTTAATTTCTTCTTCAACGACAGGTTTTACCGATATTTTTGTGTCTTTGACCGGTGTTTTTAACGAATTTGATTCTAAATTATTTAAAACCTGTTCTGCGCGTTCAACAACGTGCCTCGGCATGCCTGCCATTTTAGCAACCGCAATACCATAAGAACGATTTGCGACCCCTGGTATAATTTTATGCAGGAATATTATATCGTTATTATGTTCACGAACATCAATTGTTAAACACGAAACATTGGACAGGTTTTCACTGGAAACCAATTCGGTTAATTCATGATAATGTGTTGCAAACAAAGTGCGTGGCGTCAATGTGTTCAAATATTCCAATACGGCCTGGGCGATTGCCATACCATCAAATGTTGATGTTCCACGCCCTATTTCATCAAATATAATAAATGATTTCTTTGTAGCCCGATTTAATATGTTTGCAGTTTCAACCATTTCAACCATAAATGTAGATTGGCCCGCCGCCAAATTATCTGATGCACCAACACGACTGAATAATTGGTCGCAAATTCCAATTGTGGCAGATGTAGCAGGAACAAATGACCCCAGATGAGCCAAAACAACTAAAATCGCATTCTGGCGTAAATATGTCGATTTACCGGCCATGTTTGGACCTGTTAATAAAGCAACCGCTTTGTCATTTAACATGCAATCATTTTTAACAAAATTATCGCCGTGTTTTTTTAAAACAGATTCAATCACAGGATGACGACCACCGATAACATTAAATTCAGTTGAATTTGTTATGTTCGGTCGAACCCAAGAATAAAAATCTGCACAATTTGCGAGTGCCAACCATACATCCAAATCAGCGATTAAATCTGCTGTGTTCATCAAATTGTCGGCAATTTCGCGAATTTTTTCTATCAAAGTGTTGATAATTTCCGCCTCTATCGCGGCCGCTTTGTCGGATGCGTTTCGTATATCATTATCCAAATCAATTAATTTAGATGTTGTAAAACGCATATTGCCAGCCATAGTTTGACGGTGTATAAATCCTGATTCAGGGTTCATTAAAACATCTGCACGGGATGATGGAACCTCTATGAAATATCCCAGAATATTATTGAATTTGATTTTCAATGTATTGATATTCGTTTGGGAAATGTATTCTGCCTGTAATTGAGCGATTGTTTCTTTGGCGCCCGTAGATAATTGACGCATATTATCCAAAGATAAATCAAATCCATTTTTAATTACATTACCGTCCCTGAAAAATGTAGGTAAATCATCATTTAATGCAGATTGTAATTCATTTGAAAAATCATCATATGTTTGTATTTGATTGAATTTTTCAGACAACAGAGAATCTAATTTTTGACCGACATTTTTAACACCGTCTAATATACTTAAAAATTCGGCGACATTACGCAAATCGCGTGGTGTGCCACGGCCCGACAGCAAACGCGACAATGCACGATTTACATCAGGTACATGTGATAAAATACCGGTAATTTCTGACATCACAGGACGATTTAACAATAAATGTCCAATGTGTTCTTGGCGGGATAAAATAACATCCCTGTCCCCCGGTAATGTACGCAGGTAAGAGCGCAATTTGCGTGCCCCAGATGCAGTAATTGTTTTATCAATTACATCCAATAAACATGTGCCTCCATCATTAATTGGTGCATCTATTTCCAAACTTTTCCACGTGGCAGAATCAATCAATAATTGACGGCCTGATTTAAAATTATATGGTGTTCGAAAAGATATATTTGCACCGCGTTGTGTATTAAATAAATAGCCCGCCATTAATGTCGTTGCGCAAATATTATCAACATTATCAGATTTAACATTTCCGCCGAACACATGCGATACAATTAAATTTATATCGCTGCGCACGTATAATTTTTCATATACTGGTGTTGTTTTATATAAACTGCGCAGGGTTTTTATTGTTGAATTTTCCGCGTCCCTTTCTGGATAAATTATTTCAGCAGGATTTATGCGAATCATATCGTCCAGAATAGAATCTGTTTCGCCAATAAAAATTTCACCTGTGGAAATGTCGCAACCTGCGATATCGAATTTTGTTTCGCCTGTCGGTACAACAGATACCAAGAAATTTGAATTTTTTGGTGTTAATAAATTTTCATCTGTGATAGTGCCTGGTGTTAAAACACGAATAACTTTGCGTTCTATGTATTTATGTCCGCGTTGTTTTGCCTGTTGCGGTGTTTCCATTTGTTCAACCAGGGCAACCTTGAATCCTGCGCGCACCAAGCGACCAAAATAGTTATCTGCTGCGTGCCATGGAATTCCGCACATAGGGACATCTGCACCAAAACCATCTGTGCCACGATGTGTTAAAACCAAACTGAGCGTTTCACTGACGGTTTTTGCATCTTCAAAAAAGGCCTCGTAAAAATCACCCAGACGAAACATCAACAATGCATCTGGATTTTCAGATTTCATATCAACATATTGTTGCATCACAGGTGAAAGTTTATTTTTTTCGGCCATATTATTCACCGGTATTAGATACCTTTAATGTTTCAATTTTCAATTCGGCTTCTTTCAATAATTGTTCGCAATATGCCTTTAATTTTATACCCTGTTCGTATGCGGCCACAGAATCAGCCAATGGCAATTCGCCAGATTCCATTTTTTGAACAATATCGGTTAATTGTTTGTATGCTTCTTCAAAAGAAAGTTTATTAGAATCCATAATTTTTCCTTTTGTTTTCGTCTAAATCACAATACAGCATAAAAACCTGTTTTGCAACAAATAAACTTTGTTTAACAAATAAAAAAACGCCCAATAAAATGGTATTTATAGTTACCAAAATATCGGGCGTAAATTTTATTTCGCAGGTGCGATAATAATTGATTTTGTTCGATCTTCGGGTTTTGATTTAGATTCAACAACACCCCTGTCGCCAATCAAATCTATAATTCTGGCAAACAATTGTGGAACAGCATCCCTGGTGCGTGCCAAAACACGTTTATCACCATGTGTCATAACCGCAATTTTTACCTTATTACCACCATCCAGAAATTCGAAAACTTTTTTCATTTTCACATTGAAATCGTTTTCTTCAATCACAGGGGTTACCCAAACTTCACGAACTTCAACTGTTTTTTGTTTTTTGCGTGCTTCACTTGCACGTTTTTTCTGTTCATATTTATATTTTCCGTAATCCATAATCTTGACCAATACAGGTGATGCAGATGCGTTGATTTCAACTAAATCTAAACCTGAATCATATGCTGTATTCAAAGCATCAGATATATCCATAACCCCAAGATTTTGGCCGTCTTGGCTGATTACCTGGACGGTTTTTGCGGAAATCTTTTCGTTTACACGTGGTCCCATATCACGGGATTTATTATTATTTGTTTGTTTAATTGTTGTGCTCCTTTAATAATAGCTAATGTGATTATTAAATATTTTTACGATATTTTCAACATTTTTTGCACATTTTGAAGCACTGCCCAAACATCTTTTTTTGCACTGGGTTTTAATATCAAATAATTTGGATGGAATAACGGAATAATTGTATATCCTTTGTCTGTTTTAATTTCTGTTCCGTGATTAGATGTTAAATTAGTTTGCCCTATTTCCGTTGCGGCCAAAGTTCCAAATGTAATTACGATTTGTGGCTTTAACAAATCTATCATTTTATCAAGTATTGGACGGGTTAATTTTAATTCTTCGCTTAACGGTGTGCGTCCGCCCGGTGTTTTCCAAAAAACCAATGGAATCAGCGACACATTTTCGCGTGACATTTGTATAGCAGACAACATTTTATCCAATAAATCACCGGTATTTCCCGAAAAAATACGACCCGATAAATCATCATCTGTGTTCGGCATATCGGTTATAATAATTAAACCATTTGGATTTTTTGCAATGTTTGGAAGAACGGTGTTGGTTGCACCAGAACGCAAAGGATGATTTACGTTTTTTATAACGTTCATTAACGAATCGATATCATTGCAAGATTCCAACATTTTTGTAACAGAATCTAAAACAACAGGTGCCACGGCAGGCACAACAATATTTTTTTCTGTGTTTCGGGTTGTTGATTCTGGGCTTGATTTTTTTCCTTCTGTTTTAGGTATGCCCTGAATTACAGGTTGTTCAGTCAATTCCCATTGAACCCCTGCCATGTTCAAATCTTGCAAAGCATTATATCCCATGATTTGTCCTTGATTTTAAATATTTATTGATATACAATAAACCCAGAGCAACAAAAACTCAAGGGAGTATTTTCATGAAAATAAAAAACTTTGCTTTATTGGCTGGTGTTGCTGGTCTGTTGGCAGCTTGCGGCGGATCCAGTATTGTTGAACCTGCTGATTTGAACGACCAACGTGTTTTCTTTGCTTTTAATTCTGCAGAAATCTCAGAAGAAGCACAAAACAACTTGTTGGGACAATCTTTGTATATGAAAAACCACGAAAAAACAAAAATCCAAATTGCGGGTAATTGCGACGAACGTGGTACTGCAGAATACAACTTGGCTTTGGGTGCACGTCGTGCAAACGCAGCAAAGAAAGTATTGGTTAAAGACGGTATAGATGCACGTCGTATCTCTACTGTTTCTTACGGTAAAGAACGTCCATTGGTCAAAGGTACCGGTGAAAGCGTTTGGAAATATAACCGTAATGCAACGACAACTGTTAAATAATACAGTTTGGTAAAATATTAAAAAACACCGGCAAATGCCGGTGTTTTTTTATTAAAATATTATGATATTTTTTCAAATCTGGGTTTGTCATCAACCAATTCATCCCACATCTTTAACGGCCTGCACCAAATTTGCCCCATTGGAAATTTATCTGATTCGTACAGCGCTTTGTAAATAACCAAATCTTCCAATGTTTCGGAATGTTTACCAATGGCAATAACTTCATATAATTGATGGTTTTTATAATGTCTGTAAATTGCGCCAATTTCCGCCATTTTATAGCCTTTTTATAACTAATTATTTTGTAATTTTTTAATCAAATCTTCCATTTGAATGCGGTTTGTAAATTTAATAATTATTTCGCCCGCCCCACCCCGTTTTTCACGCAATTTTACAGATGTATTAAATGTCTTTGATAATCTGGATTCCAATTTTGCGACATATACAGGATCCATAGTTGTTTTTGTGAAAGAACGACTGGTTTTTGAACGGTCAGTTGTTTTAACTTGTTTTTGTGCATCTGCCACAGACAATTTGTTATTTATAATGTCGTGCGCCAATTGTTCTGGGTTGTCGGACACAGCGATTGTTCGTGCGTGAGATGCCGATAATTCACCACTTTTTACCAATTCTTTGACCGAATCAGGCAGGGTTGTTATACGCATAAGATTGCGAATGTAGCTTTCAGATTTACCAATCAATTTAGATATATCTTCGATAGTATAATCGCATTTTTCCATCAGGTTTTTATATCCTTCGGCCTCTTCAATTGGATTCAGGTTTTCGCGTTGGACATTTTCAATCAAAGCGATTTCCATTGCATTTTTTTCATCCAAAGTTTTTACCAATGCCGGTATTTCCTTTAAACCTGCGATTTGTGATGCGCGATATCTGCGTTCCCCAGCGACAATTTCGTAAAGATAAGGTTTGTTTTTAACACTGCGCAATATGATTGGAACCAAAACGCCTTTTTCACGCACAGATTCCGCCAATTCATTTAATTCCTTTTCGGAAAAATGTTTTCTGGGTTGATCTGGGTTAGGGCTGATTTGGTCTAAAGGAATTTGTTTTACGATAACGCGTTCAGCACCTGTTAAAACAGAAATGTCCGGTATTTGACCCATTTCTTGATGTAGTTCAGCCAAAGATTTACCTAAAAATTTAGAAGACATTTTTAAATCCTTTTTTCTAATGCGTTAACGACTTCGGTTGCGACACGTAGATATGCCTGGGCGCCCGTAGATTTAAAATCGTAAAATAGGGCGGGTTTTCCGTGGCTGGGCGCTTCTGAAACGCGAACATTTCGTGGAATAATGGTTTTGAATACTTTATCGCCAAATGTGTTGCGCACATCTTCTTCAACCGCTTTGGTTAATCCCAATTTTTTATCGTACATTGTTAACACCATGCCCAAAATATCAAGGTCTGGATTCCATTTTTGCTTTATTGCTTGGATTGTAGATAACAGTTGTTGAACACCTTCTAATGCAAAGAATTCGCACTGCAAAGGTATAATAACATAATCAGAAGCGGTTAAAGCATTTATAGTCAGTATACCCAAAGCAGGCGGACAATCTATCAGTATAAAATCATAATTGTTTGATATAGTTTCCAATGCATTATTTAGGCGGTATTCGCGATTTTCCAAATCTAACATATCTAATTCTGCGCCGGCTAATTTAGCAGATGCCGGTAATATATGCATATTTTTGACCGCTGTGGTTAAAATATTCTCTTCGATTTTTGAATTTTCCATCAAAACATCATATACATTTTGTTTGTGTGCAGCACGAACAAAACCCAGTCCTGTGCCAGCATTTCCCTGAGAGTCCATGTCGATTAACAAAACACGTTTGTTAATTGCAGCCAAAGATGCGGCGATATTTATAGCGGTTGTTGTTTTGCCAACACCACCTTTTTGATTTGCAAAAGATATTACAATTGCCATTTTCTTCACTTCCTTTTTGATAAAAACAGAATATTAAATTATAAAAAAATAGTCAATATAAAATAAAAATTGACTAAAAACAAAATGTTATATTTTATTTCATGTGAAATAATTCGTTATTTTACAGATTTAATATATAAAATATGACCATCGCCTGTTTTAGATGGATACAGTTCATAATCGAATTTATATTTGTTTTTTGCGGTGTTTATTTCGGTTTCAATTTCCCGGCCTTTTAATAAAAAAAGCCGGCAATGTTTTTTGTGTGTATAATCTAAAATTTTAATCAAAGGTGCAAATGCACGTGCGGTAAATACAAAATCCCCGGTATTTACCGGTGTTTTCGAAAGAAAATTTTCAATTCGATCATTTACAATGGTCAGGTTTGGTAAATCAAGTTCTTGTTTTAATACATTTAAAAAATTTGTTTTTTTAGTGATAGATTCCAAACAAATTACATTCCAACCCAATATAGCCAAAACAACGCCCGGAAATCCGGCGCCACTGCCCAAATCAATAATATTTACATTTTTTGGGATATAATCTGCCAATTGGGCGCTGTCGTTTATATGTCTGTTTTGAATATCTGACAAAGTGCTGGGCGCAACAAGGTTGATTTTTTGGGCCCATTCTTTCAAAAGATTTTCATATTTTTCAAATTTTTCTTTATTATCCATAACTTTTATTCTAACATGATTTCATTATGAAAGATATTAAAAGTTTTTATACGGGTGTAATTTTAGTTGCAACCATAGTTGTTTGTTCTTGTTTCATAGGACAAACAATTAAACCTTATGATGTGTATCAACAGGATCATATAGTTGATACTGATTATGGGCTGTTTTTGGCGTCCCAGCACGCATTATATGTCAATGATTTTAATACCGCATCAAAAATGGTGGAAAGGGTAAAATCTGATTCACCAGAGGTAAATTATGTAAAAAATTTAACTTCGTTTTTTGATGGCAGAATTGTCGATACCGTGCCTTTGTTGAAAGATTCCAAAGATATGTCTTCGCGGTTAATGTATGATGCATATTTGGTAAAAAATAATAAATGGGCGGAAATCTATAAAAGATATCACAAAAACACATCCAGTTTTTTAACAGGATTAAGGGTATTTTCAGCGGTTCAACAGGGCAAACCCCAGGACGCAATTCAATATGTAAACGAATCAAATACTGCAACCTCATGGAAGGCGTTTATTCGTGGGCAAATTGCTGTTTTGAATAATGATGTTGATACAGCAGCCAAAGAATTTGCCAAGGTTCATCCTGATTTTATGAACATAAATGATTATTTGTATTTAATGTCTTTTTATCGTGAAAATAACATGACAGAAGACATGGATATTTTGCGTTATGATTTTATGTCTAAACCTGGCAGTTTATATTTATTTGAAGATGATGTTATTCCAGATTGGTCTAATTATTCAGGAATAAAAAATAATTTGGTTTTCAGCATAATTCAAAATGTATCACATGCAAAAATATGGATTTTCACAGATGTGTCTTTGTTGTTGTTAAAATTTGCTGAAAATATATCGGACGGTGTGCATAAAGACGCGATAAATTATTATCTGGGACAATATTATTTTTATAATTCTGGGGATTATGAAAAAAGTTTTAATTCTGTATCAGAAAAAAGCCCGTTGTATTTATATGGTCAATTGAAAATCGCAGAAAACAAGGAAAATCAAGATGAAATTAAAAAGTTGGCAAAGAAAAATCCTTTGTTTATACCTGTTGTTAAATTGGCTGTGAATAACGAAGTGAAAAACGGAAATATGTATGCGGCATTAAGATATGTTAACAGGGCTTTGCGCCAGAAAAATTTAAGCGAAGAAGGGCAAATATATTTCTTGAAAAATCGTGCCGATATTTATTTGATGTTTAACAAACCAAATAAAGCGCAAAAAGATATGGATAGAATAATGGATTTAGATGACAGATTATTGTCAGATGTCTTGAAATTACAGGCGCGTATATGGTTGCAGCAAAACAAATCTTTGGACAGGGCATATAATTATGCAATGACTTTGGTAAAGCGTGATACATCAGATATCAGCGCATGGGATGTTTTAGGGTGTATCGTTGAAAAACGCGAAGGTGTTGATGCCGCATTAGAGGTAATGGAACGTGTCGGCGAAATATCTATGGGTGAATCTTCTTTGTATGAACATCTGGGTGATATGTATGTAAAGAAAGGCGATATCAGAAACGCAAAAAAATCATATTTACGCGCATTGGATTTGTCTGACGATGGTTTGGTTGTTAAGCCGGTGGTAGAGAAAAAATTAAGGAAATTAAAATGAAAGTAGGTGTGTTTAGTGCAGGTGCGTGGGGAACTGCATTGGCCTGTGCGTGTGCAAAATCTGGTAATGAAGTTATACATTGGGGATACCAGGGTATATTTGATGGATTGCCAGATATTGAAAAGCCGGCAAATATAACCAGAACAGATAATATGGCTGATTTAAAGACATGTAAATTATGGCTGATTGTAACACCTGCTGCATTTTTTAGAGAAACTGCACGTAAAATGCGTGAAGTTTATAACGAACAACCGATTTTGATTTGTACCAAGGGTATGGAGGCACAAACTGGACAATTTATGTCTGAAATTTTAGCAGAAGAAATCCCCAGTTGTGATCATGTTGGTGTGTTGTCTGGCCCCCAATTTGCACGTGAGGTAGCAATGGGTGTTCCTACGGGTTCAACTTTGGCGGGTGACGACATCATAAGACAATATGGACACATCGCGTTGTCAGAATTTTATTTACAGGACACAACAGATATTTTGGGTACACAAATTTGTGGTGTTGGTAAAAATGCTGTGGCATTGATATCTGGATTTATGACAGTTCAGGGCAGGGGGGAAAACGAACGCGCATTGGTATTTGCACGGGCGTGGAACGAAATAATGTATCTGGCGGTTGAAATGGGGGCAGATGTTAAAACGTTTTTAGGTCTGTGTGGAATTGGCGATTTGTTTTTATCTGCCACATCACCAACCAGTCGTAATTTCTCAGCCGGTATGGCAATAGCACGTGGTGAAAAAATTGTGGGTACTGTCGAAGGCGTTTTCGCATTAAATGGTTTGATAGAACGCGCAAAATTGTTGCATGTACAAACACCAGTGTTGTGTGAAATGAAGGCAAAAATGGGTTTGTAACCATTTTTGTATGATTATGGTAATTTTGTTGCAAACAAATAAATATAAACTATAATCAAAGAACGGAATTGCAGGGATGGAATTATTCTTTCTTGTATTTTGCTAAATTTAAGGGAATACAAAAACGAATGATTTGTCTCTGCATTTAAATGGTAAACAAGTAAAAAATGGAGAAACAAATATGTTTAGTTTTTTTAGTAAATCAGAAAAACATGAATTAAACAATCCCGTATGTGTTGAATTCAAATACGGAAATGAAACTGTTAAGTTGGAAACAGGCCGTTATGCAAAACAGGCAACTGGCGCTGTGATGGCTACTATGGGTGAAACAATGGTTTTGGCAACTGTGTGTGCTGAAAAGACCGCAGTCGAAGGACAAGATTTCTTCCCCTTAACCGTTGATTACCAGGAAAAATACGCATCATCCGGTCGTATCCCTGGTTCACGCGACAGACGTGAAGGCAAAGCAAGTGTTTCTGAAACTTTGGTTGCACGTTTAATCGACAGACCTATTCGTCCTTTGTTCCCAGAAACATTTAAAAACAAAGTTCAAATCATTGCCCAGGTGTTTTCTTATGACAAGAAAAATCAACCTGATATTTTGGCTATGATTGCATCATCTGCTGCGTTGGCTTTGTCTGGTGTTCCATTTGCTGGCCCAATTGGTGCTGCACGTGTTGGATACAAAGACGGCGAATATTTATTAAACCCATCAAAAAAAGAAACAGAAGATTCAGAAATGGATTTGGTTGTTGCCGCTACAAAAGACGGTGTGTTAATGGTTGAATCTGAAATTGGTGAATTGGATGAAAAAACAACTTTGGGTGCTGTGAAATTCGGTTTTGATGCACAACAGGTTGTTATTAATGCAATTAACGAATTTGTTGAAAAAGCAGGCAAAGAACGTTGGGAAATACCTGCTGTATCATCTGAATATGTCACAATGGAACAAGATTTTGAACAATATGCAGACGAAATCGAAAAGGCTTTGTTAATCAAAGAAAAATTGGTTCGTCTTGATACATTGGCACAAATACATGCAGCTGCTAAAACACGTATCCCAGAATTATTCCCAGATACAACAACAGCTACATCTACATTGGAATCATGGGCAGATGAAATTATTGAAAATATTACAGCTCGTATTATGCGTGGTAATATTTTGGCTGGTAAACCACGTATTGATGGTCGTGATACAAAAACAGTTCGTCCAATTGAAATTGAATTGGGCGTATTGCCACGTGCACACGGTTCTGCTTTGTTCACACGTGGTGAAACCCAAGCTTTGGTTTCTTTGACTTTGGGTGGTGGAAATGATGCATTGCCAGTTGAATCTTTGGATGGTGATGATGAACGCGATTTCATTTTGAATTATAATTTCCCAGGTTATTCAGTTGGCGAAGCCAAAGGTTTGAAATCCCCAGGTCGTCGTGAATTAGGACATGGTAATTTGGCATGGCGTGCAGTTCATCCAATGGTTCCATCTCGTTCTGAATTTGATTATGTTATCCGTATTTGTTCAGATATTTTGGAATCAAACGGTTCTTCATCTATGGCAACAACATGCGGTGCTACATTGGCTATGATGGATGGTGGTGTTCCAATGAAACGTCCTGTGGCTGGTATCGCAATGGGATTAATCAAAGAAGGTGATGATTACGCCATTTTGACCGATATTTTGGGTGACGAAGACCATTTGGGCGACATGGATTTCAAAGTAACAGGTACAGATCGTGGTATCACAGCTTTGCAAATGGATATCAAAATCACATCTATTACATTTGAAATTATGGAACGGGCTTTGGCGCAAGCGAAAGATGGTCGTATGCACATTTTGGGCAAGATTGAAAAAGCAATCAAGGCACCACGTGCAAAATTGTCTGAATTTGCACCTCAAATTTATACAATGAAAATCAATCCTGACAAGGTCCGCGAAGTTATTGGCAAGGGCGGTTCTGTGATTCAGGCTTTGACACGTGAAACAAATACTCAAATCGAATTAGAAGATGATGGTTCTGTGAAAATCTTGGCATCTACAAAAGAAGAAGCACAAGATGCGATGAATCGAATCAAAGATATTGTTGCTGAACCAGAGGTTGGTCAAATCTATCAAGGAACAGTATCTGGAATCAAAGATTTCGGTTTGTTTGTTAAAATCTTAAAGGGCTTTGAAGCTTTGGTTCATATATCTGAAATCACAGGTGAACGTATTGCTAAAATTGAAGATGCAAAATACAATGTTGGCGATACTGTTTATGTCAGATATATGGGTGCTGATAAACGTGGTAAAACACGTATGAGCATGGTTGGTATCGACCAAAAAACAGGTAAAGAAGTAAAATAAAAATATGTTGGGCGATTTCTTAATCGCCCAATATTTAAAAAAAGACGAGAATAAAAATGGATATGGAATCTTTAATGGCAAATGCCAAAAATTTACAATCAAAAATATCTGCTGCCCAAGATTCTTTGGCAGATATGCATGTCAAAGGTATTGCAGGAAATGGTGATGTGGTTGTAGATATGACCGGCAAATACGATTTGGTATCTGTGGTTATTAAACCTGAATCTTTGAAATTGGGTGCAGATGTTTTATCAAAATTAGTGACAGATGCATACAAAGATGCAAAAAAGAAGGCAGATACTTTAATCGATAATATGATGGGGCAAATAACAGGTGGCCTGCCATTAGATTAAAAAATGCTGGACTTTTAGAAAAAAACGGGTTATTATAGGCCTGCTTTTCTGGATGTTTAGCTCAGTTGGTTAGAGCATCTGCTTTACACGCAGAGGGTCAGGAGTTCGAGTCTCTTAACATCCACCAGAGATTAAAACCGCCATTTCGGCGGTTTTTTTAGGTTTTAAATCTTGACAAAATATATTTCTTTTGTACAGTTTTGTCATAATATGACAAACAATAACAATAATATTTATAAACCTTTCTCTGTGGCTCAGATTAACGAGCTGACTGCTATTTATGATGATTTTTTATGTGCAGTGCGATTAAATGAACATTTATTAAAATATGCACAAGCATATGATTTAGCTTATTCCCAGCTTGAAAATATGGCTTTAGATGAACAGGGTTGGCCATGGCTTCCAACATTAATAACAAAAAAAGAAAAACAACAATTTGATGACTTTATTGATAATAATACTTCAAATGACGAAACCAAAGTATTTGTAATATTACGGCATATCGATTCAAACCAAAAAGCATCAAAAGCACCATTTTTTACGGCCCCACCATTTGTCTTAAAAAGTGCAAATATGGAACTGCCGTCAGCCATAGAACGTTGTCATTTAGGGTTTTCTAAAAATGCGACATTGGGTGATGTGGAATTCATAATTGGTGGATATTATAAATTGATTTGGATTGGTCAAAAAAGACGGGACGAACCAATAATAAATATCCTTAAGGACCAAGATTTATATACCCAGTTTTGTGTTTCGTTACATCTGGCGGAACGTTTAGCTAAACCAGCAAATGATATAGAAGACGATACAGAAAGAGTAACAGCACATGTTTTGTCTGCAGAAATGACAATAAAAAATGAAAATGTTATTTTGGAAACTATGGCATCTTTCGTTGAAAAATTTCAAAGTATTTTACGGGACAGATATAATTTGCCACAAAACAAAAAAGATGACACCGCGTTTTTGATGGCACAAGAAGAGGGTTTGATTCATTCAGCAAAAGATTTTCAAGATTATATAAATATTCGTAATTTTATTCGTCATCAATGGGATACTTTGGATGGATTCGGTTGTTTTGGTGTTGAAAAGTCGGCAGAAAATGTAAAAAAACGTGCAGATTATGCGAAATCATATTTGACATTTTGTGATGTTTCGAAAACGACAAATATTCAGCGTGAAAAAATATACGTAAATGCATTGCATCAAATGCAACACATTATTCGCCAAATTAATCCAAATCGTATTATACGTGAGATACCTGAAAGTAATTCTAAATTTGTACAACGCGCCAAGGCGGTTTATGCAGAAAATAAAAATATTGAAGTTGAATTAAATCGCCCATTGTTAGATGACAAACATTATCCTTTGAGTAAAGCCATAAACAAATTGTTGCCAAATGTTAAAATAATTGACGACAAGGACCAGACAATCGACAAGATAGAATATATAAGTTGGTATTTGGACAGGTCTTGGTTCTTGGAAGTGTTGTTATCTGTGGAATGTGAATTGATGAGACATTGTTTGACACGCGGACACGATTTACAAAAATTGTCGGCGTGGAAATATGCTGAAAATATCGGGATATTATCGCATGAAGAATTTTTAAAATGGCAAAAATATATTTTGTTAAGAAACCAACTTAGTCATAATTATTTTGATGAAAATTTGCGTGAAAAATTACGTGAAATTGATGCTGATTTTAAAAAAGATGTTGAATCATTGACGGAAAAAATTTCTGAAGATCGTGGTCCAGGCGTCAGAAAAGACAAAGATGATTGTTTTACAGCTGCCCATAAAGATGGATTGGTTGTCCAAGTGGATTTTCAAAAATATAATATTTCCCGTTTTTCTACTGTTAGCAAGCCGTATAGATTAGGAACACCGAAGAAAGAATCATATCCAAATGGGGTTGAATTTTATTTGATAGCAAAAGCGCTTGTTGGTATGAAAACGCCGGGTGGGGTAAATATAACTTTGTATAACCAAAGCATCAGTTGGGATGCAGATACAGTTTGGTATAAAAACGGCAAAAATAATGGTTATGTTTTTGAAACACCCCACAGCAGATTGGTTACTGACAACAATTTAAAAGTTGTTGAATTTATTAAAAACGGGAAACAACAACCCTTTGCAGAAAATGACAAATTGTTTGTAGGAGAAAACCACAAAATTGTATTGGATGATGTTGGTAGAATAAAGAAATTCAGGTTTAAAAATGCAAATAATGAAGTTGTTTACACATTATTTTCGCACGCTAAATGCGGCTATAATACAATTTTATTAAATGATGGTACGAATATATTACAATCTGGGCCTGAATTTGTTATTACGCATGGTGGTAAAACAATGTTGTTTGATGAATTACAAGATTTTGCGGCCAGTTATGATTGTGTATCAAAAGAAATACAAAGAAACCAAACCCAAGACAAATATAGATAATAATATTGACACAGGTATATTTGGATATTATATTTTTTGATGAAACCAGGATTTTAGGGAAAAAACACAATGAACAAAAAATGGAAAACGTTTTTTTTAACATCTGCTGTGGCAATTTTGGGTGCAACTGCGGTGCATTCTTGTTCGAAAGACGAAGATACAAATCCAAACAAACAATATGAAATAGAAAGAAGAATTGCCAGACGCAGCCGGGTTGAACAAAATGCCTTTTTCTATAATACTCGTGATTCTGTGTTGGAAGCAAATGGGTATAAAAAACTGGAACAAGATTTAATCAGCACCAGGGATGTTTTTTCCGATTTAAATGACATATCCAGATTGCAATTTAAAACATCTTTGTCTGGTGTTATGGATAAAGAGGTTAACACATCCGGCAAACAGATTATTTTGAATTATTTCAGTAAAATTAAAACAGATTTAACGGCATATAATATAAATTTAGCTGACGATTGGTATAAAAACGTATATGTGTCTTTTGAAGATTTGGCATTTATAGGTGCAGGTGAGGGTGCAAATGAATCTGGATATGGTAATATCGGTGTTTTCCCGTATAATGAATTAAAATCTTATCTGGAGAACACAATAAACTCATCTACAATCAGTCAAAAACAATCAGCCCTGCGCAGTGTTAATACCAATTTGAATAATATGCGTAACGATTTGATATCAAACAGAATCGGTATTGAACAAAAATATGCCGATTATTATTTGCTGGATAAACGCGACATAAAATATATGGGTGCCACAAAAAATCCAATGGAAGGCGAATCTGTGGGCAGTTACAGAATGCTGGAACAATTAAATCATAAATATATTATCACCAGTCGAGGTATAGATTTTGTTATTCCCGGAATGTCACCTGAATTTTTCGCTGATGCGGGTGCAAAATATGAACCTGTGTCATTGGGGGCGAACAGATGGAAAATTAGAAAAATTGGGTCGAACGGAATTATGACAGAAAGTATGGAATTCACATCTGATGCTGATTTTTATACGGAAGATTATTCTTCTGACACAGAAGAAAGATTGGGCAATATGAATTCAGATTGCGATTATGATAATGGTATGGCCTATGTTCATTTTGATTGGGTTGCATGTGTTCAACAACGCACAAAAGATTGGGAAAATGTAATCAGTGCCAAAGACAAAAGAATAATAGATTCTTTGAATCAAGAAGTTAGAAAGAAGGAAAACACAAAACAAATGATGATAGCAAAACAACGCGAAGCAGATTCGATTGCTAATGTCATCACACAACAAAGATTTGGTAATCCAGGTCGTTAATAAAATACAAGGTTGAAAAGATATGAAGAAAGATAACAAAGAATATAATGAAAAAAGAAATGCCACAATATGTTGGGTTGTAATTGGTGGGTTATATCTGGTGGTATTTGGTGGAATGATTAATATGATACACAATTTCACAATACCTAAAAAAACAAATACTGAAATCAAGGCAGGTGGAAATGATACAATTAAATCGATAATTGATTATCAGGGCGCTGTGGATTCAATCAAACAGAATCATCACAAAAGCAGGGGACAAAGATAAAAAATTAAACCACCGATCAGGTGGTTTTTTTTATGTCTATTTTTTATTATTTTTCAATCTTAATTGACCACAGGCGGAACCAATATCTGCGCCACGTTCACGTCTGATACGTGTGTGTATGCCGTTTTTAATCAATATATCTTGGAATCTGTGAACCGCATTACCAGAAATAGATGCAAAATCACGTTCATCAACTGTATTCCACGGAATCAAATTCACCATTACATTGTGACCACGCAATAATTCTGATAATTTATCAGCATATTCAGGTGTTGCATTGTATAACACGGTTTCCCCATTTGAATCTTTCTTGCCCAGCAATATATATTCAATCATCAGTTGTCGATTGCAAGAATCTGAACAATCAAATGCTGCATCCAAAACTTCGTTCAATTTATATTTGTTATTTATAGGCATAATTTGTGAACGCAATTCATCAACAGGTGCATGCAAAGATATTGCCAGATTGATTGGACGTCCCCATGCTTTTAATTCCTGGATGCCCGGTACTATACCACATGTGGATACAGTTATGCGACGCCAAGATATGTTTAATTCGCTGTTTGCGCGTTCCAAGAAACCAATTACATTTTGAGTGTTTTGCAGAGGTTCCCCAGTTCCCATAACAACAATATGTGAAACATCATTATTGTTTGGATCGCCATTTGGGTGTATGTCTTTGAATTTATCGCCACGCAATTCCCATTGGGAGATTAAAATTTGGGCATACATTTCATTAACAGTTAAATTGCGTTTTAATCCCAATAAAGTGCTGGCACAGAATTTACAACCCATTGCACAACCAGCCTGGGATGAAACACAAACGCTGTTACCGTATGTTGTTCGCATTAAAACACATTCTATTTGTTCGCCGTCGTCCAATTCTAATAAAAATTTAGTTGTTTGATTGTCATTGCTGTCCAATCTTTTTACGATTGTTACAGGCAAAGTTTGTGCAACCTCACTTAATTTGTCACGCAAATCATTTGGCAGATTCTTCATCACAGAAAAATCAGGCGCGCCACGATTTATCCAATCTTGAATTTGGGACGCACGAAAACGTGGTAATCCCATTTTGGTTACAAATTCAATCAGTTCATTTTTTGTTAAATTAAAAAGTATTGTTTTTTTCATAATTTATATCTGTCGTCATTAATTATAATTACGGATTTGCGGCGAATTTGTTTTAATTGTTGATCCGCGATAAACGAAGCCTTTTTATATATCGCGTTTTGTTTAATTATATCGTCCAAATTTTGATATTCTTTTGTCTTTTTTTCTTCACATACCAACAATACAGAACCATCCTTGATACCCGACCATGTCAAAGGTTTTAAATTTGCAATTCGTTCACGAATGTCATTCGCCAATTCATATTGCAGTGCATTTATTTTTTGTGGATATGCACCAGCATTTTCTGCGATTTTAAATGCATCATCACAATTTTTAGGTTTGCTTAAATTTTTTGTTATATCTGTTGATACCCCAGATAGCCTTATCATTGTTACATCAATTGGCAAACCGCGTTCACGAATTAAATCAGTTCTTTCAGCGTTTATATCTGAATCAGAAACTTCGATTGTGGAAACAACCGTTCTGGACATAACCACACCCCATGCGATATCAGCACGAATTGCCAAACGTGCCATAGATTTCATTGTTCCGGACAAATCGCCCATGTTCATGCGTTCCAATTCTTTGTCTGCGTCTTTATCGGTTGGATTCACACCATAATTGCCTGCGTATTTTAATTTAACATAATCATCAACAATATTTTGAAATGCGGTTCTGCGATTTGTGGTGGAAGTTTTACCCTGACGTGCCATTAATTCTGTGCGTGCAGTAACATCTGTATCTGTAATAGGGTTGCCGTTCACGGTTGCGACAACACTGGCAGCATTGGCAGAAAGCGCCCACAAAATAATTCCAGAACAAAACAGACATATTTTTTTCATGTATTCTCACCTTCGCATTTTTTAATAGTGTTTTCCATCAATACTGATGCCAAATTTAAATTGGAATGTCGTTCCCCCAACATAGTCTTCTTTGACCGTGTTATCCCTGCGGTATTCCACAGCCAGATAATAGCAAGGATGATTATAAAATATCCCGGCAGAATGTCTTTGGAAAACATGTTCGTGTATATTGTATAACACAGAGCCTTTGATATTCAATCTGTTTGTCAGTTGCAGACCTGCACCACCCAAAATTTCATGTGTATCTTCGTCGTTTACTGAATACACATCAACAGGATGTGAATCCCAGATATGACTGAACGTCAAATATGTGTTATTTTTTCCTATGTATGCAGAATTTTCCGTATGGGAAATAGCCATGGTTGCCCTGTCGAAACGGAAACGGGTTGATAATTGCAAATAATCATTGTTGCTGTATGAAATGCGCCCCACATAATCAGAAAAACCATTTCTAAAGCCATTATCATTAAAATCTGCGCCTTGGTCTTTGAAATCATATGTTTGCCCAATAAATACTTCGATATTATTATTTGAATTAAGCGCAGCCCATCTTGCGCCATAATCAACAAAATTACCGTTTTCCCATACATCAAATCCAGAATACCTGTTGTTAGAAAACAGTGTTGTATCAGACAAGAAACGCCCCGCAGAATCGTTGTTATATGAAAATACAGATTTTGTGTTCGTGTGTTCCATAATTGTCAAACGGGCGCGGGGTTCAATAATGTATGTCCAGTCATTTTCAACACTGTACATTGGCAGTCCCCATTCAACAAAACCACTGGGCAAGAATCTTGCTTTTACACCAGAATAAGAATTTACAAGTCTGTTATCGTCATATACCTGGGTTTTATTAAAATTGTATATGTCATATCTGGCAGATAAACTGGTTGTGATACGGTTGCCACCCCACAAAGTCCAAGGTGATACAATTTGTCCATTTCCAATTATGCGTTGATATGCATAATCAGATGAAGATACCCCCAATATATCCCCAGAAAAATTCAAATATGTTTCTGCAAAAATAGGACTGGTTTGATATACACCACGAATATTCGGCAAAATATTACCAGATGACATAGTTTGATTACCTGTTGGTTCACGCAATTCCTGGAAGATATGTGTGTCTGCAACGATATAGCTGGTTTGACCAAACAATTCTAATTTTGCACCAGAATCAAGGTATGGTTGATAATTATAAAACCCATATTTCTGTAAATAAGTTTTATCGGATGTTCTGTGAATATAAATATTCGCGCGGGCGTTTTCACCCAATTCGATTATGTCTGTGTTATTAATGTTCCAACGATTTTCACCATGTTTATTATGCGTAAAAGAACCATCAGATCTAAATTCTGCATGGTCCAAATTCAATCTGTGTTCCAATTGGAACAACGGATTTTCTTTTGTTAAATATGAAAAAGTCGGTGTTAAATCGTGCGTATCAGAAATATTGATATAAAATGGGATGTTTAATTGTGTGCCCATATCATCTGTCGTATTAAAGCTGGGGGCTAAAAATCCAGATTTATATTTTACAGACGGATCAGGCATTTCATAGTAAGGAAACCATAATATCGGCAAATTATGATTGTATAACCAAAATACAAGGTTGTGAAAATATAACATCCTTTCATCAGAATCATGGATGATTTCAGTGCCCGATATTTCCCATACATTACCAAAAGAATCACATCCATCACACGCAGTAAAAATTGCGTCTGATGCGATTGTTTCATTGTTGTTACGTTTTATTTCTTCCGCTTTGATATACACATTACTGCCCAGCCATAATTCAATATCGTTTGCAGATATCTGGTTATTATTTTTAGATATAGATATATTATCCAATTTGATTTTTTGACCAGATGCGTTGGTCATTTCTGTATTACCGAAAGTTTTTAATTCCCCAGTTTTAATATCGTATTCAATAGCATCTGATTTAATGGTTTTTGGTTCATCGGTATTAATACCCAATGCAAAAGCATTTGTGATGCACAAACAAAACAACAAAGATGAATTTATATATTTCATTTTTTTAATAATAAACCAATTAAGCCAAATAACAACAAAAATACACCAATTGCAACCAGACCGAAATCAGTCAAGCTGTCCACCATATTTGATACGGACATATATGTCGCCATTGTTCCAGCCATTGCCAATATTGCCATTGCCGGTGCAAAACTGGCACGACGGCGAAGCAAGGATGATTTTAATAAAATCAAAGTACAAATAATTACTAAAATTAAATTCATAAATGGATTTATTAAACGTGTGCACAATTCAACCAAAGTTAAACGATGTTGGCGAATATTATCTTGAGATAAAACATCACGAATTAAATTATATGTAGATATTCTGCGAACCCTGAAAGATACGTCCGCATCGTTTTCAACCAGATTTAAATCCATGTCCAATGTATCAAATGTTCCAGTTGTAAAACCATTTTTACCCTGAAGTTGCAAAGAGCCATTTGTTGTAGCGATTGATAACCCATGCGTTGTAGATACCAATTTGCCACGTTCTGCAAAAATCAGCATTTGATTTTTATTATTACGCATATCGGATAACATAACCTGGTTTAAATCATTACCTGAAACATTATCAACATAAACAACCAAACCATTTGCCAGTTTTGTAAAAGCAGATTCCTGTAATTTCAAATGTGCCAAACCATAGCGCAGATTCCATTGGGTGCTGTAAAATTTTTCCTGGGTCAATGGGACAATCCAAATATTTAAAATCAAATGCAATACGGTCAACAGTCCCGCCAATTTAATAGCTGGTTTTGCAATCTGCCAAGGGGACAAACCCGATGACATCATCACAGTTACTTCGTTTTCAGAAATCATTTTATTATAAATAAAAATGGTCGCGATAAACGCAACAAAAGGAACTATGATTGACACTATGAAAGGAATCATCAACGACAACAAATATAAAAAGCTTGAAAAATTGACCCCGTAGTTAATCAGGAATTTCATCATAGCCATGACCTGCATCATCCATGCCAACCCTGTAAGAATTAGCAATAACATGATGAAAATAGCCAATAATTGCTTTTTAAAATATCTGCTTATAATCTTCATAATTTCAAGTATAAAGCCCAAAACCCGAACCGTCAAGCAACAATAACTATAAATCCACCCCGGCACCGACAATTCAAATTTAAATTTTATTTGATAAAAAGTCATTTTTTTCTTGCTTTTTCGCGATTCGGGGTTAATAATACAGTGTGTTCTTAAAAGAGTTTTTAAGGGCGGGGTTGAAAAACCCCGCTCTTTCAATAAAAAAGACAATAAAATATAAGGAGAAGCCAAAATGTCTTTTGAATCTATGCCTCGTCAGGATTTATTATTGGCCATTGATTCTTTGGCCCAGGAAAAAATGATAGACAAAGATATTGTTATTGAATCTTTGGAATCAGCTATTGCAAAAATTGCAAAACATAAATATGGTGAAGAATTTCACATTGTTGCACAAATTGATCGTAAAAACGGTGCAATTCATGTGAAACGTTTGTTTGATGTTATTGAATCACCTGAATCAATGGGGGATGAATATAATCCAAATACAATGTTGACTGTGGACAAGGCAAAAAAATATGCTGACAATCCATCTGTTGGTGATGTGGTCGAAGATATGTTACCAGAACCAGAATTTGGTCGTATGGCATTTCAAACTGCACGTCAAATTATGACTGCACGTGTTCGGGATGCAGAAAAGGGCCGTCAATACGAAGAATTCAAAGACAATATCGGTGATATCGTCAGCGGTAAAGTTACACGTATCGAATTTGGTAATGTGTTTGTTGATATCAACGGCAAAGCCGAAGGTTATATCAAAAATACTGAATTGATTCCAAATGAACGTTTGGCAGTTGGCGATACAGTTCGCGCTTTGATTTTGGATGTGGTTCGTTCTAATTCCAGTCCACAAATTTTATTGACCAGAACACACAATATGTTTATGGAAAAATTGTTTACCCAGGAAGTTCCTGAAATTTACGAAGGCATTATTAAAATTAAATCTGTGGCACGTGCACCTGGATCCCATGCTAAAATCGCTGTGGAAACACAAGATCCATCTATCGATGCAGTTGGTATGACAGTTGGTATCAAAGGAACACGTATTCAACCTGTGATTAACGAATGCCACGGTGAAAAAATCGACGTTATTTTGTATTCAGAAGATCCTGCTGTGTACATCGTTAACGCGATGCAACCTGCGAAAGTTGCAAAGATTATTGTTGATGAAGATACACACACGGCATCAGTTGTTGTTTCCGAAGATCAACAATCTTTGGCAATTGGTCGTCGCGGACAAAATGTTCGTTTGGCTTCACAATTAACAGATTGGAATATCGAAATTATGAACGAAGTCGAAGAACAAGAACGTCGTACAAAAGAATTCAAAGAAAAGACAGAATTGTTCACTTCTGCGTTGGATGTTGATGAAACAATTGCTCAATTGTTGATCACAGAAGGATTCAGAACAATCGAAGAAATTGCATATGTTGAACCTGCTGAATTGAATTCAATCGAAGGGTTTAATGCAGAATTGGTAACAGAATTGCAAAATCGTGCAAAGGCATATCTGGCCAAGAAAGAACAAGATTATTTCGATAATGGACACAAGATGGGTATCAACGATGATTTATTGAAAGCTGATTTCATCAAACGCGAAACCATTATGAAATTGGCAGAAGCCGATATCAAATCTTTGTCTGATTTGGCGGATCTGGCATCTGATGAATTAATCGACATTTTGGGTGCAGATAATATGTCTGAACGTTTGGCCAACAAAATTATTATGAAGGCACGTGAATTGGCATATGGAATTGTTCCTGATGCAGATGAAGAGTAAAAAATAAATTAACCAAAGGTTAAAATATGGCGACATTAACACTTGGAAAATCTGTAACAATCGACGCGGTGCAAAGCAAAAAGGGCGATGCTGTTTTTGTTGAACGCCGTCGTCGCATAGTTACACCTGGAAATAATGAACTGCGTGAAGAACCAAAAAAGGTTGAACCTGCACATAATGCGGCCGATGAAAAATTGCGTGCTGTGTTGGCTGCAGCTAAAGCAAAAGACGAAGAACGCAGAAAACGCGAAGCGCAAGAAGAAGCAGAACGTCGTGCACGTGAAGCCGAAATCGAACGCGAAAATCGCGAATATGAACAGGTCAAAGAACAATTGGCTCAACGCGAAAGTGAACCAGAAACACCACAAGTGGCCGAAGAGGTCATGAATATTCCTGTGCGTGAAAACACACATGAAAATAAAAAATCTGGTGTTAATAACCAAAATCATAATAATCGTTCATTCAATAATAATGATGACGATGATATGCGCCCAGGTCGCCAAAATAAATTCAAAAAAGATTTCAAGAAAGGTGGCAAAATTTCCATCCATGATATTGTTATCGGTGGTGGGGATGATGACGATGATGAAATCGGATTGCGTGGTGCAAATCGCAGAAGAAGTGAAGCATCCTTGAAACGTTTTCGTGAAAAGGCACGTGCTGTGTTCACTGCACCACAAAAGGTTGAACATATTGTTACATTGTCTGATACAATCACAGTCAAAGATTTGGCCGCTGCTATGGCGGAAAAGGTTGGTAATGTTATCAAGAAATTGATGGAAATGGGCATGATGGCATCCCAGAACCAATCTATTGACGCAGATACGGCAGAATTGATTGCAACTGAATTTGGCGCAACGGTTAAACGTGTTGATGTTAAACCATACGCCAATATTTTGGAACAACAACCAAACCCAGAAAATTTGAAACCTCGTGCACCTGTGGTAACCGTGGTGGGACACGTTGACCATGGTAAAACATCCTTGCTGGATGCGTTCCGTAACGCAAATGTCGTGGCAGGTGAAGCTGGTGGAATCACACAACATATTTCTTCATACGAAGTTAAAACAAAATCTGGTGCGGTGATAACTTTCTTGGATACTCCGGGACACGAAACATTTACTGCTATGCGTGCACGTGGTGCGCAAATGGCTGATATAGTTGTTTTGGTTGTCGCGGCAAATGATTCTATTATGCCTCAAACAATCGAAGCGATAAATCATATTCGTGCGGCCAAGGTTCCTTTTATTGTCGCAATTAACAAATGCGATTTACCAGAAGCCGATCCACAACGCGTTAAAACAGACCTGTTGCAACAGGAAGTCCAAGTTGAAGAAATGGGCGGTGATGTTCAATGCGTTGAAATTTCTGCGAAGACAAAAATGGGATTGGATAAATTGGAAGATGCCATTTTATTGCAAGCAGAAGTTATGGAATTAAAGGCCGATCCAGATATGTTGGCATCTGCGTATGTTGTCGAAGCTAAAATGGAAAAAGGTTTGGGTGCGGTTGCAACTGTGTTAATCAGACAGGGAACTTTGTCTGTTGGTGATGTGTTTGTAGTGGGTGAAACATTTGGACGCGTTCGTGGTTTGATAAATTCAAACGGTGTTCGTGTTAAAAGTGTGAAACCTGGACAACCAGCCATGGTATTGGGATTGGATTCTGTACCATCTGCGGGTGATGAATTGCATGTTATGGAAACAGAAGCCCAAACACGTGAAGTCGCCGCATATCGTGTGCAAAAAGCGAAAGATAAAGCCAATGCTGTTAAACGTTCTTCATTGGAAGAATTGTTTGCGAAACGCGACGAAACCAAGAAATTGACTTTGCCAATTATTTTGCGTGCAGACGTGCAAGGTTCTGTGGAAGCAATCTCTGATATGTTGCACGGATTTAATTCAGACAAAGCAGGTGTTGAATTATTGTCTGCGGGTGTTGGTCAAATTACCGAAGGCGATATCAGATTGGCAACTGCATCTGGCGCAGTCATAATTGCGTTCAATGTTCGTGCAGATTCAACTGTGCGTGATATGGCACGCAACAATGGTGTTGATATCCGTTATCACAGTGTTGTTTACCGTATTACTGATGAAATCAAAGAAATATTGTCCGGTAAATTGGCACCTGAAAAACACGAAAACTTTATTGGATATGCGGATGTTATCGCATTGTTCACCGTGGGCAAAGGCATCAAAGTTGCAGGTTGTCGCGTCAGTGAAGGCGTGATTAAGAAATCTGCATATGTTCGCCTGTTGCGTAATAATGTTGTTATATATGACGGCAAAATTGGCGAATTAAGACGTGAAAAGAACGAAGTCAGTGAAGTAACTGTGGGTGTTGAATTCGGTATGAGTTTCGATAAATATAACGATCTGAAAGAAGGCGATCGTGTTGAATGTTACGAAATTCAAGAAGTCAAAGCACAATTATAAAAATAAAATCAGTAATAAATAAAACCGCCCGTTTGGGCGGTTTTTTAATTCAAGATTTCCAGATTAAAAACCCTTTGGTTTTTCCATTTTGATACTGGATACTTTTTTATTCAAGGCTTCTACGACCTCTGGTGTGATATCTAAATTTTTAACATCTTTGCCAACACGTGCCATACGGCCGTCAATTACCAAAGATAATTTTTTCTTTGCAATAACACCTTCGATAACTGGATCCAGATGTTTTTGTTGCAATGTATTTAATGCCTTTTGATAAGATGCTTCTATTGCCTGGGCAGATTCAGTCAAATCACGTTGCAATTTGCTGACACGACGTTGATATTCAACAACACGACGTTGCAAAGCTTCTTGGGATAAAACATCCTGAGATTTTTCGATATCTGCTTTTTCTTTTTCAATAGCTTTTTGTTCTTTTTCCAAACGGTTTTTCAGTTTTTCTTCATAAGATGTACGTTGTTTACGCAAATCTTGCAATGCTTTGGAATCCAATTGAATTTTATCCATATTGATAACAGCGATGCTTAAATCAGAAGCTTTGGCTGTTTGGGCGGATACATTTTCCAATGCTGTGGATAAACTTGATTCACTGCGCATGCTGGATATAACAAATACACCAATCAAAGCAACAACCACAACTGCGGTTGCAACCATACCCATTTTTGTATATTTTTTTAATTCTATGTTCATCTTTTCTTCCTTTGTTTTGTTTTCTCTCTGGTTTGAATATAGCAATGTTTATATAAAAACGCAAAGTTTTTTTATGTGTATATTATCGGGCAGGCGATAATCGTATTTCAACACGTCTGTTTGTTAAACGGCCCATATCATCTTGGGCTGCGATTGGGCGTGCCGATCCGCGTCCAACTATAAACATACGGGATGTAGAAACATTGTTTTGCGCAAAAAACACACCAACGCGTTCCGCCATATCCATAGATAAAGCATATGCCGCATTTTTATCTTGGATTGAATCAGTATATCCTGCGATTTCCATAAATGTTGCATTATATTTATTTATGATTTTTGAAATTGTCTTTAATGTGTCTGCACCGTCAGGCGAAATGTCTGCAACATCTAATTCCATAATGCTGTCGCGAACCAGAATTATATAAACATCTGTTCCCGCGCGTTGTACGGACATTCCAGGCTTTCTTAAACTGTCATACAATTCATATTCCAATTGGGACATGTAATTAACCAGCATCGCATTATCGACATTGTTTTTATCACCATATTGCATGTTTGGTGATAATTCACCTGTTGCAGTTACTATCTTGCCACCATGTCCCATGTACACAGGTAACTTTGCCGTCTTGGCGGTTTCAGTCATATCCATAAAACTGGCACCGTGAAGATATGTTTTCCATGTTTCACGATCCGGACTGTGATATCGCAGACATCCCGCCAATACCAAAGTTATGAAAAATAAAAGTTTTATATTTAATTTCATTATTCAACTATAAAATCAAAAGCATTTTCAGGACGTTTATTGCAATATTTTGAACGATCTGTATCATCTCCATTATCAATATGCATACCATCGTCAAGATCGAATGGTTTTACCTCTTCCTTTTCCTTTGGAGTAAGAGAATTATTCTGTATTGTATTGTTATTAATTACAACAGAGCTGGCCCATTCGATATTTTTTGTTGCAAAAAATGCACAGTCATCATAGGTCAACTTAAATAATTGAATTACAAATCCTTTTTCAGTTGGTTTTATACGCCATGCGTCACTGCCAATAGGAGCCTTTTTATTTTTTAATACACCAGCTTCGATTAAATAATCTATGGAAACTTTGTCATAAGAGCCGGAATATTCCATCAAAGTTTTTGTTTGATTAACAATATCTTTCATTGTTTCCAATGCAACCACGCGTTTTTGACGTTGGTCTATGGCATGATACATACCACCAGCCGCAGCAATCATTACAGCACCGATAGTTAATACGCCTAAAATTTCTATTAAAGAACGTCCAGATTGTTGATTCATGTTTTCCCCCTGTGTTTGTTATTTAGATATATTTACAATTTCAGCATCTTTGAATAAATCCATAGCACTTGCCACCATGGGATCAGATGTAATTTCTGATTTCGCATGTTCTGAAATTGTTTCTTGGTTTGTAGATTGTTCCAATTTTTCCAAATTCCACAATTTACCAGTTTTTTCCTTTAACCAAATTGCCAATTTTTTTGCAAATTCTTTATCGTCTTTGCGATCAAAATATTTTATGTGACCTTCTGTGAATTCGGCTATTTCCAGATTAGAACTGTAATAAGAATACAACAATAATTCGCGTGCCTGTTGCAGTGCATTTGCCAAATCAGCAGATGTTTTTATTTCGATGAATTTTTTTTCTTCCACCACTGGTTTAGGTTGTTCGATTTTCACTTGAACAACTTCTTTATCTTGTTGTTTTAATAATTCAGGGATAGAAGGCATATCTGCAATATGCATCAAGCGAACTATTAACATATCAAAACATTGTTTTTGATTACCGGATGCCTGTAATTCAGGGACAGATGCAATCATAACCTGCCATATTCTGGACAGGGTGTTCAAAGAAATTTTTTCGTTTATTTTTTTGATAATTTCGCGTTGGTCCGCAGTGTATGGTGATGAAGTTGCATCCTGTAATCTTAAAGAAGGATACATGCGGGTTGCCCAATGGGTCCATTCCATCATATCATTTAACAACATTGTTAAATCTGCACCGTTATTATAAATTTCATCCAATTTATTCAGTGCCGCATTTACATCCCCAGACAAAACAGTTTGCATAAAATTAACAACAGTTCCACGATCTGTTCTTTTTAACATATCCAATACAGATGCTTCATCAACATGTCCACCTGTTTGGGCGATAGCTTGATCCAACAAAGACAAACCATCACGCACAGAACCATCAGCAGCGCGTGCCAACAATTCATTCGCACCATCACTTAATTCGATTTTTTCTTGGTCTGCAATCCATGCAAAATGTTTTTTCAAAGTTTCAACCGGAACACGTGCCAAATCAAAACGTTGGCAACGCGATAAAATTGTAACAGGAACCTTTCTGATTTCTGTTGTAGCAAGTATGAAAATAACATGTGCAGGTGGTTCTTCCAATGTTTTCAACAATGCATTAAATGCACTGGTTGATAACATGTGAACTTCGTCGATGATATAAACCTTGTAACGTGCGTTGGTTGGACGGTATAAAGCAGCATCCAAAATTTCACGCATATTATCCACACCTGTATGAGATGCAGCGTCGATTTCCATAACATCAATATGTTGTCCCGCAGCAATCGCCAAACAATTTTCGCATTTGCCACATGGTTTAGATGTTGCGTGATCCGACGATAAACAATTTAACGCTTTGGCCAAGATACGCGCAGTACTGGTTTTTCCAGTTCCACGAATACCTGTAAAAATATATGCGTGTGCAATACGGCCTGTGTTGATAGCGGTCGTTAAAGTCTTTACCAATACATCTTGACCAATCAGGGATTCGAAATCTTGACTGCGGTATTTGCGTGCTAAAACAGTGTAATTATTTTCCATAATGCTTCCTTTGGGTTAAAGCATAGCAAATAAATACCCAATTTCAATAAAAAACAAAGTGAAATTATTTTAAATTTGTAATGAAATCAGGAAATCCAATTTCTTCTTCTTCGCCGTCCCCAGAATCAGCATTTTCAGTCGTTTCACCAGATTCCGTGATTTCTTCGACCGAGGTTTTATCCTTAGGATCGCGTTGAGAATCAATTTTTACCTGTTCTTCATTAACAATACGGCCATAATGTTCCGCGGTCTGTAACAGACGTTCGCGTTCAATTTCATCGTCAGTTTGACGAGCTAAATCGATATATTGTTTTCTTTTTTGGCGCCATTTATGACAGCGTTGAATCATCTGGCCCACAGATGTTTGATTTTTTTTATTTTGCATGTTCTTTCTTTTTTTAAGGGGATACCTTCATCGGCAAAATACATTGCCATATCCATTTAACATGCCTAAATATTAAAACATCTTAAAAGCGATTGCAATAAATTTTTTTTATTGCTACACTTTCTCGAGTAGGAGGGATGTTTTGCAAAATCAGCGTGGAAATTTTCTGTTACAGGCATTGTTGGCATTGACTTTGGCCTTCGTTTTCATGCCTTTTTTTGCAAGCAAATTATCTGTTCGTGATATGAATGCGAAAATGCATTCTGTTACTCAACAGGTCGAATATGTTTATGAGGCCGCAACAAATTATCTGCGTGAAAACAAAAATGATTTAAATTATGGCGAAACAAATTACGATGACGACATCTTGGTGAAGGTGTTACGGCCATATGGTTTGCCGTTGGGTTTCAGAAATGAAACAATATTCGGTCAAACAATGTCTTTGAATATCGTAAAGAAGGAAGATTTTATTGGTGCTGAAATAAAAATCAGTGGTGGTGAATTATCGAATATCCAGGTTGCAGAATTAATTCGCAGAATAAATTTGTTTGCCAGAGATGAGGGTGATGGCAATATATCTGTGTTTGTTCCTGTTGATTCTTCGGTTACATCTTATACTGATATCGTTTTAAAAGAAGAACCAGAAGATGGCATATTTTTGTCTGCATTGAAAATGGGACTTGAAGACGAAGACGGTAATGTGCTGGAAAGACATAATATTGATGGTCTTGGTGGATTAGGCAGTGAATTTACAGATGATGATGTAAATAATGTGACAAATGGTGCCCAAACAGGTTCGTTTGATACTGGTGAATTTAGAAAAATCACATTATTTGGTAAAGAAGACAGCACTTTTAAAAATAATATTGATAGCTTTAATGTAACCGGATCAACAGATATATACGGTTTTTTAAAGATTGGTGGGGCAGATTTGAATATTGGGTCTAATATGACCGTGAATTATATATCGGCCAGTTCTGGTAATGCAGATATCCCCGGTGATTATCTGTTTGCAAGCGAAAAATTTTTGGCTTCATTAAATACACACAGGTTAAAAACAAATGATTTTATGGTGATAGGGAACAGTGATAATTTTACATTACCATCAAAGTGGACTCAAATCGGGCAAAATTTATCGGCACCGAATTATAAATTAAACGCCAGACCAGATGACGGAAGTGGCGTAGTAGATGTACACACGGATGTTTTTGCTGTGGAAGATAAAGGCACATTTGATGCGGCATCTAACACTGGTGGCGGAATAGAGGTGGATGATTTGATTGCTGAAAATATAATTGTGGGGGAATCTGGGGTTGAAGATTTAAAAGATGGCGTTCAATCAAATATAATATTTAAAATTTCTCCGGCTGGGGAATCTTTGTTTGAAGATGTTTATGTTGAAAATTTTAATGGGAATCCGATAAATAATGGAAAGATATATATTATACAAAATCCAGGTAAACAGAACTCTACATTGAAATCTTGTGAGCAGATATTTGATGAAAAAGATTATATCAAATATAACAAATATTCATTGGCTCAACATATAATATGTCAATATCTGTTTTGGGAAAGATTAGAACACAGAATAAATATACGGGACCATACATGGCCTATAGATTGAAAATAAAGAACGAAAGATGGTGTTGAATAAAAAATATTTTGAAAAAAAATATTGGCAAACAGGATCGTCAATGATGGAAGTCGTTTTGGCGATTGCTTTGGTGTTGGCCGTTACCCCATTTTTGTACAGTCAAATATCTGAAATGACAGATATGGTTCAAGATATTCATTATGCAAAAAAAATAGTTGGTATGCGTAATAATATTATTACTTTTGTTCGTGTAAACGAGGCGGATTGGGACAGAACAGGTGTAACCCCAGAAATTAACCCAGAAGAATTGAAAGAACTTGCGCCTGGGGCAAAAAATATGATCATAGATAATCAAGGTGACGAAACGGGGGTCATAGATGTTTATTTGGTTTTTCCAAAAAGAGAAACATCTGCCAGAACAGCCAAGGTTGTAAAATATATTGGGCATGATGCGGCGGTTGTTCAACCTGGTGGAATTGCATATGCACAAAATTGGGCTGTTCAAGATGAAAAAAATTTCGAAGAAGGTGATTTGATTTTTAAAATCAGTCGTGATTATGCGTTGGAAAATAAAACAAATTATTTGCACCGTGAAGCTGGGGACCACAATTTAACCACAATGTTAAGAGATTTACATATGAACAGCAATTATATGTATAATGTTGGTAAAATGACAGGGAACAAACTTAATATGCGTAATTCAATTGCCGCTAAAGTAAAATATTTAAATTCAACAGAAATCAATGCAGAAAATGTCAGATTCTTATCTGGGCTTAATTTACAAAATCCAAAATTATTAGATGTGCAATCTGTATCCTATGTGAATACGTTGTACGGTTTTAATATTGTGGCTGATACAGTTAATGAAAATCCAAAAACTTTAAAAACTTTGATTATGGGTAACAGTGTGACAGTACAGGAAGATTTGCAAGTGGGAAAAGACCTTATATTAAAACCCAGATCAGATGATCAAAAAAATATAATAGATATAATATCTATAAACACCAAAGGTTTATCTACGGCTTTTATCAAAGCAGACACAATAAAATTCACAAAGAACAGTTTGGGAATAACGGTGGCATCAGATTTGTGGCCCAGAGTCGAAAGTATTAATGGTTTAACATTAAGACAGGGTAATGACGGTAATAACAAGGAGTTATTTTGGGATATAGCAAGCAATAAACCGGCATTATCATTTTCAAAATTAACATTGAAATCAGGCGATTTGCCAAATGTAATAGACATAACTAATACAGATATTAAAGAAGCATTAGGTATAGCTAAAGAATGAAAAACGTTGAAAAAAAATCTTTCTTGAAATCACAATGTGGCGGGATGCTGGTTGAATTAATGTTGTCAATAACAATCGCCGCAATAATTTTGCCTTTCATTGTCAGATATCAACAAAATGCAATATCCAGGGCGAAAAACATAGCGGTTGCTAAACAAATAGAAATGGTTCAAAACGCTTTGGAAAGATACATTAATGGTGAAAAATCACAATTTTTACAACATATTGGAAATCATAATTTCTCCGTAAAAATATCTGATTTGATAGATTATGGATTACCACAACACATTGTGAAAGATTATGGTCAAGATTATCAATTAAGCGTATTAAAATCAGGTTCTGGTGATAATATCGTTTTACAGGGTGTTGTTGTTTTTGATAACAAAGATATTTCTGCTTTTCGAACACGCGAAATCGCAAATTTGGGAAATGGAAGATACGGGTTTGTTGATGGCAAAGATGTTTATGGTGGTTTTAATGTTTTTCAAACCAGCACAGCCAGTTTGGGATTAGAAAACGACATAACCACAGGTATTGTTGGAACTACTGACCCAACAGCGACCAGTAGAAATTCAATGTATTTGTGGCGTGCTTTTACGGATAGTGATTCAGATTCAACTATGCGTTCAAATCTGAATTTGAATGGTCAAGATGTGACGAATATTGATACGTTATCGGTCACCGGCAGTTTTGCTTTTTTTGGAACATTGAATATTGGCAATATAACAAACTTATCAACATTGGAATTTAAAAATACCTCTTTGTTAACAGGTGTTTCATACACCACCAAAGATTTGAAATTGATTAACAGCGGTAATATTTACGGTGATTATAAACATACAATTTATGTAAATGGTGATTTAGATATTATTACGACTGGTACTTTTGGAAAAATAGAAACGGGCGGGTTAAGTACACTCAGCAATTTGGAATTGAATGGATTTCAAATCATAGATAATGAAAAAATAAAGATAGGAGTTGTTGTCGGGACAACCAGTGTTAGTAATGTTGATGCAGATTTTGTTTCTATAGAAGGTACTCAGGTAGAACCAAACGCGCCATTAAATAAACAGCCCGTGGGAACCGTAACCACAGATTTAAAAGTAAACAACAGTATAATATCAGCCCAAGACAGTGATTTTAAGTTGCTGTTGTATGAAAAAACTGGAAATTTGAAAGATATTGTGCTAAAAGACCTTAAAACACTTGTGGCAAAATATTGTGTTGCAAGCAGTGGTTATTATATTTCAGGGACAGCTGCTGCCACAGAATTTTGCGACAAAGTAAAGGGTAGCAGAGATGTGCCTGTGTCCGAATATATTATGTATTTAAATGAATTGGCGAACAAAGTTTCTGCGCAATACAATGAGTATATCGAAAGTTTAAATAACAGTGCCAGACCATGAAAATAGAATGTGATTTTTGTAAAACAGAATATGAATTAAAAAAATTCCCAAAAGGAATGGTTAAATGTGCCGTGTGTGGGAATACTTGGTTGCCACACAAACCCGTTTGGCAAAATACTTTGTTGAAATTTATTGCGTCTTTTTGTGCTTTGATTGCGGCGTGTGTATTTGCTTTTGCGGTTATGATAACATACAAAGAAAACAAGGGTGACAAAAAACCTGTGTATGTGGACCAGACCAGTATTCAAAGTGTTGTTCAAAATAATCAGGTTTCTGTTTCAGGATATATAGTAAATATTTCTGAGGATTTACAGGGATTACCCAATGTAGTAATTGTTTCATACGATGCGGCAAATAATGTTTTATCAAACCAATCGTTTTTGCCACCTGCGACATTTGTTGAACCTAAAACGACGGTTGCATTTAATTATACTTTGTCTGTGAACCCGGTTGATGTTAAACGCGTTGCTATAGAATTAAAGGATTAAACATGAAAAAATTATTATTCGTTATGATGGCTTTTGTATGTTGTACTGCATCTGCCAAAGATTCACCGATGATACCAACACCATCACCTGCACCAATGCCAACACCGTGTGTTAGTGTGTTTTCAACAACTGTTGATTGGGAAGGTGTTACAGGACTGAGATTGCGCCAATATAATGGCACAGTCACAGGAATGGACAAACAATTGGTTAAACAAGGTTTGATTTTGTATTATTTAGATTCTTTTCCTTGCTATGGTGAAGCGGACAGCGTTCGTGTTTGGTTATCACCAAATGGGAAAATGGATGGAAAATTGCGTCTTGTATGCATACATAAACCTGAAACAATTTCTTTTGCTTGGCGTAACGCAGATAAAGATGCAACTGACGCTGTGACCGAAGGGATTTTGACCTGTAAAATCGACGGTAAAAAACGCGATTTCACAATTGATATTTCAAAGTGCGAACAAGGTAAAAAGTGGAAAGAATACAAATAATGGCTAATGTTCGTAATTTTTTAGTTGATGATTCAAATGTTGGTATTCGAATAGATAAATTTCTGGCGGGCAAAATGCCTGAATTTTCACGCAGTGAAATTCAAAAATTTGATATTAAACGCAATAATACAGATATAACAAAATTGTCTGAGAAAACGAAATTAGGTGATGAATTTGTTGTAACTATATCCGAAAAAACTTCTGATGTTGCGTATGACAATGTTTCAAATGATTTTGATTTAGATATTTTATACGAAGACGATGATATTATCGTAATCAATAAACCGCGTGGTGTTGTTATGTATCCATCTGCGGGGAATAAAACTGGAACTTTGGTTCAAAACTTATTGGCATACACACATTTGTCGACCCTTGGTGGTTTGACGCGCCCTGGGGTTGTTCATCGTTTGGATAAAGATACCAGTGGGGTAATGGTTTTTGCAAAAAGTGATGCAGCATATCGTGGTTTGGTAAAAATATTTTCAGAACACGATTTGACCCGTAAATATGTCGCTTTTGTTTGGGGTGTTCCAACATGGGGTGGGGCGGATATAACTGGTAATATCGCACGGTCCAGTCGTAATCGTCAAAAAATGTCCATGGTAAAAACAGGTGGCAAACCTGCGCACACAATTGTGAATGTTGCGGATGTTTGGACACGGTCTGGAATTTCTTTGTTCCGTTGCACTTTGATGACGGGGCGAACGCATCAAATCAGGGTTCATTTATCTGCCCATGGTTTTCCTGTGGTTTGTGATTCTTTGTATGGCAAAGAAAAATCTCATATCGGTGGTGTCAAAGATCCAATGTTGTTGGAATTTTTGAAAACTCATTCAGGCCAGATGTTACACGCGGAATTGTTGGAATTCGTTCATCCTGTAACCGGTGAAAAAATGCATTTCAAGACACGTTTACCAGATGATATGTTGGAATTGAAAGAAATTCTGGATAACGAATAAAAATTATTGGTCAAAATATTCATTTTTCCCTTTGCTTTATTTTTGCAACTATGATAAAATAAAGACATAGTAAATGGAGAAAGGGGATGAAAAATATCGTCAAAACACTTGGCTTTTTTGCAATAATTGCTACATTTTCCGGGGCAAATGCGGCCAGTCCGCGTGCCAGCGTAATGGGTGCTATTAAGACCGGATCGGCTTCTGCACGGTTACCGTCAGTTGCAGGTTACATCGTTACTGGAACGGCTACTACCGGTTCGTCATCATCATCGACAGCTTCGTTGTTATCTAACAGCGAATGTATCGAAACATATTCTGGATGTTTGAAGGGTACAGATGTCTGCGGTCCAGGTTTGGAAGAATGTACGACAAATGTGTTGTTGCACGCAAAAATGCCAAATTGCTTAAGCATTTTGGGTCAATGTTCCCCATCCGGTGTTAACGATTTGTTCGGAACCAGCAGTGTTACTGCCTTGGCCGAAGTTGAATCTACAAACAATTATGGCGAAGTCTCCAAATACAGATACCCAACAGATGGATCTGTGCTGGGTCAAATGGTTACAGGTGCAAAATTGTCAAATATGTTGACATCTGACCAATGTGTTAAAAAATATATGAAATGTTTGCAGAAAGAAAGTGTTTGTGGCAGTGATTTCGAATTATGTACAACAAATAACGAATTCAAAAAACAATCTATAAACTGTGCATCAACATTGGCTCGTTGCCAGGGTGATGGAATCACAGAATTATTCGGTTCTACAAATACCAGTGCCGCCCCTGCTGCAACATCACGTGTTGGTACCGCAATCAGCGAAGGTGCTGCATTGGCGGCTGTGAACGCGGTTTCTACTTGCTATAAAATTGCAGATCAATGTATTTTGAATGCGTGTGGTTCAAATCCAAACAAATGTGTAGTAGATGCAAATGGCGTGTTGGCTGAAATTGCAGAAGCTATCAGCACAGGTAATTTGGTTGCAAATGAAAAATTGGCCACGGTTGCATCAACTTTGACAACCAAAGATGTTTCTGGATATTTGAAAAATGCATGTTTGGAAACAATCGGTGGAAATAAATATTGCTATGCTACATTTATTGGTAATGGACAAATGCCAACAAATGCACAATTGCGTGACGAAGATAACCGTGAAGAAATCTTTGATGAAGCATATGCTGCACGTATGAACAACGCAATGCGTCAAAAAGTTCAAGACTTGGTGAACAAATTTGATGCCAAAGCTAAAAACAAATGCGTGGAAACAATCAAAACATGTGCTATGCGTAATTGCGGTGGCGGTTTAGGTTCTGTATGTTACAGCCAAGTGTTCGGTGAAAACGGTAACAACACAATCAGTGGTGGTGCAACATATGAAACAATCAAAACAGCATGTGAATCAATTGTTAATACAGATTCCAACTGTCAATATGCTGCTGCATCTGTAAATAATAATATGTATACATATACATACACAGACAACAGTGTATTTAAAGCATTGTTTCCATCATACGAAGAAGAAGGTGACAAGGATCCAATCAGTGTAATTGGCACTTTGAATTCTTCATTAAGTTCTTCTTATAATACTGCTGCAATTTCTCAAATGAGAAAACAATGCGGTAATGTTGCAATCAGCTGTGTGAAATCTTTGTGTGGTAAAGATTATATCAACTGCTATCGTAACAGAACAGACGTTATGTCCAACACATATGATACTGGTGCAGCTGGATTCGATAAAAGTATGAACAAAGTTGGCGGTGTATTGGATTACACAATCGTTACAGGTTTGTGTATCGGTACAGTTAAAAATGCGGACGTTTGTGAAGAACATTTGAAAATCGAAGCTTTCAAATTGAAATCATCAGATGATCCACAAAAAAGTTCTTGGGGTTCTGGCGGTGTTCGTGACACTTGGTTGGGCGCAGCAGGCAGTATATCTGCAAAAAGACAAGATTCGAATGTTGTTATAGGTTGTAAGACTAAAACAGTAAGCGATATGTGCAACGAAAACACAATCGAAGCTTGCGGATATATGGACGAAGACGGATGTTTATACGACCAAGAAGTTACAGAAACATGGGATGAATATTCTATCAGTCAATCTGCAGAAAACTTGTTCCAAGAAGTTTTGATGGATATCGAAAAAGAAGCCCAGGCAAAATATAATGCAAAATTGACCAAAGAACAAAATATTTGCTTGCAAAACAACAATGGTGGAATCATGGGTAACAAAGATAATGGTTCTACATTTATGTGGGTAAAATTGAAATCTAACAAAGTTCCAAAGAACTATGCTATGAAAGGTTTGACCACAAATCAATTTGTTGCAAGTAATGATTTGTATGGTTCTTTCTGCCGTGCAAAGATTACAGTTGTGTCCGATGATAAAAACATTCAAGACAACCTGGGTGGCGATTCAGTTGCATACTTTGCAGTTGGTGATGCCTTCACATGTGGTTCTTGGATCAGTAAATCTACATTAGACAACATCAGTAAAGCTGTGGGTAAAGAAGCACGTAAAGAAGCTGGTGAAGGTTCTGATGCTGATTGGTACAAAAAATTGTGGTTCACATTGGGCGGAACAGCCGTTGGTGGTGTCGGTGGATTCGTCGGTATGGATGCTATCCAAAAGAAAGGTGGCACATTGGGTGGTTTGTTAAGTGCAAAGAATAACGAATACACACAGACCGAAGAAAAGAATGAAGCCGGTAAAACATGTAATTCTGAATTGGACAAAGCAAACTCTGCATATCAAACATTTATTTTGTATGAAGGAAATGCTGCACAACAAACAGAAGCTTTGAGACAATACCAAGAAGCAGTTGAACATGCAAACAAAGCATTGCGTGCTGCACGTAACGCAGGTGGCGATGTCAAAGGTATTGAATTCACCGTTATCAATGGTTACACAGTTGCCAAAGATGCAGTCCAAGCTGTATATGAATGGAATCCTGATGATGTAAGAAATATTCGAAATGCTTACATTAGCAAAATACAAGGTAGTGACAAATGTACTGCTGACAATAACTGCAAACCAAAGATTGACTATGCGGCAGAATTGTTAGGAAAAGCACCAAGGGATGCAACTGGAGATCCAGAAAAGGGTTACATTAAAGATAACATTAATGCGGCGATAAGTATTCTTGGTAGCGATGCCGGTGTAAGTACGATAAATGATAACCTAACATTAGGGGTTGTTCAAAAACAACAAGGACAAGCTGCGGTGGATGCAAAACCAATGAATATGGAAACTGCCAAGGCAACATTCCCAACAAATATTTCAAAGTTAAGAGATATTTGTACAACAATGGAAACAGCCAAAGAAGATACATCTGGTCGCAGAAACAGAAACTTGGTTGCTGGTGGTGTCGGTGCATTGGCAGGTGGTTTGTTGGGTTATGGAATCACCAAAAACGTTTTGGATGTTAAATATGAAAAAGCTGAAAACGAAGCCATTGCAGAATGGTTAGAACAAGTTGGTTCTCATATCCACTGCTATTTGGGCGGTGAAGAATTGGGATCTTACGGTGACGTTATCAGTTTTGACGTAGAATAATTCCAGGCAGAAATATAAAAAGCCACCTTTTTGGTGGCTTTTTTGTTTAATATTTTACATTGCCTTTTTATTCTTATGTTTTATAATCGTTAAAAACGAAAAGGATGATATATGAGAAATTTATTGCGTATGATTTTCGGTCCACGTGGAACAAAAACCACAGCAGGTGAATTGGCAAAAAAATTTGGTTTGGAATTAAGGGGAAATCCAAATGAACCTGTGCGCGGGGTTGCACCAATTGCTGATGCACGTGCTGGTCAATTGGCTTTCTATTCCACAGAACGCAATTCAAACGCATTTAAAATTTTACCAATAGAAGTTTTACATAAAACCAAAGCGACTGTTATTTTGTTACAACCCGAACAAATTAATGACGCACCAGAAGGAACGACTTTGTTAATAACAAATTCCCCACGCGGTAACATTGTTAAAATCTTGGGTGAAATTTATCGTGAAAAACCACGTTTTGGTATCAGTTATTTTGCCTGTGTAGAACGTGGCGTGTTCTTCCGTAAAAAACGTTCCAATTATATCGGGCAATTTGCAACTGTGGAACGTGGTGCAGTTTTAGAAGAAGGTGTAAAGATTTATCCAGGTGCTTTCATTGGTCGTAATGTGGTTTTGCGCTCTGGTACGGTTGTTTATTCTGGGGCCCATATAGAAAACGCTACAATTGGCTCAAATTGCGTGATAAATGCAAATGCTGTAATTGGCAAGGATGGATTCGGTTACACGCGCCAGGAAGGGAAAAACGTGTTTATACCACATGTTGGACGCGTTATATTGGGTGACCGTGTTTCTGTCGGTTCAAATAGTTGTGTGGACAGGGGGGCTATGACTGACACAATTGTGGGGGATGGAACAAAAATTGATAATTTATGCCAAATTGGTCATGGTGTTGTTGTGGGCAAAGAATGCTTCTTGGCATCTGGTGTTGGTTTGGCCGGCGGTGTTGTTGTCGGTGATCGTGTTTTAATCGGTGGACATGCGGGTGTTTCAAACGGAATTCATATTGGTGATGATGCAGAAATAGGTGCGAACAGTGGTGTATTCCGTAACATACCTGCAGGTTCACGTTGGATGGGATATCCTGCGGGACCTGGCATAGAATTCCTGCGCCATTATGCGTGGTTAAATAAAAACGCAAAATAAATTTAATGTAAAAAAGATATTGCCCATTAATCTGGGCAATATTCTAATAAATCTAAAACATTTTGAACATCTTGATTTACAGATACCGTTATGGTGCGTTTCATGCTGTCCTGGTATGTGTAATAAAACGGATCAGATGCAAATTGGGGTGCACGTTCATATATATCATTAAATGGCTGTAACAAAGTATTAAACCATTTTTTGTTTCTGCACAGACATTTGTTGCGAACATCTGCAACCATTTCGCCATCAACACCATAAGAATAATCGCCCGTTATGTCATTATTTGATAAAACGACACAACGTTGGCCAATGGCAAAATTGTTTGCATCATCTTTCAAAAATTCATATATCTGGTCTTCCTTTGCGCCTTCATTTTGCAGTGCGGTTATAAAACCAGCGGTGCAACATGCCTTGGATGTACGCATTAAGATTTTATAACGTTCCATCAAAGATTTTGCAGCCACATCATTCGCAGAAAAATCAGGTTGCAAATTAATTGCAAATATAATGTCGTCAACCTTGACAGGACTTAAATGTGCACTGCGACGCAAAACATTTGTTTTGTGAACAGGTTTTTTATACCAAACCTCACATTCCTGGATTGTTTCAAAAGGACAATTGTAATCATAATCGCACATATTGTCCGTATCATATTTTGATGATTGGTAAGAAAAATCGTACCAAATATTTTCTTTTGGTGCGACAGGTTCCAATACATCAACAACTGTTGCTGTCTCTGTGTATTCAGCAGGTGCCAAATCACAATCTTCATCAACACATTCAGATGCGTTCACGACATTCATGCCAAACGCAATTATCAATAATGATAAAAAAGGTATATAACGTTTCATATTTATACATTTTATCACAAAAAACACATATATTAAATAAAAAATTTGTTGTTGTGCGTATGTATAAAAAAACTTATAATGGGAATAAGTTCTTAAACAAAAGGAAATATACATGAAAAAAATCTCAATTCTTTCTTTATTAGCTTTGATTACAATGCCTGCGTTGGCAACGGAAAGCGCAACTGTTGCAGATAAAGTAAATACAGAAGTTGCAAAAACAGAACAAGTTGCTAATAAATTTGAAGAAAGCAATCCAAAAATTAAATTTCCACGTGGATTACAATTGGGTATTGGTGTTTCGCCAACCAGTGGTATAAACGGATTTGTTGGATATAATAATAAAAACTTTAATTCTTTCTGGGCAAAACGATTCGGTGTCCGATTCGATATGGCCACTTATTCACCAATTAAATCTAAATTAAACAAAGAAATAAATGAAATCGCTGGTAAAGGTGAAGATGGTGTAGAAATTGGCGATATGAAAATTGAAAATTTTGCGTTGGATGGAAAACATTATGGCGCAATGATTGATTTTTATCCATTTGGTAATACTTGGTTCTTGGGCGGATGGAGAATATCTGGTGGTTATTTCAATGGCAAATTAAATGCCAAAGCAGATATCACAGATAAAAATATTGGTGGTGTATATGAATTCGAATTGAATGGCCAAACATATACATATGATGCCGGGGCTGCCCATGGTAAAGCCAAAGTAAACTGGAATTATTCTGGCCCATATGTTGGAACAGGTTTTGATTTGGGTTTATTCTGGGGCTTTAAATTTTATGTCGACGCTGGTGTAGTGTTGGCTGATAAATCTGCCAAGGCAGATTTGGATATTCCTTTGACAGGATTGGAAGTTGGTGGTGTACCTGTTCAAAGTGATCCAACCTTGGAAGCTATATTAAAAGATAATATCAAAGCCGAGATAAAAGACATTCAAGATGATTTAGATAAATATGATTATTTCCCATTGGTAAAAATTGGGTTTATGTATAGATTCTAATCAAAACTTGATTGTTGTTTGAAATAAAACCACCCGTTTATTAAAATGTGGTGGTTTTTTTATCGATTCGGGGGCGCGAATCGACTTTTTTGAAACGAATCGCATTTTTAGGGGTGCTTTTTATGGGGCAAAGAGGCAAAGAAAAGTGAATTTGTAAAAATATTAAAATTTATAAAAAGCCAGAAATCTGCGACTTTTTAAATTTTTAAGATTTTCTTAAAATTATTTTTGAAAAAATGCTTGACTTTTTTAAAGTTCGCAATCATAATAACCGGGCTTTAAGTTGGCAGTTGTCGAAATATGATATGTCAACCTCTGAAATT
>JAGCOR010000030.1 GCA_017642585.1 Alphaproteobacteria bacterium | reverse complement strand
TTTGCAAAGCCAGGTAATCCTTCGTCTGTTTCTGGTGAACATGCGTGGTGTCAGGCAAAATTTACCGATAACAAATTAGGAAATTGGATTTTCTGTGCTACTTTGATTTCACCAGAGATTTGTGCCTATATTTGTACGGTTGCTTGTATGCGTAATCTGCGTAGCAATGAAACATTTCGCAGTGCCGTGATAAATCAACAAAAAGTACATTAAAAAAACGCCCTTTTAGGCGTTTTTTTTATATTTTGTTTTTATCTTGATTTTAAATGGCTGTTTTTTTATTTTTTATACAGGCAAAGGAGTAAAATTATGATTTCAGGAATTTTGTTGGTTATAGCTTTTCTATTCGGATTATCTGGATTAATATATGTTACAAAAGACATAAACCAATCTAATAGAGATTTGTGGGATTTATATCAACGCCTGTTTGAATCAAACCACAAACAAGATGATAATATACCAAAAATTTGCGTTGATGCGTTGTGTGAGAAAGAAAATCAAACACGTATGGTGATGATGCAAGAAATCTATCTGTTTGTTCTGTGGTTTTCTTTAATCGCCATATTAATTAAATTTGGATTATAAAAAACGCCCAAACGGGCGTTTTTTTATGCGTATTCGTTACCATTATTGCCTATGATTTGCGATTGTTTTTCCATAATTGAATGAACTTTCAATTTAGAATTCGCACGATTGAAAGCGATTGTTTTTTCTTTCTTCATGGCTTTATAATTCGCTTCTGCGGCCGCTTTCTTGTCTTTATATTTGTTTATATGTTTATCAGCAATACCCGCATCAATTCCGTATTTTTCTGCTTTGCCATAATTTTCCATTGCATATTTGTAATATGTAGCGGCGTTCGCTTTGTCGCCTTGGTTTTTATATATTTTTGCCAATTCATCCTGGGCTGTTGCGACATTGTAATGAACATACGCCATACTTTCATCATCAACAACCAAATCTTCATTTTCAGCCATATGACTTTCAATCTTGGACAATTGTTCACAACATCTTTTGTAATACATTATTGATTTCGATTTGTCTTTGGTTACATCAGCATAAGTTTTATATACCAACGCCAAATCACTGTATGCAGAGATATTATCAGGATTAAATTCTATGGCCTTTTGATAATGTGCTATGGAACTTTCATATTTTTTGGCTCTAAAATCTTTCAATCCAGCAATCATTTCTATCATGGAAGGATCGGCAGTCGCAATCATCACTGTTCCAGATTTGGTATAACAATTATCAGGATTGCTTAACAATTTGTTTTGTACGATAAAATCTCTGACCGAACTTTTATCATTGGTCTTTAACAGTGCATAAGTCAATGTTGAAGAATCCATTGCAAATTGTTTGTCGTTAGGTTTCACTGTGTTAAAATCTACCGCAGAAAACACATCACAATTCAATCCCAACAAATCATGACAATCAATATATCCCAAATAGATATTTGCACACCACCAACGGCGTTTCATAGTTCCGCGGTAATAATCTTTGCGTTTTTTGCTTGCCCAATAGGAGAAAGCATCCGCGCATTTTTGAACGTCATCACCCGCTTGTTGTAATTTAGACACTATGCCAGAAATATGCCCCGGTAATTGATACCCCGCGACAACCAAAGCAAACAATTGATGTGACGGCACATGCTTAAAACCTTTTGCCTTTAATTGCGCCTGAATTGTTGGCAAAGTTTCATTCAACAGGTGAATTTGAGCCTGTTCCCACATTTGTTCTTTGGTAAAGCTGGCCGCTTTGGTCTTCCATTTTCCAATACATTCATGTTGTTTATATTTACCATTTGCCAACTGTTCCCAAACCCATGTCAAACCAGGACCGTATGTGTAACGATCTTCCCCAGGTTGCAACACAGGGGTTTCACGAAATGTTTCAAATTCAGACAAGAAAATAACAAAATTATTCCAGTTCTCATCGAAAAATTCTTGAACAAAACCATCATCTGTAACGTCATATGTTTTTACCGTTGGTGCCTTTTGTGGTTGTTCAACGATTTCTGTCTTTGCTTTATTATCTTTGTTTACGGGTTCTTTGATTTTTTTATATCCAGCCCTGCCCAATAACAACAAAGCCGTTGTTAACAGAACTGTTAAATATGACGACATCGCAGGATGTTTCTTTAACCATGCTGCAAATTTTTTATCATCATGTTTTAATTCAGAATATTTCTGTTCTATTTTACGAAATATCGCATTATCAACCAATGCAATATTTGTTGTTCGTGATATCAATTCAAACAATTTCAAAAATATAAAGCCACCTGTTCTGCCCGTTTGACCCAGAATATATAAAATGTCATCACCAGTTTTATTGTTGTCATTTATTATTCTGTCTGCCCTTCTTTTTTTAGCATCAGTAAAACTTTTGCCGTCTTTGGTTGCTAATTGGCTTAACCAATCAGCCACAGCACGCAACACACGCCCGTTTCTTGCAACCTGACTTTTATTGGTTTTTGATGTATCTTTTGGTGTAACTTGTTTTGTATTTTTTTGCATATCTTATCCTTTCACTTTTTATCCCTTGTATTGTATCATAAAACAAAAAAAAGAACAAGATTAAAACAACAAAAAAACACCCTGTTATCAGGGTGTTATTATCATGATACAAATCCAGATGTTTGCATATTCCATAATGCGCGATAGGCACCATTTTTACGCAATAATTGTTTATGAGTTCCAGATTCTATGATTTTACCATTACGTATAACAACAATTCTGTCCATGTTACGCAAAGTTGATAATCTGTGTGCAATAACCAGGGTTGTTTTGCCCTGCATGGCAATTTGTAATGATTTTTGAATCATAATTTCATTTTTAGAATCCAGGGCAGATGTTGCTTCATCCAACACTAAAATTGGTGCATCTTTCAGCAAAGCACGGGCAATTGAAACACGTTGTCTTTGCCCGCCGGATAATTTAATACCATTATTACCGACCAATGTTTTATATTTCATAGGTAATTTATCTATGAAATCGTGAATATTTGCTTTCTTGGCCACTGATATCACCCTGTTCTTATCTGCTTTGTTATCAGCAAATCTGATATTTTCAAAAATAGTTCTGTTGAACAAGGTTGTATCTTGGGGAACAAAAGATATATTTTTCAACAAGGATTCTTGGGTTAAATCACGAATATCCGTTCCATCCACACGCACTGCCCCTTTATCAACGTCATACATACGCAATAACAAATTACATAATGTGGTTTTACCCGCACCAGATAACCCAACTATACCGACCTTTTCTTTCGGTTTGATTTCCAAATTAAAGTTTTTCAACACCTGGTTTTTACCATAGGAAAAATCAACATTATCAAATTTGATATAACCACGAACTTTTTTAAGTTTTTTTGCATTTGGTTTGTCTGTAATTTTGCGTTCTATGATGATTTTTTCAAATGCTGTCTTTACACGCGCCATCGTAACGGAATATTTATATAATTGTTCAGAAATTCTGTTTACCGCCATATTCAAAGAAGATGCGGCAGACACGATATACACAGCATTGGCAATTGTTATAGTGTTATCTTTAATCATAAAGAAACACATAACCAATATTGCCATCAACATCAATCGCCAACCTATACTGGTTGGGAACCATTGACAACGTGCCAAAAAAGCACCCCGTCTGACCAATTTTATCATTTTGTTGCGCGCGTCATACATATATTTGTTTTCTTGGTCTTGATTTGCAAAATATTTCACGATTAACGCATTGTTTATACTGTCCTGTCTGACACCATATACTTTGGAATCTTCTATGGTTTGTTCTTTGTTGTTTTTGTTTAATTTCTTTTGGATAAAAACTTCCCATACAACTTTGACCACGGCAAAGCCCAACAGCATTACAACAAACCAATAGTTTATTATTGTCATAGAAAATACTATCGCCCCAAATCCCAACAGGGTTCCTATGATTTCGACCCAAAACTTTTGCATCAATATGTCCATATCGCCGGAAATTTCACGAATATACCCAGAAATTTGTCCACCCGGCATATCTATGAAAAACGGGATATCGTTATCATAAACACGACTGTATAAAACAAACAGTTTATATCTGTTAAAGATTTGTTGTCTGGCGCCATGAACATAAGATTTTATGAAATTCAATACAGGTCCAGAACAATACAGCACCCCCAACCACGACAAAACTAATAATACATCAGTCAAAGTCATTGTTGATGCACTTTCAAAAATTTGAACCATCCATTTTTGTGTTAATGGACTTATCAGCATTCCCAACCCGTTAATCAATATACCGCATAAAAATATTATTCCGTAATAATATGGGAAATGTTTCACTATGGACCAATAAAAGCCCATAACCGTTTTAGGAAATTTATCATATGCTTTCATGGAAAATCCTCTGGGTTGCCTGTGGAATTATATCATATTTTTATGAATATATTCAATACAGAACAAGGCAACATTAGAAAATAAACACATTGACATATTTTTTATTTGTATTATACTATCTGCATCATGAGCAGATATATGTCCAAAGGTTTAATTGACGTTCCTTTATCTTGCAGTTCTTTTTTGGAACCTGCCCTGAATTGTTATCAACCTTTTGCCACTGGGACATCAAAAGAAATGAAAGATTTTATTCACCAATGGAATTATACATTATCAAACTCAGTCAAAGACATTAAAAATCGAAAAATTCTGGGTGATTTTGGGCAATATGTATATTTCGGCACTTTGTATTACCCATGGTTATGGCAAAATTATATTAATGCTTCTTCGATTGTAGATTCTGCATTGGCTGGTGGGGATATGCCGTCTTGGGCTTTGTTATACGCAATCAGGTTCAAAGCCAGTATGGATTTTTTAAAACAAAAACAATCATCCCAACAAACCATAAACTTTGTAGATTTTGGATGTGGATTTTCTCCAATCGCAGTGATTGCTAAAAATCAAATGGATATAAAAGATACTTATTGTATTGAATTATGCCCAGAAATAGTTGACATTTATCAACAAACCGCTGACAAAATGGGTATTAAAAGCCCAACTTTTATCAAATGGAACGATGTTTTACAAAACAAAATAAATACAATAGTCAGTATGGGTGTTTTTCCATATATGACTAAACCAGACCAATTAAACCATTTTGAAACCATATACAAAAACATACCTAATTTTGTAATTGAAATTAAATATAACACGAACAAAAACATCCCTGATTTAAATGGCTTTTCAAACCCAGAATTACAAAAAATCGCTGCCGATATGGCGATACAACCAGATTTACACAAAAACACATCCAAAAATGCGACAAAATATTTGAATCTGTTTTGCAGAAATCTGCCTGTTGAACGCAGTTTTATCCAAAATCATCGCAGTTTATTTTTAAGCCGATAAAATTTTTCAAAAAAACATTGGCAATAACGCTTTATGTTGCTATTATCAAATGCGACATGATGAAGAAATTTCTTATTTTATTTTTGGGATTAATAACAGCAACTGCGCATGCCGCTGATTTTTCTACCAAGGCGAAATCTGCACTGTTGATAGATTACGACAGCGGTGCGGAAATATTCTCTAAAAATCCTGATATTTTAATGCCACCTTCATCTATGTTGAAACTGATGACTTTGACAGTGTTGTTTGATGAAATCAAAGCCGGCAATTTAAAATTGGATGATAAAATTACAGTTTCAAAAAATGCAGATTACAACAATAAATTATGGCATTCTGCCAGCAAGTTGTGTTTAACCGCCGGTCAACAAATAACCGTCAAAGATGCTATTTTGGGCATAATTGTGTTATCTGCCGGTGATGCGTCGGTCGCGGTTGCTGAAAAATTGGCAGAAACCGAAGATAAATTCACAGAATTGATGCAACGCAAAGCAAACGAAATCGGTATGGTCAAATCCAGTTTTGGTAATGCCAGCGGTTTACCAAATGATAATAATTTGATGACTTCGCGTGAAATAGCTGTGTTGGCAAAACATATTATTCATGATTATCCTGATATTTACCCCATGTTTGCGACAAAACGTTTTGAATTCACAGATTCCCAAACAGATTGGTGCAAAGATTGGAATCGTATGCACACTTTGAATTATAATAAATTATTGTTTTCTATGCGCGGTTCAGACGGATTAAAAACCGGCCATACAGATGATGGTGGTTATGGCATGGTCGCCAGCGCTAAAATTGGTGGTCGCAGATTGATTGGTGTTATAAACGGTTTTAAAACATCTGGGCATGAAGCTTTGGCCGAAGAAATGAAAAAATTGTTAACCCATGGTTATAAAACAACCCAAACAAAAACATTTTTCCGCCCTGGCGATGTGTTAACAAAAGTTCCTGTGTGGTATGGAATATCGCCAGAGGTAGAAGCAACCGTTGCCGATAATGTTGCAATCACATTACCAAAAGATGCAAATTTCAAAAACATCAGGGTTTTGGCAAGATTTGATAAACCTGTGGCTGCACCTGTGGTTGCAGGACAATCCATAGGCGAAGTTGTCATTGAACGTGATGGTGATGTTGTTAAACGTATTCCTTTGGTTGCGAAAAGCAAGATCAGAAAAATAAGATTGTTTGGCAGATTGTTCAAAAATTTATCTGTGATGATATGGGGTGATTAATGGCAACAAAAAAGAAAGAAGTTTTATTCGAATTCCCAAACCCAATGGATAATGATTGCCTGGTTGGACATGCCAGCACATTAAAAGCATTCACAGACGCATGGAACGCACGTAATGAACACCCTATTCATCCTGTATGGATGTTGTGTGGTCCACGGGGAATTGGCAAAGCAACATTGGCTTATAAAATTGCGCGTATGGTTTATGGCAATATCGGTGATTTCTTCATTGTGGATTTAGCGCGTAATTTAGATAATCATGGAAACATCAAAAGCGATCTAAAAGTAATTTCTGTGAATACAGTTCGTGCAATGATAGAACGCATGCAAATGTCATCTATGTCGGGTCAATGGCGCGTTGTTTTAATTGATTCTGTGGATGAATTAAGTGTGGCCGCATCTAATGCTATTTTGAAATTATTGGAAGAACCACCACAACAAACTTTGTTTTTATTGGTAACTCATCAATTATCAAATGTTTTGCCAACGGTCAGATCACGCGCACGCGTTGAAAAAATGCACCCGTTAACCATATCTCAATTGCGTGAACTGTGCGTTCAATTTATGCCAGAAGCAGAAATCAGTTCCGATATATTAAAACTGGCGAATGGCAGTTTCGGCAAAATAGCGAATTTAAAAGCAACCGGTGGCGACGAAATATACAAAGATTTATTGGATATTTTACAGAACAAACATTCAACCCCCAGTGACGTTATGAATATAGCCACTAAAATCGCCACTGACGCTTCGTTATACGGAATTGTATTGGATGCTATCGCATATTTTGGGTTGGCTGATTTATACCCTATGGCAACACGCGCGATTGCCGATATAAACAGATTAAATTTAAAAGCCGACATAACTATATTTAAAATTATCATGGAAATAAGAAAATGTTTATAGATACACATTGTCATTTAACATACGATTGTGATGGCGGTGTAGATGCCGTTATTGAACGCGCTAATAATGCTGGCGTTGGTGGGTTGATTTGTGCAACTGCAAATCCAGTTGATATTAAACCTGCCCTGGAAATTGCAAAAACACATAAAAATATATTTGTTACAACGGGGATTCATCCTGATTATCCTGACCAAAATCCATATGATTATTTAACAGACGATATTTTAAACGACCCGTATGTTATAGGGGTTGGTGAAATCGGTCTGGATTATCATAACAATCCTTTGAATAAAAAAGAACAAATGGAATTGTTCGAAAAACAATTAGAAATCGCATACAACCATAAAATGCCTGTGGCAATACACACCCGTGAAGCCGAAGCAGATACGGCATCCATATTGACAGACAAATACCATGGTGTTATGCATTGCTTTACTTCATCTTGGGATTTAGCAAAACAGATGTTAGATCGCGGTTTCTTTTTTTCAGCCAGTGGTATTTTGACATTTAAAAACGCAGAATCTGTGCGTGAAACATTTGCAAAAATTCCAAACGACCGCATTGTTATTGAAACAGATTCGCCTTTCTGTGCACCAATTCCATATCGCGGAAAACCATGTGAACCTGCGTTTGTAATTGAAACTGCAAAGGTATTGGCGAATATCAAAAATTTGCAAATTGAAGATTTAGAAACTATACTGTTTGAAAACACAAAGAGATTATATCCAAAATGGCACGTCAAATTATAAAATTTGGTCAAGTTTCTGAAAACCGCAAAGCCAGATTTGCCTATTCCATAGAAGACACTATCGAAGCGGGCATTTCCCTGACTGGCGCGGAAATAAAATCAATTCGTTATGGATTGGTAACTATTGTTGATGGATTTGTTCAAAGACGTGGCGATAATCTGTTTTTGGCAGGTATTGAAATTCAAAAATTGCCTACGGCTAATCGTGCTGTTAATTTTGATGAAAGACGTCAACGCCAACTGTTGTTGCACCGCAATCAAATAAATCGTTTGATTGGTAAATTGCAGGAAAAAGGCGCAACTATCGTTCCATTAAAATTATATTTCAATAATCGTGGCAAATTAAAAGTGTTATTGGGAATTGGTTATGGTAAATCAAGAACCGACAAACGCGAAACCATTAAAACACGTGAATGGGAACGTACGAAATCCAGAATTATGAAAGGTTAAAAAAATCCCCCGAATTATCGGGGGTATTTTTTATTTGTTTCTTGGTTTTTTTGGACCACGCATTCCTTTTCTAAACATTTGTCTGTTTTCTTTTTTGAAGGTTTTGTATTCTTCAATAGAAATGCAATTATCACCATTTACATCTGCTTTGACAATATCTTCCTGCATCTTTGGGCATTCAATTGATTGAATATCCAAACATCCGTTTGTGAATACAGGTTGTTTGTGATGGAACATCATTTTTTTGCCCGGGTGTTGGCAATTCATCATTTTGCCACATGCCATACCCAAAGCGAATATAATTGCCCAAACAATTATATGTTTAATAACATGCATTGAACCGTGTTTGTGGCATCCACATGGACAATCTTTGCCACATGCACAGGTGTGTTCCATAACAGGTGTTGCCTTGGCAGCAACTG
>JAGCOR010000029.1 GCA_017642585.1 Alphaproteobacteria bacterium | reverse complement strand
GTCACAGAATACAAAAAAATACCTTTGGATAATGGAATGGTTTTGATAAAACCATTTGAAATACCGTTTCGTACATATATGATATGTAAAAATCGTGAATATGATATACCGTTGTATGTTTCGGTTGCAGTTGGCAAATTATTCAAAGCCCAGGCATATCGCAGTGCAATATATTCTGCGCACATGGCAGAAATAGACAAAGCGATGTCGTTTACCAGATAAAAAAACACCATCATTTGATGGTGTTTTTTTATTTCTGGTGGCTCTGATCGGAATCGAACCGATACTCCTTTCAGAACTTGATTTTGAGTCAAGCGCGTCTACCAGTTCCGCCACAGAGCCAGAACGCACGACAGTTACTTATTTAGCAGCTGCCTTTTCGGCTTCGACCTTTTTAACAAGACGGGCACTGCGAGTTGGTTTGTGAACCGGTTTCTTTGCAGGTGCGGCCGCTTTGCCGTTTTTCTTTTCAATGGCTTTTTTGATAGCAGCCATTTCAGGTGTCAACCGAGATACAGGTTTTGCCATTACATAGGCATCCAATCCACCGTGTTTTGTTAATGTGCGCAATCCAGCAGTTGAAATACGTAAGCTGAAATCACGGCACAAAATGTCACTGTGGAAAGATAATTTTTGCAAATTTGGCAAGAAAGTACGTTTGGTATGACGTTCAGAGTGTGATACGTTCATTCCAACCATAGTTTTTTTACCAGTTACTTTACATACACGAGGCATTTTTAAATCCTTTAATTACTGGGCAATAATTTATAATATAATTTGACAAAAGTCAAGTGTTGTTTTTATTTTCCGTTTATTTTACCCCATGGGCAGTGCTTAATAAATCACTTACAACCTTTACAGGTGTGAAAGTTGTTCCCGGAACCGCCACAAAAACAGTGTTCCATTTGGCCATAGCGCCGTTCCACAAACCCGGTCTTTCCATAGCACGCAACGGCATACCGTTTTTAGATTTTTCGGATATGAAACCTGTTTCTTCATCAATATAATTCGTTAAATCGAATTTATTATTTTGAAAATCTTTTGTGGCACATATTAAATCCACAGGATTAAAATATTCCGAATCGTTCATGATTGGTTTTGATTCTGGGGCAATTTGGCTGGATTCTACAATTTGTAAATCAATCATACCGTTTTTGTTTTTTACCCAGAATGGTCCGCCACCAGGTGCACCAGTATTTTTAACAACACCACATACACGAATAGGGCGGTTTAAAATATCTCTGTATTCGGGCACAGATAATTTATTATCTAATTTGATACCGATTTTTGTTGTGATAAATTCGTGAATTGCATCTGTGTCTGCACGATTGTTGTCTGTGTCTTGGATGAAATTAAATATTTGTTTTTGTATATCAACCAATATACCAGCCAACATCTTTTTATATTTGATTGTATCCCCACGCAAAGATTCAATCGTCACATTATCAATGTTTTTAATAAATATTAAATCTGCGTCTATGTCATTCAGGTTTTGAATCAAAGCACCATGTCCAGCTGGTCTGAATAATAAACTGCCATCAGTATTTCTGAACGGTGTATTGTCCATGTTGACCGCGATAGTATCTGTGCATGATTTTTGTTCAGACAAAGATACATTATATTTCGCACCGAATTTAGATTCATATTGTGGAATCACACGATTCAACAAACTTTCAAAACCATGTTTGTGTTCTGGTGAAATAGTGAAATGAATATTTACAGTATCACCAGATTTTGCATATTCGAATCCTTCGGTTAAATGTTCTTCGACAGGCGTTTTTGCATATTCAGGATATTTATGAAAAGGTATTAAACCCTTTGGTTGATTACCGTAATTTACCCCTGAATCAGTTAAAATGCATTTGATAATATCTGTATCGGTTGCATTTTGTGGCAAAAACGGCTTTAAATCGTCCCAGAACGCGAATTTATCAATATTAGTTATAGTTTTATCTGTTGTTTCGTTTCGTGTGCCTGTGGCGATAAAATCAAACAAATCTTTGAACATACGGGTTGCAGCACCAGATGCAGGAACAAATTTTACTATTTTATGATTTTTTGCGAATTCATCATAAATGTTTATATATTTTTCCGCCATGTCATCAAAGCAAACAATTACGCCGTCTTCCGTGGTTGCAGGTTTAACGATATTTGCATATGGGAATCCTGATTTAAAATTATCAATTTGTTTATTTACTGTTTCCAGTGTTAATCCGTGTGATTTAATTTGTTGAATATCTGTATCAGAAAACATCATGATAAAACCTTTGTTGATTTCAAAATAATGCTAAACCAAAAATAACGAAATCGCAAGATTTTAAATAGTTATAGGTTTGTATTCGGGTATCTTGAATTTACAAAAAAAGCGACTATATAAATGGCATAAGAAAAAAATAAACAAAGAGGTAAACTGATGAATCCGGAAGATGTTCAAGAAACGCCACAACAGGCGATTGAAAAATATACTACCGATTTTACTAAATTGGCAGCGGATGGAAAATTAGACCCAGTGATTGGTCGTGAAGAAGAGGTCAGAAGAACCGTTCAAGTATTATCACGCAGAACAAAAAATAACCCTGTGTTGATTGGAAATCCTGGGGTTGGTAAAACTGCCATAGTTGAAGGTTTGGCACAACGAATTGTATCTGGGGATATGCCTGAAAATTTATTAAAGAAAAAATTATTGTCATTGGACATGGGGGCTTTGATGGCTGGCGCAATGTTTCGCGGTCAATTTGAAGGCAGATTGAAAGCGATTTTGAAAGCAGTCAAAGAATCAAATGGTGAAATAATTTTATTCATAGATGAATTGCATACTATGGTCGGTGCAGGCAAAGGCGAAGGTTCTATGGATGCGGGCAATTTGTTGAAACCTATGTTGGCACGTGGCGAATTGCACTGCGTTGGTGCAACAACTTTGGATGAATATCGTCAATATATTGAAAAAGATCCTGCATTGGCACGTCGTTTTCAACCTGTCTATGTTGATGAACCAACAATAGATGATACGATTTCCATTTTGCGTGGATTGAAAGATAAATACGAAGGCCATCACGGTGTTCGTATTGCTGATGCTGCGTTGGTTGCTGCGGTGAAATTATCTGACAGATATATCACAGACAGATTTTTACCAGATAAAGCAATCGACTTGATTGATGAAGCGGCCGCGCGTGTTCGTATTGAAATTGCATCAAAGCCAGAAAAACTGGATGAACT
>JAGCOR010000028.1 GCA_017642585.1 Alphaproteobacteria bacterium | reverse complement strand
TGCCCCAGACTTGTATAGAAAATTGGTTCGGTCATCCCTTCCCGCCGGACCTTTTTTATTGCGTATTTGATGTATAAAAAAATCAGCGGAAAAATTCCGCCGATTTTAATATTTTCCAATTCAGTCTATTTAAAATTAATTGCAACTGCCAATTAATTTAGAAATTGAAATATCTTTGTGTAACAAGAATTCATATTCGCAGTTTCCAGAACGATAGTAACCACCACATGCAGACAACATCAAAACTGCTGCCAATGCCAACAATGCTTTTTTCATGTTTTCTCCTTTTTGTTTTTGCACGTCCCTATTGTAGAAAAATCAAAAAAATATGCAAGGAAAAAAAACACCCCCGAATAATCGGGGGCGTTAATTATTTTGCTAATTTTTCTTTGATCATCTGCTGGGTTTTTTCTATACCGTAAATCAGTATGAAATTCGGCAAACGCGGCCCATTTTCTTGACCCAATAAAACATTATAGAACATCCCAAAGAATTGGCGTAATTCTTCTGGTTTATAATATTTTTTGCCCAAATCATAGCAATATGTTTCCAAATCTTTTTCGATACCAGTTTTACCAACGAATTGATTCAAACCATCTGCTAAATCTTTCAATACATTTGCTTCCATTTCAGTTGGTTCGCGATATTTTTTGTTTGGCTTAACAAAATCGTGGTAATATTGTACCGCATAGCCCGCCATTTTATTTAATTCAGGGCTGTTTTCCGGATTTAATTCTGGGTTATAAGCACTGATATATCCCCACATATCTTCCAAACGTTCTGTATTTGCAGCACTGGCCAAATTCAGCAACAAATTATATGTAATTGGCATACGATCTGTTGGCACACCATGTTCGCGGTGGATATAGACCACAGGATTTGTCATTTTTTCAGTTTCGTTTTGTTTATCATACGCATTTAAATATTGATAATATTCATCAACATTGCGTGGAATAACATCGAAATACAATTTCTTGCTGGTCAAAGGTTTGATATACATAAACAAAGCCAAACTTTCAGGATTAGCATACGTCAGCCATTGTTCAATGCTGATACCATTACCCTTGGTTTTAGAGATTTTTTGACCTTGTTCATCAACAAATAATTGATATGTTAAATTGTCGGGCTGTTTTCCACCCAAAACACGAACAATTTGACCGGACAATTTATACGAATCGGTTAAATCAGCCCCGCACATTTCATAATCTACATCCAAAGCCAACCAACGCATAGCCCAATCGGCTTTCCATTGTAATTTCGCATTACCGTCCAGCACAGATTGTTCAACGCGTGTTCCGTCTTCGTCTATGAATTCAACGGTACCCGCCTCTGCATTAACGGACAACAAAGGAACCTGTAATACATGGCCGGTTTTTTGTGATATAGGCAACACAGGACTGTAAGTTTGACGTCTTTCTTCGCCCAAAGTTGGCAACATAATTTCCATAATTTTGTCATAATTAGCCAACACTTTTTTCAGTGCATCATTGAAACGGCCAGATTTGTACATTTCAGTAGAACTGACCAATTCATAATCAAACCCAAAACCGTCCAAGAAATCACGCAACATAGCATTATTATGTGCGGCAAAACTGTCATATTTACCGAAAGGATCTGGCACTTTGGTTAATGGGCAACCAATATATTTTGCGATTTCTTCCTGGTTAGGAATATTTGTTGGCACTTTGCGCAAACCGTCCATATCATCAGAAAATTCAATTAAACGGGTTGGAATGTCGGACAATTTAGAGAAAGCCCATCTGACCATGCTGGTTTTGGCAACTTCACCGAAAGTGCCAATATGAGGCAATCCTGATGGACCGAATCCAGTTTGAAACAACACATAACCTTTTTCTGGCACTTTATTACCGATACGTGCCAAAATTTTGCGTGCTTCCTGGAAAGGCCAAGTATTAACTTGACTGTAATCTATATTTTCAGACATTATATAACTCCGTTTGTTTTATATTTATACGCTTTATTTAGGTTAACCATATATCCGCATAAATCAACAAAAAAATCTTTAATTTACGGGAAAAATGGTAAAAAAAAATTGGGCCGCAGCCCAAATTGAAAATCTATTCAACCCATATCGGCGCGCGTGTGTCAGATGTTGCAGATCCAGCAGGAATCGTTACCTCTGCACGTTTCAGTTTTACTGCACCAGCCGCGGTTACTTCAACACCTGTAACTGGTTTCCCAACGGTTCCCGTATCTTCTACTGTAACATTAGAACTTGTTAATTTAGGTTGTTTTGCAGAATCTAATGCGTTATATGCTTCCTTGACATAAGAAGCAGTCACAGGTTTAGATTTATCTGTATTATCTACAGTAACTGCAAACGCAGGTGCAACCATAATCAAAGCGACAAAAATCAAAAATAATTTTTTCATACTAATCTTGTTCACTATTTATATTGATATGGTAACTATACACATATCTGCATATAATTACCATAACAAATTATCATTTTTTTTACGAGCCATGAACCGGAGCAACCAAAGCCACAGTAGTTGCATTAGCAGTTGGTGTTCCACCAGAATTCCAACCACTGTACAATTGAATTTCTGCACCCAATTTAGCAGCAGTAACTGCACCATCAGCAATCTTTGCTGTTGTTACATTGCTATCTGCAATCTTTGCTGTTGTTACATTGCTATCTGCAATCTTTGCTGTTGTTACTGCACTGGCAGCCAATTTACCAGTTGTAACATTCAAATCAGCAATCTTAGCTGTTGTTACACCGCCATCTGCGATCTTAGCTGTTGTTACTGCACCATTAACGATATTGGCTGTTCCTGCTGTAACTTGAACACCATTTGTATCAATAGTAAAACCTGAATTAGTTGCAACTGTCTTCAAAGATGCTGTATCTGTAGTTCCATCAATAGTGATACTATTACTACTGTTCAACGCATCTTGTTTACCACTCCACTCTGTCTTTTGTGCAGCAGTAACATGGATATCACCATTTGCGATATGAGTATCATAATTACCAACCTTAGTAGATGTAATTCCTGAATTCGCGGCACTCAGTTGCGCTGTTGTCAACGCATCTTGTTTACCACTCCACTCTGTCTTTTGTGCAGCAGTAACATGGATATCACCATTTGCGATATGAGTATCATAATTACCAACCTTAGTAGATGTAATTCC
>JAGCOR010000027.1 GCA_017642585.1 Alphaproteobacteria bacterium | reverse complement strand
GGAAATTAGACGGCAATTTTTCATGGATGTTTTGTTCAATTACACGGCGACCTGCAAAACCAATGCGTGCACCCTTTTCCGCAATATGAACATCACCAAGCATTGCAAAAGATGCCGTTACGCCACCAAAAGTTGGGTCTGTTAATATTACTATGTATGGCAATTTGTTTTCGTGCAATTTATTAACTGCAACCGTAGTGCGTGCCATTTGCATTAACGACAAAATATTTTCTTGCATACGGGCGCCACCACTGCAAGTGACCATAATAAATGGATTTTTTAATTCAATTGCATGTTCAATACTCGCAATAATAGCGTCCCCTGCTGCGCGCCCCATAGAACCCATCATAAAATCACCGTTCATAACACACACAGTTGAATTTATGCCAGCGATTTTTCCGTCTGCTGTGGTAATAGCATCGCGCGTTCCCGCGTCTTCGCGAGCCTCAGCCAATCTTTCTTTGTACGGAACACGGTCTGTAAAATTAAGTGGATCATCTGTTGCAACTGGTAAATCTATTTTTTGCCAATCTATGTCATCAAACAGTAAATCAAATCTTTGCTTTGGATTCATTATGAAAGCACGACCACAACGCGGGCAAACATAATGATTATTTTTGTAATCTTTATAGAACACCAGACGACCACACGCTTCGCATTTTATCCACATTAATCTGCGCACGCGTTCGTATCTATCACGATTATGATTTTTAATTCCAGCAGACATTTTTTATCCGTTCATTTTTTTGGTTAAATCACGACTTGGCTTGAATAAGATAGTTTTTCCTGTGGGTAACACCATTGTTTCACCGGTGGTTGGGTTATATCCATTTTTAGTAGAACGAATTCTTGGTTGGAAACTTCCAAAACCACGTATTTCAATTCTGTTGTTATTTGCCACAGACGATATCATTTCATCCATAACAGTATCAAGTATAGCCTTTGCATCCTGGGTGCGCATGTGTTTAAATTGCACTTGAATAGTTCTAATTATATCTGAACGTTTCATTGATAATACCCTTTTGTTTTTTCACATTATACAATATGATAACATATTTTACAAAAAATAAAGTAAAAATTATTAATCAAATATAAATTTTAAGAAAACCATCTTATGCACAATGTTTAAATTTATTGGTATTCTGCAGAATATTCAAAGGAGTTTTTTATGAACGATATTATGCCAGAAAAATACCATAGTCTGCCTCTTATTGGTGACGATGCACCAAAATTTAGCGCAAAAACCACAGATGGTATCATAAACTTCCCAGACGATTTTGCGGGTCGTTGGGTTATTTTGTTTTCGCACCCTATGGATTTTACGCCAGTGTGCACAACAGAATTTATATCTTTTCAATCGTTATTGGGTGATTTTCAAAAATTGAATACAGATATAATTGGGCTTTCTGTTGGTGCCATATTTTCTCATTTGGCTTGGTTTCGTTCTATATATAACGAAGTTGAATTTAAAGATTTAAAAAACATAGCAATAACATTTCCTGTGATTGCAGATATAGATTTAAAAATTTCAAAATTATACGGTATGATTCATCCAAATTCTTCCGACACAGCAACCGTTAGAGCAGTGTTTATAAT
>JAGCOR010000004.1 GCA_017642585.1 Alphaproteobacteria bacterium | reverse complement strand
TCAAAATGACGGTTTTTTTAATGCCATGGATTTAATAATAAAAATAATTGACTTGCGTGCACAAATTTTATTAAAATTTATCCCGAAGAGGAAAAAGAAGCGGACAACGGATTTTTTGATGAAGCAATGCGGTCGTTGTTTTACAGCTTAATCCCTAAGTTAAGTTGATCGGATTGCTTCATCAAAGAATTTTGTTTGTTTTGTAAAAAAAACGACCCGGTTGGGTCGTTTTTCATATCTGTATTCATTAATTAAAACATATATTTCACAGCGCCGCCAAATAAATATTGGGCATCCAATGAATAATGGCCACGTGTTGGGATAAACATACGGCCTGTGGCAGACAATGTTATATTATGTGTTAATTCGAAATCCATTCCGGCCTTTAATACCAGTATTGTAGAATACACTGTTTCATCGTTCACTGCATTTGATTTCCAATCAATATGATAATTCATAACCCCCAAACCTGCACCCAATACAGCGTCTATGCGGGATTTTTTATCACCACTTAAACGGAAATAGTTATCATATGTTGCAGACATAGAGGATGCACGGACTTTGCCATATTTTGCATCTGTAAATTTATCTTGGATGTTGCGGTTTGTTGTCATATCCAAATTCAACATAACACCGCCATTATAGATTTTTGTATATTCGCCAAAACGGACACCCGCTTCCAGCCCAATGTTAAAGAAATCTTCCGGTAAATCAATTTGACCAGCAAGAGCAAAATCTTCTGCATGTTCGGAATAGTTAGCATCAGACAACCCCATTGTAAAACCAACAAATGGGCGATATTCTGTTGCGTTGGCGCCTGCCACTGATAAGAATAATGCAGCAATACTTGTTAACATAATTTTTGATTCCATGTCTTTCCTCCTTTGCATGAATTTCAATATGTGGGAATTATAGCCCGTTTTTTATGATTTTACAATAAATTTTAATATTCTTTGTTCCAATTTATTTGTGGAAAACATTTTTGTTGGAACTTTTTATATGCTTCATATTGAGATGATGCGATTTGTTTCGCGCGCGTGGTATTAAAATATTTTTCATCATATCCGTATAGCCATGATAAACGCGTTCTGTCTGCATCCCACAGGCACGCAGAAATATAATCAGGTGCCGCAATACCAATTGTATGGTTTGTAATTGCATATATGATAGATTCTTGGGTTTTTTGTGGAATTTTAAATTGGTTCATAATGGGAATAGCCATAGGAACCGCGTTTTTTCCATGTTGCATATCAAAAGAATCGTCTGTGCGCGCCATATCATGAAAAGCACATGCAAATATAACCGGCACAGGATCGCATTGCATAGACAAAGCATAATCTATACCACGAAACACAACCGCGGCTGTGTGCGTGTCTAACCCATGCATACCACACATTTTTTGTGTGCAACGTTGAACGACCAACGGATATACAGTATCAATATAGAAATTAAAATAATGTCTGATTTTCGATATTTCCGGATTCTGCGATTTGTTTTGCATGTTTGACCTTTGTTTGTGTTCGTGTATTGTATATATTTTTTATCCTGATATCAAGTGACATGAAAAAAATTGACACAACCCAGGAAAAAATTTAACATTAATATGAAAAACAGGGGAAATACAAATGGCTTTGATTTATTGTCGTGAATGTGGAAAAAAATATTCTTCCCGCGCAAAAAAATGCCCAAGATGCGGATATGCACCATATGATTTATCTAAATCTATTTGGGTGTATTTGTTGTTGTGTTGGTTATTTGGGGTTTTTGGGGCACACAGGTTTTATGCCGGTAAAAAAGATTCCGGTGTTGTGATGTTTATATTAACTATCACTGTGGTTGGGTCTGTTATTACAGGAATTTGGGCACTGATAGATTTAATTATTGGTATTTGTAATATATCAACACCAAATGAAATATTTGAAAAATAAAAAAACGGGGTTTTAACCCCGTTTCTTATTCTGATTTTTTATCTTTCGTTTTAAATTGCATATCATACAGCATTTTATATGCGCCGTTTTTAATAGCCAATAATTCTTCGTGTGTGCCAGATTCTACGATTTGGCCATCATTAACAACTATGATTTTATTAGCGTTGCGAACGGTTGATAAACGGTGTGCAATTACAAACACTGTTTTGTCATGCATCAAATTTTCGATTGCTTTTTGAACGACCGCTTCAGATTTGTTATCCAATGCGGATGTTGCTTCGTCCAGAACCAATATAGGTGCATTTTTCAAGAAAGCACGAGCAATCGCAACGCGTTGTTTTTGTCCGCCGGACAACAATATACCGCGTTCGCCAATTTGTGTATCTAATCCATTTTGTAATGTTTCCAAGAATTCATCCAAATAAGCCAATTTAATTGCGCGATTCAATTCTTCTTCGGTTGCATTTTCATTACCTAACATAATATTTTCGCGAATTGTGCCACCAAACAAGAAATTGTCTTGGAAAACAACACCGATATTTTGACGCAAAGATTTCAAAGTGAAATCACGGATGTCCCTGCCGTCAATTTTTACGGCCCCTGATGTTACATCATAGAAACGTGGTAATAAACTGACCACTGTGGTTTTTCCACCGCCAGAATTACCAACAATCGCGATGGTTTCACCCTTTTTGACAGTTAAATTGATATGTTTTAACACAGGAACATCTTTGATATATTCAAAAGATACATCTTGGAATTCAATCTTTTTGATTTTACCAGGCATTTCGATAGCATCTTTCTTGTCTTGAATTTTGGGTTCTGCATCTAATACTTCAAAAACCTGTTCGATAGCCCAGAAAGATACCAACACAGAATTATAATTACCGCCAATTGTTTTAATTGGTGTATATAACAAAATCAAAGATGTTAAAAATGATACGAAACCACCAGGTGTTAAACGACCCGTTAAAATAAGATGTGAACCAAACCATAATGCCAAAGCAATACCAATAGATAAAACAATGTGCATAACAGGGGTTAACCAACGAGTGCGTTTAAACAATTTCATGCTTAAATCAAAAGATTCATGTAATACACTTAAATATCTTTGTTCCTGGTATTTTTCCAAATTGTAGGAGATGATGGTTTTGTTACCTGAATATGTTTCATTATATTTTGTGGTTAAACGTGCACCAGTTTCCATGTTTTTGTTCAAAACGGGGGTTACACGCTTTTTCAAAGAAGCCATTGGTAAAAATGCACACAACAATATAGTTACGCACACCAAAGCCAATTGCCATGAATTATAAAACAAAACGATAATCAAGGACAAGGCGGTAAAAAACTTTTGAACAAAGGATTTTACATTGCTTAATAATCCGGCACATGCGGTATCGGCATTGCTGCTGAATTTAACAATAATATCACCCGAATTTTTTGTGTTAAAAAATTCTGTTTCAAAAGTTAACATTTTCTTGAATAAATCGGCCTTTAATAAATTTGTGATTTTACCACCGACCCATGTATTCAAATAACTTAATATATATGTCAAAGCACCCTGGACAACAGTGAACCCTATAATTAAAATAGGGATGTACCATCCTTCTGTCAGGTTTTGTTCAACCATAACTGCGTCTGTATATGGTCTTATGGCCCATGCGATTACTGCATCCATAGAACCAACAGGAATTGTTAACAACAATGTTAACAAAGCACGCACCCAATATGGTTTAATATATTTCCACATACGTTTGTAATTCTTTACAAACATATTTTCAAGAACTTGTCTTTTTAAACTTTTAGATAATTTTTGCATAATCTACCTGTTATAAAACATGGTAAAAGGTTAGCCGATTTACAAACAGATGTCAATCTTTCTATAAAAAAGGCAAATTTTGGTAAAAAAATTGAATCAATACGATTTTGTCCTTGCTTTTGTGCCAGTTTTCTTTCAAAATAACGCCCGGTTAAAACTTAATATAAAAGGAGAAACCATGGAAAATAAATGGGTTTATACATTTGGAAATGGTGCCGCAGAAGGCCGTGCAGATATGCGTAATCTGCTGGGTGGCAAGGGCGCTAATTTGGCAGAAATGAATTTGGTTGGACTGCCTGTGCCCGCAGGTTTTACAGTAACAACCGATGTTTGCAGATTTTACTATGAAAATGGGCAAACATATCCATCTGATTTGATGGACCAAGTCAAAGCAGGTATTGCACATATTGAATCTATTATGGGCAAAAAATTTGCAGATTTGCAAAATCCTTTGTTGGTTTCTGTTCGTTCTGGGGCTCGTGTTTCTATGCCTGGAATGATGGATACTGTTTTAAATTTGGGTTTAAACGATGAAACAGTGAAAGCATTGGCAAAATCAGCAAACAACGAAAGATTTGCATATGATTCATATCGTCGTTTCATCATGATGTTCAGTGACGTTGTGTTGGGTGCAGACATCGATTTGTTCGAACACACATTGGAACGCATGAAAGAAGACAAAGGTTATAAAGTTGATACAGAATTGACAGCTGATGATTTGAAAGAATTGGTTGAAAAATTCAAAGAAATAGGTGTTAAAATTGGTAAAGTTTTCCCACAAGATCCATGGGAACAATTGAAATTAGGTATCGGCGCAGTGTTCGGTTCTTGGATGTCCAAGAAAGCAATCACATATCGTAAATTGAACAATATCCCTGGCGATTGGGGAACTGCTGTTAACGTTCAAGCCATGGTATTTGGTAATTCTGGCGATGACAGTGCAACTGGTGTGTGCTTCAGCCGTGATCCTGCAACTGGTGAAAACAGATTTTATGGTGAATATTTGATTAATGCTCAAGGTGAAGACGTTGTGGCAGGTATCAGAACACCACAGCCAATGGCAAAAGATGATTCTGGCCGTATTTCTTTGGAAGAAGCAATGCCAGAAGTTTATGCTGAATTGGTTGATGTTCGTAACAAATTGGAACAACACTATAAAGACATGCAAGATATGGAATTCACAATTGAACACAAAAAATTGTGGATGTTGCAATGCCGTAACGGTAAAAGAACCGCTGCCGCTGCTGTCCGTATGGCTGTAGAAATGGTCGAAGAAGGATTGTTGTCCAAAGAAGAAGCTATCCTGCGCGTGGGGGCGGATCAATTGAATCATTTGTTGCATCCTATGTTGGATCCAAAAGCAGAAAAGAAAGTTATTGCAACTGGATTGCCTGCATCCCCAGGTGCCGCAGTTGGTCAAGCTGTGTTTAATGCAGAAGACGCGGAAGCTTGGAAGAAAGAAGGCAAAAAAGTTATGTTGATTCGCGTTGAAACATCCCCAGAAGATATTGCGGGTATGAACGCGGCTCAAGGTGTGATTACTGCACGTGGTGGTATGACATCACATGCTGCGGTGGTTGCTCGTGGTATGGGAACACCTTGTGTATCTGGTTCTCCAGACATCAAAATTGATTATGAAACAAAAACAATGAAAACCACATCTGGTGTTACAATTCACGAAGGTGATTGGGTTTCTATTGATGGTGCAAAGGGTCAAATTATCGAAGGTGCAGTTCCAACAGTATCTGTGGAATTAACTGGTAATTTTGGAACTTTGATGAAATGGGTTGATGAAATCAAAACTTTGACAGTCAAAGCAAATGCTGAAACACCAAAAGATGCAAAACAAGCACGCGATTTCGGTGCAGAAGGTATCGGTTTGGCACGTACAGAACACATGTTCTTTGACCCATCCAGAATTCAAGATATGCGCGAAATGATTTTGGCAGACGACGAAGCCGGCAGACGTGCTGCGTTGGATAAATTGTTGCCTTATCAAAAAGCGGACTTCATTGAATTGTTCAAAATCATGGATGGTTTGCCAGTAACGATTCGTTTAATCGATCCACCTTTACATGAATTCTTGCCTCATACCGAAGCAGACATGCAAGAATTGGCAGAACATATTGGTAAACCTGTGGAATTCGTGAAAGCACGTGCAGAAGCATTACACGAACAAAACCCAATGTTGGGTCATCGTGGTTGCCGTCTTGCAATTACATATCCTGAAATTTGCGAAATGCAAACACGCGCAATCTTGTTTGCTGCAATAGAATGCAAAAAGATGGGTGTACGTGTATTCCCAGAAATCGAAGTTCCATTGGTTGGTTCCAAGAAAGAAGTCGATATTGTCAAAGCTGTTATTGATGCCACAGCTAATGCTGTGTTCGCAGAATCAGGCGACAGCGTCGAATACAAAGTTGGTTCAATGATTGAATTACCACGTGCAGCAGTTTTGGCTAATGAAATTGCTGAAAGTTGCGAATTCTTTGAATTTGGAACAAACGATTTAACTCAAACCACATTGGGTATGTCACGTGATGACACTGGCAAGATTTTGGATGAATATCGTGCCCGTGGTGTTTACGTAGCAGATCCATTTGCATCCGTTGATCAATTGGGTGTTGGTTTGTTAATCAAAGATGCTGTGCAAAAAGCACGCGCCACCAAAGGTGATAACATCCATTTGGGTGTTTGTGGTGAACATGGTGGGGATCCTGACTCTATAGAATTTTTCCACAAATGCGGATTTAATTCTGTATCATGCAGTCCATTCCGTGTGCCAATCGCACGTTTGGCAGCTGCACAAGCAGCGGTCAAATTCCCACGCAACAAATAATCGCGTGTAAAAAATAAAAGGGTTCCAGAATAAAAAACTGGAACCTTTTTTATATATTTGACTTTTTTTCTTAAAAAAATTAACATATGCTATGTCATATGTAGGAAAGGAATCAATATGAAAAGAATTTTGTTATTAGGCCTGGGTTTAACAGTTTTATGTGGTTGTGATGTAAAGAAAGAATTTGTCGTTGGCCAGGATGCTTTCTGCGTTGGTTTGGAAGAAACCAGCAATGAATCAGTGTTCTGTAAAGATGCCAAAGGCTATCCAATAAACGGTCGTGTCATTCAATATTATGCAAATGGTAATGTGTATAGAGAAATGACAATCAGACAGGGTAAAGAAAACGGTCCAGAAAAAGAATATTATGAAAATGGTAATTTAAAGGTTGAATTAACTGTAAAGAACGGTGTTGCCGATGGAAAGGCTTTTGCTTATAACGAAGACGGTAAATTATATATGGAAACTGTGTGGAAAGAAGGAAAAATCTTTACCGCCAAAGTTTACGATGCAAATGGCGAAGTTACAGCAAATACCGAAGGTAAGTAATATATAACAGTTGAATTATTTGAAAATCCCCGATATTTCGGGGATTTTTATTTACAAAAAATTTGGAAACCGTTCCTACGGAAATGTGTTTTATTTTATCTTATAATGATTTTGTCTTGAAAGACTTTTTAACAACATAACCACAGGAGAAAAAACAAATGGGAGCTTTATTGCATTATGTACTTAAACCTTTATCTTTAATAGGTGCTTTGAACTGGGGCTTGGTCGGATTTTTTAAATTCGATTTAGTCGCATGGATTTTTGGACCTATGACGATATGGTCACGGTTAATATATGCTGTTATCGGTGTATCCGCTTTAATTTGGGCGTTTGTCTGGATGTTCAGTGATGATTCAGCCGATAATAACGAATACAGCAGACGGCGTAATTAATCTTATCCCTTGTATCTTGACTTGGAAAAGAATGTCGGTTCGGCATTCTTTTTCTTTATAAAAGATTTTTTTATGTTATAATGATTCTTGCGAAAGCAGAGTGAGAGAGATTAAATGTAAAAGGGATGGTGGCTTTCGCAAAAAATGCTTGTTTTTGGGCAGTCCCATCATCCCT
>JAGCOR010000026.1 GCA_017642585.1 Alphaproteobacteria bacterium | reverse complement strand
GGTATAAGAACCAGTGAAGTCATTATAGTTAGTGGCAGATACTTTATAATATATTGTCTTGGTATCAACTGCATTTAATTCGATAGTGTTTTTATTGTATTCACTGTTAGACAAAGAGTAATTGACTGTATAACCACTGGTTGGCTTTGTTACAACAACATTATTACAACTCTGCAATGTACCATTATATGTCAAGGTTATGTCATCAGCACTGGCTTCTATTGTTCCTTTGTTAACAGTGATAGTATATGTAGCACTGGTTGCTTTGTAGTTAGTAGTTGCGGCACTGGTTACAGTTATAACTGCTGTACCTGTTGAGTGAGGTGTAACAGTTACAGTTGTGTCAGATATTGTCGCAGTTGCAACATCTGTCTTGTTACTGGATACGCTTAATGCACCGCCACTGGAATTACTTGTTACAGTAAAGGTTTTGGTGTTTGGATAATTGACAGATCCACTTGTTGAACTCAAAGTCAAAGTGTTGCTACTGGATTGAACCATCTTGCAGGTATAAGAACCAGTGAAGTCATTATAGTTAGTGGCAGATACTTTATAATATATTGTCTTGGTATCAACTGCATTTAATTCGATAGTGTTTTTATTGTATTCACTGTTAGACAAAGAGTAGCTGACGGTATAACCATTGCTTGGCTTTGTTACAACAACATTATTACAACTCTGCAATGTACCATTATATGTCAAGGTTATATCGCTTGCGCTGGCTTCTATTGTCCCTTTATGTGTTGTAACACTATAGGTGGCGGTCTGTTCATTATAGTTGCTGGTTGCAGCACATTTAACAGTAATTGTTGCAGTTCCTGAACTCTTGTATGTAACAGTACCAGTATTACCACTCATAGATACTGTTGCGACACTTTCTTTGTCTGATGTCGCGCTTAATGTTCCACCAGTAGTGCAGTTAGCTGTAAATGTTGTAGTTGTTGTTGGGTAAGTGATAGTGCCACTGGTTGGTGTGATTGTTAATTTACCACCAGTTGCATTCTTGGTCACAGAGCAATTAAATGTGCCTGTATAGGTATTGTAATTAGCTGCTGTAATTCTAAACGGTACATCCATACTGCCAGACACTTCACTAACAACAGGTATGCTGGTTGTGTATGTACCATCTGATTTTCGATACTCTACAACAGCATTCGTTGGTTTTACATCTGTTACTCCAGCACAAGATAAATCTGTTCCATCATAAACTTTGGTCACATCATTAACTGTTGCACTGATCGTTCCTTTCTGGGTTGTGATAGTGTATTTAGCGGTCAATTCACCATAGTTAGTAGTCGCAGCACATTTTACTGTGATAGTTGCAGAACCTGCATCTTTATAGGTCACAGTACCCGTATTGCCACTCATAGATACTGTTGCGACACTTTCTTTGTCTGATGTCGCGCTTAATGTTCCACCAGTAGTGCAGTTTGCTGTAAATGTAGTGGTTGTTGTTGGATATGTGATTGTGCCACTGGTTGGTGTAATTGTTAATTTACCACCAGTTGCATTCTTGGTCACAGAACAACTGAAAGAACCAGATTTTGTATTATAGTTATTAGCAGATATTTGATAATAAATAGTTTTTGCAGATGTGTTGGTAACAGTAGGAACAGTTGTGGAATATGAACCATTTTCTGTTTCACTGTATTTAACAGTCGCGCCACTTGGGTTTACATTAGATACACCAGCACAAGATAATGCTGTACCATCATAAACTTTGGTCACATCATTAACTGTTGCTGTGATTGTACCTTTGTGGGTTTTCAAAGAATATGTTCCTAATCCTTCACCGAAATCACCAGATGCAGAACGTTTTACGGTGATGGTTGCGGTTCCTTCGCCTGCATAAGTTACAGTACCTGCACCGGTAGCGGCGTTAATAGAAACGGTTCCAACATTTTCATTACTGCTGGATGCAGTAAATGCACCACCACCAACACTGGTTGCAGTGAAAGATGTTGTATTGCTGCCGGTTGCACTGTATGTAATTTCACCTTTGTCTGGTGTGATAGTTATTACTCTGGAACCAGTTTGTAATACAGAGCAATTGAATGAACCCGTCTTGGTGTTATAATCGGATGCAGTGATTTGATAGTAAATCGTCTTGCTGTCCGAAACATTTGTAACGGTTGGAACGGTTGTTGAATATGTGCCATTTTGAGATGTGCTGTATTTAACAGTCGCACCAGATGGGACAACATTTGTAACACCGCTACATGTCAGGGCAGAGCCGTCAAATGTTTTTGATAAGTTTTTGACATCCGCAGTGATTGTACCTTTGTGGGTTGTGATGGTATAATCTTTGGATATTGCACCAAAATCGCTTGTTTCATTACATGTAATCGTAATCTGTTTTTCACCTTCACCTACATATGTTACCGTACCAGCACCAGTAGTTGCGTTGATTGTGGCGGTTGCAATAGTGTTGCCATTGTTATTGACACTGAATGTACCACCAGTAGAGCAAGACGCTGTGAATGATGTTGTTTTGGTAGGTATAGTGATAGAGCCACTGGACGGAGTGATGGTCAATCTGTTTGGATTTGGGTTTTGATCTTTCGTCACAGAGCAATTGAATGAACCCGTCTTGGTGTTATAATTGGATGCAGTGATTTGATAGTAAATCGTCTTGCTGTCCGAAACGTGTGTAACGGTTGGAACGGTTGTAGAATATGTGCCATTTTGAGATGTGCTGTATTTAACAGTCGCACCAGATGGAGTCACGTTTGATACCCCCGCACAAGATAATGCTGTACCATCATAAACCTTGGTCACATCATTAACTGTTGCTGTGATTGTACCTTTCTTGGTTGTAACGTTATATGTTCCTGTTAATGCACCATAGTTAGTAGTCGCAGCACATTTTACTGTGATAGTCGCAGACCCCGCTCCTTTGTATGTTACCGTACCGGTATTACCATTCATAGCGACAGTCGCAACACTTTCGTTGTTAGATGTCGCACTTAATGTGCCACCAGTAGTGCAGTTTGCAGTAAATGTAGTGGTCTGTGTTGGATATGTGATTGTGCCACTGGTTGGGGTAATTGTTAATTTACCACCAGTTGCATTCTTGGTCACAGAACAACTGAAAGAACCAGATTTTGTATTATAGTTATTAGCAGATATTTGATAATAAATAGTTTTTGCAGATGTATTTGTAACAGTAGGAACAGTTGTGGAATATGAACCATTTTCTGTTTCACTGTATTTAACAGTTGCACCACTTGGGTTAACCTTAGATACACCATCACAAGATAAAGGTGTACCATCATAAACTTTGGTCACATCATTAACATCCGCTGTGATAGTTCCTTTCTTGGTTGTAACAGTGTAGTTAGCGGTCAATTCACCATAGTTAGATGTCGCGGCACATTTAACCGTGATAGTGGCACTGCCTTCGTCTTTGTATGTTACAGTACCTGTATTACCACTCATAGATACAGTCGCAACTTCTTCTTTGTTCGATGCTGCGCTTAATGTTCCACCAGTAGTGCAGTTTGCAGTAAATGTAGTGGTCTGTGTTGGATATGTGATTGTGCCACTGGTTGGGGTAACTGTTAACTTACCGCCACTTGTGTTTTGGGTAACAGAACAATTAAATTCTCCAGTTTTTGATGTATAATTCTTCGCTGTAATTCTGTAAGATATTGTTGTGCTGTCTTCAACATTTGTAATAGTTGGAACTGTTGTTGAATAATTTCCATTTGGTTTTTTATATTCCACAGTAGCACCGGTTGGGACAACAGATGAAACACCAGCACAAGATAACGCTGTACCATCATAAACTTTGGTTACATTATTAACATCTGCTGTGATTGTTCCTTTATGGGTAGTTATGCTGTAGTTAGCGGCCAGATCGCCATAGTTGCTGCTTGCTTCACATTTAACTGAGATAGTGGCACTGCCTTCGCCTTTGTATGTTACAGTACCTGTATTACCACTCATAGATACAGTCGCAACTTCTTCTTTGTTCGATGCTGCGCTTAATGTTCCACCAGTAGTGCAGTTTGCTGTAAATGTAGTGGTTGTTGTTGGGTATGTGATTGTGCCACTGGTTGGGGTAATTGTTAATTGACCACCAGTTGCATTCTTGGTTACAGAACAATTAAACGTACCAGTTTTTGATGTATAATTATTCGCTGTAATTCTGTAAGATATTGTTGTGCTGTCTTCAACATTTGTAATAGTTGGAACTGTTGTTGAATAATTTCCATTTGGTTTTTTATATTCCACAGTAGCACCGGTTGGGACAACAGATGAAACCCCAGCACAAGACAAAGGATGGGTACTGTCATATATTTGTGTTACATCATTAACAGTTGCTGTAATTGTGCCCAGTTGATTTGTGATCTTATATGCTTTGGATGATTGAGCATAATTATCTGTGGCGGCACAGGTTACAACAATGTTTGTTTCGCCAGCTTGTTTATATGTCACAGTTACTGTACCACCGCTGATTGAAGCGGTTGCGACACTGGTATTTGCACTGGCAACAGATAATGTACCACCACTGTTGCATGTTGCTGTGAATTTTCTGGTTGTTGTTGGGTATACCATTACGCCACTGTTTTCACTGAAGCCGATAACAGATTCACCAGCACTGGTTATAGAGCAAGAGAACACACCTTCTTTTGTTTCATAATTATCCGCTGTAATTTGATAATAAATAGTCTTGCTGTCTGAAACATTTGTAACAGTTGGAACAGTTGATGAATAACTGCCATTTTGTGACGTTTTATATTTTACAGTAGCACCATCTGGTTTGACACTTGATACACCATTACATGTTAAAGGTTTTGTATCAAATGGTTTCGATGGACTGGATATAGAAGCACTGATTGTGCCTTTGGTTACTGTCAATTGATATTCTACAGATGCGGCAGCATAATTAGATGTGGCGGCACTGGTAACAGTAATTACTGCAGAACCTGTTGCCACAGGGGTTATAATAACCTTGCTACCTTTGACAACTGCGGTAGCGACACCTGTTTTATTGCTTTTTGCACTTAATGTACCATTGCTGATATTTTTTGTTACTTCAATGGTTTTGTCATTTGGGAATTCGGTGTTGCCACTGTATGAATTTAATTCCAAAGAATTGCCGCCGGTGCCCATAGTACATTTATAGTTGCCAAAGAATTCTTCGTAATCGTCCGCAATTATTTTATAGAATACACTTATAGAACCTGTATCTGTCAGGGTAGGTGCACTCGAAGAATATGTTCCGTTTGATGAGGAAGCATATTTGACAGTGAATGATGATACGTCTTTAATATTAAATGTATTAGCACAACTTTGTGCGGAACCAGAATATGTTAAGTATTTATCGTCTACTTCTGGTTTTAATGTACCTTTTTGGGTAACGATGTTATAAGTTGCCTCTGATTCATCATAATTGTTAGTTTTATCACACATAACACGAATTGTTGTTTCACCAGCAGATTCATATGTTACGGTTACAGTACCATTGTGGATAGTGGCTGTTGCGATAGATTTATCATCACTTTTAACAGTCATATCACCACCACTGTTACATGTTGCAGTGAATGAAGTGGTGGTTTCAGGATATGTGATTGTCCCGCTGTATTCGCTTAAAGTTATTGTGCTGTTTCCACCTTTTGACATGATGCATTTATAACTGCCGGTCTTGTCTTCGTAGTTATCGGCGGTAATTTTATAATATACATTAATGTCGCCTGTGTTTGTCAATGTAGGTGCTTGGTTTGAATATGTACCATTTTGTGAAGTGCTGTATGTTACATTGGCGCCAACTGGTGATTTGACGGACACATTTGCACAACTTTGCGCTGAACCAGAATAAGTTAATGTTTTGTTCTGGGCTGTTGCTTCGATTACACCTCGTTTGACGGTCAATGTGTATGTTGCATTGGCAGATAAATAACCATTATATTCGGGACAATCCACTGTTATGTAAGCAGTTCCTGATTTGTTATATGTCAAAGTAACAGTGTCTTTGTCAACATTGGCAGATGCAACATCTGGATTCGAATTTTTTATAGAGAATGTACCACCACTTAAACAAGATGCAGTGAATGATGTAGTTGTTGTTGGATATGTTATTGTTCCGCTGGAAGCACTTAATACCACACCACCTTCTTGACCACCTGTCAATGTGCATTGATAACGACCTGTTAAATCTGTATAATTTTCGGCTGAAACTTGGTAAAAGACAGTAACAGATGCGGCGTCTGTCAGTACAGGAGCACTGCTGTATGGGCCTCCTTCTACTAAACTATAACCAACTTTGGCACCTGTAGCTGGGTTTTTTACACGTACATTAGCACAACTTTGTTCGCTTCCGTTATATTCCAATACTAAATCTGACGCATTAACAACAATATTTGCCCCGTTTATTTGCAAACTATATGTAGCAACAGCAACATTGTAACTGCCTCTGGCGGCACTTCTGATATAGACAGCAACCTTACCTTTGGACACAGGTTTAACTGTAACAATACTGCCACTGATGGAAGCAGTAGCAATCTTTGGATTGCTGGTTTGTACAGTCAATTCCCCATTAGAAGTGTTTTCTGTAACATAAAATGTTGCTGCGGTTGGGTATGTGGTTATACCGCTGTATGCGCTTAATGATATGCCATAAGAATGTGGGTCATCAGGTTCGTCTGGTTCACCAGGTTCATCTGGTTCGTCTGGTTCTTCTGGGATTTTTTCACAATAAAATTTTCCAGTTTTCTGATCTATAGCGATCATTTCGTCATCAGCACAAACTATATCATCGTCATCTTCGTCGTTTTCGGTTTTGCACATTGCAGAAAATGGAGAAAAAGATAAACGATCACTCATACCATTTGCACATTCAAAGCAGTGGAATAAACGGTCTTGTAAATGGTCTTTGTCCAAGAATTTTTCTACATTTAAAATAATATCACTGTTTTGGGAAGATTCGTCCGCGGTACTGGTATTAACTGCATATTGGGTACGGCCAGGGGCAAATCCAAAATAAACCCCACGTTTTTCGCCTTTGCAATCTGCCAAAGGCACATTTCTGTCATTATAACATTCGCCCAAACTAAGTTTTGAGGCGTCTGGGCTGCAATAAATGGTGCAAGTAGATTCATCCAACACGCGTTTTTCACAATTATTACAATTGATGGTTCTGATACGGGCTGTTGGGGCAGCAGAATCCAAAGTTGAGTGTAATCTTAAAGAAAATTGAGACAAATCACATTCTGTATCATCAGAGTTTTCAACTTCGATACATTCCCATGCCTCTAATTTGTGATTATATTGTAATGTTGTGTTACCTGTACATATTTTGCTTGTAGGATCTACACAATAATAAGAATTATCACTTTCATCTATTAATAAGATTTTACCAGCTTCACATAAACCTGTTTGATCTACACATTTTTTCTGATCTTCATCCCATACTTCGTTACCTGTGCAAACCTCTATTTCAACATCGTCACAGACCTTACCAAATATTGTGAAACGACAATCGTCATCGTCACCTGGATCTGGCTGGCTGGGGTCAAATGCTTGGACAGAATTTTGGATAATATATGCAATTTGACCGTTTTCTAATTCTGCACCTTTTATAACAGATTCTGGAATCAGTTTTTTACCAATAGAATTAGCCGCAATAACATTTGGATCTATGAATAAACCCAAAGTTCCAAAATCTTGGCGGGTTTTATCAATAATTCTAAATGCGTCTTTGTATTGAGAATGATCTATTTTATAGCTGGTTGTTATGATGAAATCGTAGTAGGGGTCCACCGAACAATTGGACAATTCAAATTTTTCATCAGTACAAACTTCTGTGCTGTTGATTTTATAGCGTTTTACGCATTCGTCATTAAAGGGGGCGTTATTGATAAACGCGTTTTGTTTAGCCACAACGCAGTCAACCAAAGACCGCATTTCAGAGTTTTGGTGTTCATATTGAACTTCGTCATAACCCAGGTTTTGTGAGGGACTGGAAATCATATAATATCCAATCATAAAAAACATAGATAAAAATAATAAAAAAATATTCATCATTCCCCCTTGCGATTCGTAAAAACTATAGCTAATATAAAAATGTAGTTCAACAGGAAATGTCATGAAAAAAATATTTTTAATAATGATGTCTTTAATTGTGTCAGCTTGCAGCTTCAAACCGATCTTTTCCGGCACTGATACAGACGTTTATGTTGCCCCAATCAGTGGTATTACGGGTATAGAATTGCGTAATGCATTGAATACTAATTTTGGTGGTATACATGAACAGGGTGCAAAATATACATTGACGGTAAATTTAAAAGATCCTGTGACCCAGTACAAGGCTTTCGAGATAACAGGCGATGCCACATGGCAAGAAGTTAATTTAAGTGCGTCCTATGTTTTGAAACAAGGCGATAAAGAAATAGCCAAAGGAACCGAAAAGGCGGCAGAAAGTTATACTTTTGTAAGATATTTGGTCGCATCAAATGCATCTTATAATAATGCTGTGATGAATACGATTCAGGTGTTGGCTGAAAAAATAAGTACGCGTGTTATCGCAGAGATAGAAAAAAGCAAGATTGATTAAAAATTATGAAGTGGAAAGAATCTGATTTTAATTCTGGGATAGCAAATATTAATGCCGTGTTAATATATGGACCTGACGCTGGGTTGGTTGATGAATTATGCGACAAGGCCATTGAAAAACTGGAAATTGAAAAAGATAATTTATTAGCAATCGATGCCGACGAATTACGTGATAAACAAGATGCTGTATTTGCAGAAAGTTGCAGTCCATCCATGTTCGGTGGTCGCAAAGCCGTAATAATATCGGGGGCAGGCGACGGGGACAGTAAAATAATATCTGAATTGGTATCCAGTTCGTCTTTGTGTGCAACTGTCATTGTAACTGCTGGCGATTTGCGTGCAGGATCTTTGCGTAAATTGTTTGAAGACGGTAAAGACATAGCGACTGTGGCATGTTATACAGATGATGCCAAGACATTAGAAGCTTTGATTCGCAAGGAATTATCTGCCCAATCTGGAATTAACCAGATAACACCTGATGCTATGTCTTATATGTTATCTCATTTCGGTGGGGATCGTGGAATTACACGCAGTTTTTTACAAAAGATAGCGATATACGTTTCTGATAAACATGTTGTAGATTTGGAAGATGTTGAAAAATGTTTGCCTGATACATCTGCATCCAGTGCAGATGATTATATGTATTCATTAACTGCGGGGCATATAAATCAAACTATGGTTGCGTTGGATCGATTAATTTATGCCGGGGCAGATGCAAATATGTTGGTGCGTATGTTATATATTCATTTTACAAGATTATTAACAGCGGTTGTTGATGGTCAATTACCAAAACTGTTTTGGAAAGTCCAAGATAAATTTAATATGGCTATGAAAATATGGCCTGCGGATGAGATATCAAATGTTTTATCTAAATTAAATGATTTAGAAAAATCATGCAGAACAAACGGTTATCAGCCAGAAATTTTAATTCGTGATTTTTCGTTAAAATTATCTGTGCGTGCTGCAAAATTGGCATTAAAACGAAGGAAATAAAAAATGTTAGCATCTGTTTATGCCCCAAAAGATTTTAAAAGATTACGCGTATCTGGTGATTTAGTCGCGCGTTGTTTTGATTTTATTACCCCACATATTGTTGCGGGAATATCAACCGGTGAAATAGATAGATTGGTTGCCCAGTTTTTAAAGGAAAATGGTGCACGGTCTTCCGATTTGGGGTATATGGGATATCCAAAAAGTATTTGTACATCGGTGAATGATGTTATTGTGCATGGTATTCCCAGTGATGATGTAATTTTGAAAGATGGCGATATAGTTAATGTTGATTTGACTGCTGAATATCATGGGTTTCATGGCGATGCATCGCGTATGTTTATGATTGGTAATGTATCAAACAAAGCACGTGAATTGGTTCAAACATGTCAAGATGCGTTAAATGCCGCTATATCAATTTGTGCACCGGGTGTTCCATTGTCCGAAATTGGTAAAACCATAGAAGCTGTTGTAAAACCGCATGGTTTTTCTATATCACGTGATTTTGTTGGACATGGTATTGGCAAAGTTATGCATGATGATCCACAAATTTATCATTTTTATGACAAGATGTGGGACAAAGTTAAAATGGTTCCGGGGTTGGTGTTTACAATTGAACCTATGATAAACACAGGTCGTCCAGAATGCAAAATCGATCCTGATGGTTGGACTGCACGTACTGTGGACGGCGGGTTGTCGGCCCAGTGGGAACACACATTGGGAATCACAGAAGATGGTGTAATCATATTCACAGAAAAAATGACCCATGATTAAAGATAACAAAATACAATCTTTGCAACAAGGTCACAGAACACGTCTGCGCAAAAAGTTTTTAGATGGACAGTTGGCTGAATATGAAATTTTAGAATTATTGTTAACTTATGCTATACCCAGACGTGATGTCAGGACTTTATCACGACAATTATATAAAAAGTATGGCAATTTACATAATTTGTTTTCTGCATCTTATGAAGATTTAATTACGAATCCTGGTATCAAAGAAAACGCGGCAACGTTTTTCAAAATGATTCATAAATTGATGGAATTAGATTATAAATATTATTTGAATAACGCGCCTATATTTCACAATTATGAAAAACTGGAAAATTATTGCAAATTGGTGGTTGGCGGAAAATCTGTCGAAGAATTTCATGTTTTATATTTAGATGCACAATTCAAATTGATTCAAGATGAAACACACAGCAAGGGAACAATAGATTGGGCTGCGGTGTATATCCGCGAAATTGTAAAACGTGCGTTAGATTTGAATGCGCGCAGTGTTGTTTTGTTACACAATCATCCAACACCATATACATCTTTTTCATCTCAAGATATACAGATTACCCAAGAATTACAAAACGCTTTGGATAAATTAGATATAAATTTATATGATCATTTGTTGGTATCTGCTGATGTTGTTTATTCTGCGCGTAATATGTTTTTATTGGATAACAATAAAAATTAATCTTATTCTCCCAAAGATTCGCGAATTTCTGCTTCTGTTTCAGGAGATATCAATGCGCCTGTATCTGTTACGTTGAAAGTTTCATACATCAATGCATTATCTGAATTAGAAAATTTTTTATTTCTTTGATCCATTAATTCTTGGACTGTCGATATTTCCACCTGTTTCTTTTCACATAATCTTGCAAACAAATTGTCACCATATATAACATTTACAATTGGTTTAACTAAAATGAATACGGTTAAAATTAAAACCAAAGAACGAATGTTTTTAAACAAAGAATCTAATTTTACACCGTTTTTTATGTATAACACGCCCCATCCAAATAATAATATAGCGGTAAATGTTAACAGAATAATCCATGCGAAATTGAAAACAGAATCAAATGCAGGAAAAATACAAGTTGGATCTTCGAAATAGATGTATTTATCGTCCATGCCGAATACTTTCAGCCCGGAATTTTTTAATAAATTAATAACATCTATTTGGTTCATATTTATTTCTTGGATGCAATATTAGTGAAAAATCCGGGAACAGAAAAATCTTCGTCATTTGCAGCGGAACCCGCCCAATCAAACAAATTATCCAATCCTGGATCTTCTTTTTTTGTTTGGGGTTTAAATGGTAAATATTTACGCAATTTACCCAATCTGCCGTTACCAGATGATTTTGTTGATGGCATAGAATCTTGTTTTTTAACAAATTCAGTTGCCAACTGTTTCAAGGTTTCATCAATATTTTCTTCATCCTTGGTATTGTCGGTATCGATTATAATTTCTTCTTCTGTGTGTTCTTCTGGTTCTGGAACAATATCTTCCAAAGGTGTCATAGAAGACAATAATTCATCCAATCCAGATTCTTCATTTGTTTGTTCTTCAGCTGATTCTTCTGGGGTTTCTTCTTCTGTAACGGTTGTTTCTTGGACAACATCTTCTATGATTTCGATATTTTCAGTTGTTTCTTGTTCCGCAGGTTCAACAGAATCTTCGTTATTGACCGACAGTATGGATAAAATAGGAACAATCTTTTCTACGGCTTCATCAGTCGTTTCTGAGGTTTCGGTTTCAACTTTTGTTTCTGTTGATTCTTCAGTTGTTTTTTTGCGAGATGAAGTGCGTTTTTTTATTGTTTTTTCAACAACAGGTTCTGGTTCTTGAATTTCCGTGGGTTCGATTGATTCTGGAACAGCGGTTATATCTATGGTTTCAGCTATCGCCGATGTCAATTCATTGTCCTTTGTTGCTTCCAGTCCTGCATCATCTGCATCAACTGGTACACCAAACAAAACCGTATCTTTGTCCAGGTTTAATGCGCTACGAACCTCTTCAAAAGCACTGCGTATATCCGCCATATCAAAAATTTCACTGCCCGAAATATATATGATTTTTGTTTTCATAAAAAGATACCCCTCGATTTAACAACTTGTATTATATCACATTTTAAGGTTGAACGCATATAAAAAATGTCTTAATATATCCAATATGGCAGATATAAAACAACAAATTTTTCAAGAATTAGATTCCATAGAGGCTTTGGCCACTCATTTAAGGGCTGATGCCACATGTGCCAGTAAACAAACCGATTTAGAAGTGGCTATTTTGACCAAACAGGTCGACAGTTTGCGTGAAAAGAACAAAATGGCGCAAAGTTTGATTGAAAAATCTGTTTCTATATTAGAGAAGTTAAAGAAATGAGTGTAGTTTCTATACCTATTGTTAACCGCGTTTATCAAATGGGCTGTGAAGACGGCCAGGAAGGGCGTTTAATGGAACTGGGGCGCATGGTTGATATGCGTGCGCGTCAAATTTTGGATAAAATCGGGCCATTACAAGAATCTTCATTGTTAGCTACTTTGTGCATAGTATTGATTGATGAAATTCAAAACAAGACGCAACAGCCGTCTGTCACAGATGAAGATTTGCATGAAATATTGGCACGAATTCGTGAAATTAAACACAAAATGTCTTAACAAAAAACCGCCATATCGGCGGTTTTAAATTTTATGCAATATATTTTCCCATTGCGACCGCGGTATCACACATACGATTTGAAAATCCCCATTCGTTGTCATACCAAGCCGTAACATGTAATACATTACCGTCAACGACTTTGGTTAATGTTGCATCAAATATAGAACTGTGTGAATCGTGGGTTAAATCGATAGATACCACAGGCATATCGGTGAATCCCAAAATATCAGATTGGGCTGCGAACATAGCGGTATTTACAGATTCTGGTTTAACCTTTTTCTTCATATTCAAAACCAATTCGACGACCGATACATCTGGTGTTGGAACGCGTATTGCAATGCCGTCCAATTTGCCAGCCAATTTTGGTAATACCAAACCGATTGCTTTGGCTGCGCCTGTGCTGGTTGGAATCATAGATAAATTCGCGGCGCGGGCGCGACGGAAATCTTTATGATTTTTATCCAATAATTGTTGATCGCCAGTATAGGCATGAACTGTGGTCATCCAACCGTCAATGATACCAAATTTTTTATCCAAAACATTTAACACAGGTGCCAAACAATTTGTTGTGCAAGATGCGTTGGAAACAATAATATCTTTCTTGGTCAAAGTTTTTTCATTTACACCGAATACGATAGTTTTATCTGCACCAGTAGATGGGGCAGAAACCAAAACGCGTTTTGCGCCACAATCAATATGAACGCGTGCTTTGTCGGCACTGGTAAATATTCCTGTGCATTCCATAACCACATCAATTTTTAATTTTTTCCATGGCAATTTAGACGGGTCACGTTCAGACAAACATTTGATTTTTTGTTTGCCAACCAATAAATAATCGTCTTTGGTCGTTACATCCATTGGCAATTTGCCATGCACAGAATCATATTGTAATAAATATGCGTTTTGTTCAACAGGCATCAAATCATTAACGGCGACAAATTCAATGTCTTTGCGTCCAGATTCCAATGCGGCACGCAAAACCAAACGACCTATGCGGCCAAAACCATTAATTGCGACTCTAATTTTTTTCATAAATATTCTCCCTTATTTTATGCTTATATAATATCACGAGACGGGTATAAAAAACAATTTGATTTTTTTCTATTGAATGCTTGAAAAAACAAATGGTGGTTTTATAATGAAAACATGAAGAAAAATTCTGTAATCATAGCGGGACCAACAGCATCAGGAAAATCTGATTTTGCGCACGAATTAGCAAAACGGATAAACGGTGCGATTATAAATTGCGACAGTGTTCAAATTTATCGTGATATTGAAACTATATCTGCATCACCTTTTGCTGAAAACACTAAAAATGGGTTTGATGAGATAGATGGTGTGCCATATAAATTATTTTCAATTCTGCCTTTGTCAGAACATATCAGTGTGGCAGATTATTTGAATTTGGCGACCAATGCTGTGAAAGAAGTTGTTGAAATGGGTAAAATCCCCGTCTTTGTAGGGGGCAGTGGATATTACATAAATGTTTTAATTCATGGTATTTCACCAATCCCAGAAATAAGTGCTGAAAACAGAGAGAAAGCACGCAAAATGGTGGCACAATGTCCAGATGCTGTGCATGAATTATTACCAGAAGATTTTGAAAAAACAGATCCACAAAGAACAGCACGTGCATTGGAGGTATTCTTGGAAACAGGCACGCCTTTGTCACAATGGCAAAAATTGCCACGCAAAGGTGCTTTGATACCAGATGCATATAAAATACTGATATCGCCACCACGCGAATTGTTGTTGAATCGTATTGCAAAACGTGTGCCAGAAATGGTTCGTGGTTCTGCATTGGCAGAGGCAAAATATATTGTGGCAAATAAACTAAACGAAGACCGGGCCATAGGTGCGTCGCAATTATGCCAGATGTTGCGAGGTGAAATCACAGAACAACAGGCGATTGATAATTGGATTGTTAAAACCAATCAATATGCAAAACGTCAAAGGACTTGGTATAAAACACAATATGCCCCAGATTTAGAAATTTTGCATGTCCCAAACGAAGAAGATTTGGACAGAGTAACAAATAAAATCAGTTAAAATTATTTTACCAATTTCAAATAGTATTCTTTTGTCGATTGGTCCAGCCCAATTTTTTGCATTTTTTTACGAACACGTACCAGCCCGTAAAATTCTTTGTCCAATGGGGTATATCTTGCCCATTCCCAATCAATTATGCCGGTAATAACCATTGTTTTTGGATCTATTAAAATATTACTGCACATGTCGGTATGGTTCCATGCAAAATCAGCCTGGATTTCGTTCCGGAGATCTTTTAATTCAGGTGGATTTGCAAAAGATTTTTTATATATAAATTCAGCCAATTGTTTGCTGATTTGATTTTGATATTTTTTTATGCGGTGCGTTGGTATGCTGACCAATAATTTGCCGGGTATAAAATCAGATTTATAGAAAGTAAAACCATCCAATTCTATGAATTCTATGTTTGGAATTGGGATAGAGCAAAAATCACGTAGGGCATCTGTGATGCGCTTTTCACGATAAAAACGGTCAAAGTTGGTAGTTTCATGTTTGTATTTGCGAACTTTAAAAGTGTATTTGTTATTAAAAATGAAAACTAAACTGCCACCGCCTTTGGCCAAACGCATGTGGTTTTTGCTTAAATTCGGGTATTTACGTAACAGGGCGTTTAGTTTTTTTCTGTAATCAAACAAAACGCGTTCACGCAAATAGTTTCGCCATTTTTTAACAGGGATTATGGCAAATACAAAATCGCAAAATTCAAATAAAAACTTCCACATATGAAACCCAATGTTTATATGTAAATGATTATTGAAAAAATAAAAAAAAACAAGTATTTTATGTATATGTTTAAATCTGGCGATATTGTAAAAGTTTTAATTCCTAATGTCATAAATACAGGTTATGACTATAAATTGACGTCTGATGCTGATATTGGTGCTTTTGTCAGGTGTACTGTTATGAACCGCCAATATATAGGTGTAATCATAGGGCCAGGCGACAGTAATCTGGAAATATCCAAGATAAAACCAATCATAGAAGTTTGTGATTTAGGGCTTTTATCCCAGGCAGATATAAAATGGATACATAAAATGTCTGAATGGACATTGATGTCGCCGGGGGCGGTATTACGTTTGATAATTAATGTTCCAGATGCGTTTAATCCGCCACGGGTCGAACAATTGTATGCGTATAATTTTGAAGCGACTGGGAAAATGACAGATTCACGCCAGGCGGTATGTGATGCGTTTCAATCTAATGATAATGAATCTATGTCCGTTGCTGACATTCAAAACATTGCACATGTCAGCAGTGCTGTCGTAAAAAATATGATTAAATCCAATTTCTTGGTGCCTGTGGACACGCGCGAAAAATCAAATGATGCATTTAATTATTCTTATTTTGATACCAAATCAGTTGTGTTAAATGATGAACAACAATCTGTGGCAGATATTATTGCAGATTCAATTAACAAAAACGAATTTTCTGTGTTTTTATTAGACGGAATAACCGGTTCTGGTAAAACCCAGGTTTATTTTGATTCTGTGTTGCGTGCATATAATAATGGAAAATCTGTGTTATTGATGATGCCTGAAATTGCGCTGACTGCACAATTTATAAACAGATTTAAACAGAAATTTGGTGCGCCACCTGTTGTGTGGCACAGCAATTTAACCGCTGCGCGCAGACGTGATATTTGGCGTGGGGTTGCGTCAGGCAAAATAAGAATTGTTGTTGGAACACGCAGTGCTCTGTTTTTGCCATGGCAAGATTTGGGTTTGATAGTTGTTGATGAAGAGCATGATACGTCATATAAACAAGAAGACATGGGGTTATATCATGCGCGTGATATGGCTGTGTTGCGTGCCAAGATTTCGGGTTTCCCGATTATATTGGCCAGTGCGACCCCATCTTTTGAAACACTGCATAATGTTGTTTTGGGTAAATATACCAGATTATGTTTACGTTCGCGTTTTGGTGGTGCCAGTTTGCCCAGCATAGAGGCCATAGATATGCGTGAACAACACCCCGAAGTTTATAAATTAGATGACAAAGAAATACCGGGAAATTTATCACCAAAATTATGTGAAGAAATTCGTAATACCCTGGAATCAAAACAACAGGTTATGTTGTTTATAAATCGTCGTGGTTTTGCCCCAATTATTCAATGTAAAAAATGTGGTTGGGTGGCCCAGTGTCCTGATTGTTCAATCGGATTAAATTATCATAAACATCTGGGAAAAATGGTATGCCATATGTGTGGCAAAATGATGTCTGTGCCCGACAAATGTCCACAATGTGGAAATGAAGTTTCTATGCGTGGGGCGGGATTGGAAAAAATAGAAGAAGAAATATCAGTAAAATTCCCAAATGCCAGAACTGCGTTGGTTTCCAGTGATACTATGATGTCCCGCGAAGCGTTGGAACGTTTGGTTAATAAAATGGAAAATGGCGAAATCGATATTATCATAGGAACACAAATTTTAGCCAAAGGTCATCATTTTCCAAATTTGACTTTGGTTGGTGTAATTGATGCAGATATGGGATTGTTTGGAACTGATTTTCGTGCCGGTGAACATACTTTCCAACAATTATTCCAAGTGGCAGGTCGTGCGGGTCGTGGCGAATTCCCGGGCCATGTGTTTTTGCAAACTTATCAACCTGAACATCCTGTGATTCGTGCAATTTGTGCGGGCAATCGAGATGATTTTATGTGGAACGATATGGAATCACGAAAGATGGCAAAAATGCCACCGTTTGGGCAACTGATTGCGGTTATAGTGGAAGCGGACAAAGAACAAACTTTAAGGAAATATTGCGACCAATTGGCCAAGGTTGCGCCTGTATTAAACGGTGGAAAAATAATGGGACCAATTGCTGCACAAATATATCAAATCAGAAATTGGTATCGTATGAGATTTTTAATATCTGGTGATGTGCGGGCGAATTTACAACCTGTGGTTCGTGCGTGGTTGAACAAAGTAAAACAACCACCAAATGTTCGTATAAAAATAGATGTGAATCCACAAAGTTTTATGTAAAGAAAAAAGCCCAGTTGGGCTTTTTTATCTTTGTCTGTCAGATTCTATGCAAATTGGTGGGGTTGGTTTAGAACGTTTGAACAATTTAGTCACACTTCTTTTTATTTTTGATGCGACAGGGAATGGTTGTCTGCGTCCTTTCTTGTATATTTCTTCTTCATGGTTAATCATCGGTTGTATGAAAGGTAATGTACCCGTCATATATTTTTCTGTCCAGAAATCAATGCGCGCCTGCAAAATATTAAAACCATATCTGTCGTGAACAAAACCGTCTTGTTCAACCTGGGAATTTAATTTTTTCATTGAATTAATAGATTCTTGAACGATTATTTTGAACAGTTCAATGTTTATGACATTTTTATCCGCATCAATAGAGTTTGTTGCTTTCAATTTAGCGTACATTTTTGTTTCAATGTCATCTAATTGTTTTTGAATATCTGTATACATTTTTATTGCCCTTGGGTTTAAACAACCTCTGTAACAGCACGCAGAGCACCATCACGCGATAATTGAACAACGTGAATTTTCTTTTTCATTTCCGCGATTAAATCTGTTCTGTTATATGCAGGTTGAGTGTGTAAAATTCTGTCTGCAAATGCGGCGTATGCAGATTCTGCAGATTCCGCGTGAATTGTAGTATAAAAATGGTCGTGTCCTGTACCCAACATTTCCCATAGCACAGATGCATTATCCGTAGATATTTCCCCGCCGATGACAACGTCAGGTGTCATACGGACAACCAAATCAAGCAATCTGGCATAGTTAAAATCATTTGATTGTTCAGTTCTGGACAATACAAAATGAACACGATTTTTTTGTGGAACACGAATTTCGCGAGCATCTTCGACAGTGATAACACGACTGTTTTGGTCAATCAATGTCAGCATATGATTCAAAAATGTTGTTTTACCAGTTGCAGTTGCACCACTTATCAAAATAGGACTGCCGTCATTTATGGCGGACATCAATCGGTCATATGGGTCATCAGGGCGAATCGATTCGCGTGGTTTAACCTTTAATAATTTTTTACCGCGTTCCAGATGATAGTTTTCAAAACTGGTTTCTGCGGCGTTTCCACCACGAATATTTAATGCGACACCGCCCGTTACATCATTTTCATCATATTGAACATTTGGGCCCGCAATCGCCGAAAATCTGTGATTGCCGGGCAATGTAGCATAAACCACAGGTATGCCATGAATTGGATCAAATGGTTTTTCATAAATATTTGCAACGGTATGAATTAAATCAACCAAATATTGTTTAGATAGTTTGTCCGCACTGTATGCAACCCACGGAACACGGGCGCCATGAAGACGCATCCAAACTTCACCCGCATGATTTATCGCGATTTCTTCGACAAACGAAGGCGAATAAAATTCTTCCAATGGTTTTAATAAAGATTCCAATACTACATTCGACATCATTTTTATTTTATCATAAATCGTGGCTTGAATCAAAAAAGTTTATTTGTTAAAATATAAAAAACAGGAAAAGAGAAAATACCATGAAAAAATCAATTTTTTATATGTTAGGTCTGGTTTTGATGTTGGCAGGGTGCAACAATGGCGCTTTCTATGCCAGTAACGAAGATGACGGCGAAGCATACACAGAAACGACCAGCGCATATATAACCGAAAAAAATGAATTTGCAGAAATCGATTCGTATAAGCCAAAAACTATGGCGGAACGTGAAGCTATTGCAAAACATTGGGATACATCCAGAAAAGAAGTTAGATGGCAAGATTACAAAGGAACCATTGTTCGTGTTGAAATCTTGTTGGGTGATTCCAGTGTTCGTGAAATGCGTTTGCGTTTGATGCAAAATGCGGCAGGTACAGATGTTGATGCGGATGCCAGAACTATTTTAGGAAAAGTTGCAGATTACGAAATGAAAAAGGTTTGTGGCCGTAACGCAGAAAGTATTGTGATTGTTTATGACAGACCATCCGCTGAAGTGATGCGCCCAACAACTTTCTTTGATTACAGAATTGAAGCCGAAGGCGAAACAATGCGCGAATATGGTTTCAGATGTGTTTATAACGATTAACAAAAGGATATAAGATGAAAAAATTACTTGGGGCAATGGCCGTGTGTGGTGCTGTGTTTTTAACGGGATGCGATAGCAATGCGCAGGATACTGCACAATTGGGAGATACAGTTAAAATTGATTTCGCTGGATTTTTGGGCGAAGAACAATTTGAAGGCGGTACAGCCCAGAACTTTGATTTGAAATTGGGTTCTGGTATGTTTGTTCCTGGGTTTGAGGATCAATTGGTTGGTGCCAAAGTTGGTGAAACACGCGATGTAAACATTACTTTCCCTGTGGATTATGTTCCACATTTGGCAGGTAAAGATGTAGTATTCAAAGTTACTATTAAAGAAATTATCAAATAACCAATACGAATAACAAAAAACCGCCATAACGGCGGTTTTTTATTTTATTTTTATATTGCCTGGATAAATATTTTTGCCTTGTTCGCGGCGGCAATCACAGCAGGTTTATCAATCACAAAACATGTTTTTGCATTAACTATGATTCCGTGTAATTTTGCAGCCACAACCGCTTTGACCGTATCAACGCCAATCGCAGGAATATCAATTCTTAAATCTTGACCTGGTTTAGTCATTTTTGCAAAAACGCCACCTATCTTTTTACGGTTTTTACGCATTTCTACAACCCTGTCCAACATGCGGGCGGTTCCTTCGGCGGCTTCGACAGCGATAACTTGTTTATCAACAACCACAGATGCACCAATATCTTCCGTCCCAATGGTATGTGATACCTGGATTGCGCGTTCTATGTCTTTCATATCAGATTTTGCAGGTTTTGTTTTTGTTTGTATACCCGGTTTTTCAAATGTCAATTCTGGCGCCAAATCCTGCGCGGCGACAATTTCATATCCGCGTTTTTCCAATGCTTTGGTAAATGCAACAGCCATAGAATCATACCCCCGTTGATTTTTTAATACACTTAACAATACAGAAATAGACCACAAATCAGGCCTTATGTCTGACGGGGTCAAATGTCCCAATGCCCCAACAAAAGTCAATTTGTGAATACCACGTTTTTTACATTCGCGGGCAGCACGACCGCCACCACCAATACGAATAACCAAATCTGGATTCAATTTTGGATCGTAAAAATTCTTTATACCAACAACATACACATCCCACCCATTTTTACGCAACGCATCACGTGTTAAAAACGGCAGAGACAATGCACCGGCGAATAAAGCAATCTTTTTATCTGTATCTTTTGTCATACTTATATGATAAATTCAAAACTATTTGGAATCAAGACAGAAATTGTGTTAAAATATTGGCGAGGTAAATTATGAAAACATGTCCGTTCTTGAATATTTGTGGTGGCTGTAAATATGATTTTACATCCAGTTCATATCGCGATGAAAAATTGTCCGTTTTGCCAAAAATAAAATTTACTGGTGATGCGATTTGGGGTGAATACGGTAAACGCAGACGGGCTGAATTTGCTTTTGTTGATGGACATTTTGGTTTTTTCAAAACGAAAACTAAGGACATAGTGGATATAACAAATTGTATAAATGTGGTGCCCGAGATAAATTCTGTTTTACCAAATATTGCGAAATTACCTTGGTCTGCATCTGGTAATGTTTTGATAACAAAATGCGAAAACGGCATAGATGTTGTTGTTAACTGTGATGTTATGTATTGCAATGCGGAATTCAAAAAGGCGGTAGAAAAATTACCAAACAATATAATCAGATTTATATGGAACGATAAAATAATTCGCAAATATGCAGAACCTGAAATCAAATTTGAAAATAAAATTGTGAATTATCCGCCAAACGCGTTTTTACAACCCTGTGTAGAAACAGAGCAAATTTTGCGGGATTTGGTCGTGAAATACGTTGGTGGTGCAAAACGTGTTGCAGATTTATTCTGTGGTATTGGGAATTTTACATTTGCAACAAATGCAACTGGTTTTGACATAGTTGGTAATGGTATAACACGTGATTTGTTTAAAAAGCCATTAACGGTTCAAAACTTGAATCAATATGATGTTGTTATAATGGATCCACCACGCAGTGGGGCAATGACACAATCTAAAAATCTGGCCAAATCAAATGTAAAAAAGATTATATATGTGTCTTGCAATCCAAATACTTTTATTCGTGACCAAGAAATATTGGAACAGGGCGGATATAAAATGACAACGGCAATGCCTGTGGATCAATTTGTGGGTTCGCAGCATTGGGAAATATTTTCAGTGTTTGAAAAATAATTTTATATTTTTGCTTGATTAAAAATTCATTTTTTTGTTAGATATTCCTGTGTGAAAGACAAAAGGATATATCATGAACGCAACATTGACTTCTGTGATTACAACTTTGGGTAATATGGTTGCTGATTTCGGTATGAAAATATTGGCTGTGATTGCCATATGGGTTATCGGTTTCTGGGTTGTAAAGAAGATAGTCGCTTCTTTGCGTTATACAATGAAACGTCATAATGTAGAACCTTCGTTGGCATCATTTGTTTTATCATTTCTTAATATCACGTTGAAATTTTTTGTAGTCGTGATTATTTTGACCACTTTGGGTGTTCAAATGACATCTATTGTTGCGGTTTTGGGTGCTGCTTCATTGGCTGTGGGTATGGCGCTGTCTGGCACATTGCAAAATGTGGCGGGCGGTATGGTTATATTATTGTTCAAACCATTTCGTGTTGGCGACACAATTGTAACAGCTGATGGAAAAATGGGTGTGGTGAAAGAAATCATGATATTCACAACTGAATTACATACTTTTGATAACCAGGTATTATTTTTGCCAAATGGTGCGTTATCAAACGGTGTTATAACCAATCTGTCGCGTGGTGAAAACCGCAGAACTGATTTAACCGTCGCTATATCATATGGAGATAATGTAGAGGCAGCACGTAAATTGGCCCTGAAGATATTGAAAGCTGACAAACGTGTGTTAAAAGATCCAGAACCCCAGATTTTGTTATCTTCGTTGGATGACAGCGCGGTTACATTAACTATTCGTTATTGGACAACATATGAAGATTTGTGGCCTGTGCGTGCAGAGGTTTTGGAAACCATATACAAAGAATTTCCAAAGAACAAATTGCATTTCCCATTTCCACAAATGGATGTCCATATTGCAAAGTAAATCGAAAATTTATAAAAAAACACCGCCAAATTGGCGGTATTTTTTTCGGATGCACTGAAAGGAAGGAAAGGAGAAAAAGAAATGTGCATCCTAAACTTTCATGTTTTGGGCCCAAAGTCCAGAGGAGAGAGAATGTAGGAGGGAGTCTGAAAACTCTGGGCCCGACAGATGCTTGGCATCTGGTCAAATGGAATTAATCTCCCCTTTGACGAATCGTAATGTAATACATAAAAAACAATTTGTCAAGTATTTTGTCAAAAAATTTTTTTGGGTTGTTTTATGGCCGGTTGTGTATTAGGAAAAGAAACAAATAAACACAGGTTGAATTTATTCAAAAAATCAACTATGATTAGAAAGTTGAATTGGAAAACCAATATAGGAGAGAAATAAAATGACTCATGAAGATGTATGGCAGGCAATAGAAAAATTTGCAACGGAACATCATATGTCTTGTTCTGGCCTTGCCAGATGCAGTGGTTTAGATCCAACAACATTTAACAGAAGTAAACGTTGGTCCAAAGAAGGTCAACCCAGATGGCCGTCTACAAACAGTATTTCTAAGATTTTGGCATCTACGGGCGCATCTTTGGAAGATTTTACTAAATTTATTCCATCACCGGACCACACTTTATAATTCAAATAAATGGTTGCACAAAGCCTGTTTATGGGGTATTGTGAAATCATGTTGGAAAATATAAAGATTTATACGTCTGATATTTGTTGGAATCATATTTTGACTGATTTGGGTGCTGTTCTTGTCGATAATCCAAATATTGCTGATGTGGTATTGGATGATATCGACATAAAAGCACCCATTTCTGTTGTCGATTTACAGAAGATTATATTGGATTGTTTGAATAACCAAGATATTATCAAAGATGTTTTTGGCGATAATGATATTGTTTTGCCAACTTTGCAGCATAAAATAGTTGTCTTATTATATAAAAATCCCGGTATTACAATGAACGAATTGAAAAATGCTTTGGGGGTAATGCCCGGGGTTACAACTCATGCTGTGGAAACTGCTGTTTATCAATTAAGAAAAAAATACGGACACGATTTTATAAAAAACATAAATGGGAAATATAAAATTGGACGCATATAAACTGATTTCTTTGGATAAAATACCCAGTACGCAAAATTATGCGTTGCAATTAATTGCAGATGGCACAGCCACGAATAAAACGGTGATAGTTGCTACTGCACAAACAATGGGGCGGGGCAGATACAGACGTAGTTGGGTTTCGCACACTGGGAATCTGTATGCCAGTTTTATTTTCAAAATTTATGAACGTAATCCAAAGTTATCTTATACTATGGCTGTTGCTGTGGCAGAAACTTTAATCAGTTTTGGAATTAAACCCCAAATCAAATGGCCTAATGATATTTTGGTCGATGATAAAAAAATCAGTGGCATTTTAATCGAATACGCACAAAATTTTGTAATCATAGGAATTGGTATAAATGTGAAAACATGTCCAACAGTAAAAGAATATCAAACTACAAAAGTAAATGATTATGTGGAAACTTCTGTGGAAGATGTGTTTGGTGTATTGATGAAGAAAATTGATAAATGGTATGATGCAGATTTTTGCGTTGTGAAAAATCGTTGGATGGAATTGGCAACACGAATAAATAAAATCATTACATATCACGGGAAACCAATGGAATTGATAGGTTTAAATGATGATGGTGCGTTGGTATTACGCGATGATACTAAATATATTTTGACATACAGTGATGAAATCAGTTTGTAAATGGTCTTGACTTTATAGTCGATTTGTGATATAATGATGAACATCAAGAATAAAGATTCTGTCCGCGATTTAGATGCGGATTTTTTTTATTCTGGTTCCATGACGCACATTTTTTGTGCGTTTTTTTTATAACCCAAACAGGTCTTAACATGCAATTAACTTTGATTGAAAATCCGGATAATACAAAAATTGTATTATATAAACTATCGCGCATTGTTTACGCAGAAACTTTGGCACAATCTCTGCATTTGGTCGAAGCTTTTTCTTCTATGATTTATAACATACATATAAAATATGATAAATCTTTTGAAGATATTGCGAATGATGCAAATATTTTTGAAGTGTTAAATGATAATTCAAAACGAAATCATTTATTAAATGTAAATGCAAAAGATAAAAAATTTCAAATGTGTTTACGCGTTGTTCAAAAAATGATGAATGGCGCTTTGCGAGATTTGGTTTTTGGTGCTACTAAATTTCATCACACAGATGTTATGCCACAATGGGCCATGTCACGTGGTTATATTGCAGAGATAGATGATATCTTATTTTATTTATAAATTACACAAAAGGAATTTTTATGAACAAATTTATAAATGGCGGATATTTGAAAGGGCGCAAAACCTATGTCGTTTCAAGTGTTGGAATAATTTCTGCCATAGGTGCTTATTTAATTGGGGAACAAGATATCTTTTCAATGTTGCAAACAATTTTTATGTTGGGTGGTATCTATTTTTTGAAACAAGAATCTTCAACAAAAGGAAAAAACAATGGAACAGGTTCCAGAAAAATTTCTAAATGAAAATGGTGAATTAAATACATCTGCGTTGATTAAATCGTATTGTGAATTAGAAAAAAAGATGGGAACGATGATATCTGTACCATCTGCGGATAGTGATGATTCAACTAAACAAAAATTTAATCGCGCAATTGGTGTACCGGATAACGCATCAGAATATCCAACAAACAGTTTATTTGATGACGAATCGGTGCGTGAAAAATTTCATGAAATTGGTTTAACATCAAAACAAGTTGAAACAATTTATCAAATTGCAGAAGATTTTTTACAACCTGCGATAAAAAATTTATTTGAAATGCAAAATGAAACAAATGCAATAAATGAATTAAAAAATTTTTTTGGTTCAACACAAAAAATGAATGATGCATTGAAAGAGATAAATGCATTTGGTGAAAAGTTTTTACCTGCATCTGCGTTTGATGAACTATGCTCTACACCCCAGGGAATTCAAGGCATATACAAGATGATGCAATCAATGGAACCAGAAGTTTTTACAAACAAAAGTGGTGATGAAAATTTAACTGATGATGAATTACGCAACATGATGAAGAATCCAAAATATTGGCGTGATCAAGATCCGGAGTATGTAAGAAAAATAGAAAACGGATTTAAAAAATTATATTCATAACATAATTTTTAACTTTTATTCTTTACTATTTTATTTAATTCATATAAAATAAAAGTATGAACAAAATAATTTTGTTCTATCCAAAAACTTAAAAGGAGAGAATTATGTTCTTTGGTTCTAAGAAAAAATGTGCTTGCGCAAAACCAGCTGCTAAAAAAGTAGCTGCAAAACCAGCAGCAAAAAAAGCACCTGCAAAAAAAGTTGCAGTTAAAAAACCAGTTGCTAAAAAAGCACCTGCAAAAAAAGTTGTAGCAAAAAAACCAGTTGCTAAAAAAGCACCTGCAAAAAAAGTTGTTGCAAAAAAACCAGTTGCTAAAAAAGCTCCTGCAAAAAAAGTTGTAGCAAAAAAACCAGTTGCTAAAAAAGCTCCTGCAAAAAAAGTTGCTGCAAAAAAACCTGCAAAAAAAGTTGCAAAGAAAAAATAATAATACATTAATTATGTATCATTTTTAACCCCAAAGCATAAGTGTTTTGGGGTTTTTTGATAAAATTTTCAGTCAGATTTTGTGTCTGACTGAATCTTTTATTGGATAATCCATTTTGTGGACCCTGACTTTTGAATTTTGTTTTATGGCGCGATTTTTCGTATAACCATTTTTCAAAATATGTTGCCGTTTTGGCGTAATTTTTTACAAGAAAAACAAAAAGGATTTTTTATGTCTTTATCTGTAGATCAAGTGTTTATAAAACAATTTGAAGCAGATGTTCATTTGGCTTATCAGCAAATGGGCACAAAATTGCGTTCCACAATTCGCAGTAAATCTGGCGTTGTTGGAACTTCAACAACTTTCCAAAAAGTTGGCAAAGGAATTGCCAGTACTAAATCACGTCATGGTATTGTTCCAGTGATGAATTTGAATCACACACCTGTGGAATGCACTTTGCAAGATTATTACGCAGGCGATTGGATTGATGCTTTGGATGAATTGAAAACCAATGTTGATGAACGTCGTGTTGTTGCATCAGCCGGTGCATATGCATTGGGTCGTAAAACAGATGAATTAATCATCGCTGCGATGAACAATGCAACCCAATATGTTGGCGATTATTCAACAGGTTTAACAAAAGCATTGATTATGAGTGCTGTTGAAAAATTAAACGAAAATGACGTTCCAGATGACGGTCGCAGATATGCAGTCGTTGGTGTTCATCAATGGAATGAATTGATGGGTATGAATGAATTTGTATCTGCTGATTATGTCGGTGGTTCAACACCTTTGGTTGATGGTTGTGAATCAAGAAGATGGTTGGGTATCAATTGGATTCTGTGCAATTCTTTGCCTTTGGCAAACACAGATGATCGTGATTGTTTCATTTATCATGCATCCAGCATTGGTCATGCCTGTGGTCAAGAAGTTAAAACTGATATTACATGGCATGGCGAACGTGCTGCGCATTTCATCAGCAACAGTATGTCCCAAGGCGCTGTGTTGATTGATGCAGAAGGTATCGTTCGTATTAAATGTGATGATGATGCAGCCTAAACATTCATAACTTAAATAAAACAAAAGGAAAATCAAATGGCATTTCAAAATAAAAATTTGTCTGTGATTGCATACGCAAATGGTTTTACATTGTGGCATTATAAAGAAAATGCGACATTGGCGACAATAACTGCATCTGGATATTTTGCCAGTGTAAAATCTTTGATGAATACAGGCGATATCATTTTAATTAATGGTTCAAATGGAACATCAATCAAAGTATTAAGTGTTACAGCTGATGCTATAACAGTTGCTGCTTTGTCTTAAAAAACAAATCAAATTGTTAATTATTTTATAACCGGGCCGTTTTATACGGCCCCTTTTTACATAGGAATAAAATATGTTTACAAAAATAGATTTATGTTCAATGGCTTTGTTAAAGTTAGGCGAAAAGCCAATTCAATCTTTGCGTGAAGATTCTGCACCTGCTCAATTGGCCAGAAGTTTATTTGATTCGGTTGTTGATACTTTGTTGTCGACATTTCCATGGCATTTTGCATTACAAAACATAGAATTAACCAAAGATTCAAATGGTGATTTTATTATACCCACCAATGTATTACGCATAATTAAACATCCTGGTCAAATCGTTGGAAACAAGATAATTGCCGCAGCCGAAAAAATAGAAATTATTGCGATTGTAAAAACAGAACCAGAAAATTTTCCGGGCTATTTTGCATCATTGGTTGCATCTAAATTGGCTGTGGAATTTTGTGTTCCTTTGATTGGAGATATGAATATCTTTAAAATGATGAATATTTTGTATGAATCAGAATATCAATCTGCAAAATTCATAGACAGCACGATTTTAAATCAATCAAACATAGATAATTTTTCTTTGATAAATTCAAGATTTTAATAATTCAGGGGTGATTTCATGGGTAATTTTATTAAAACACAAAATTCATTTGCTTGTGGGGAAGTGTCTTCTGAATTTTACGCATTGAATAATGCAAACGGGTTATCTGTGTTGGAAAATACAGATGTATTAAAATCAGGCGGTTTAACCAGACGCAGTGGGTTAAAAAGCATAGGTAATACATACCAAGATGCAATAATTGTGCCGTTTCCAATTACAGAATCAGAAAAATATTTGTTGGTTATATACAATATTTCTATGGATATATATTGTAATGATACCAAAATAACGACAATGATTGCGCCGTGGAAACGTGCTGATTTGGCAAAATTACAATATGCACAAAGATTTAATTCTATATTTTTTGTTCATCCAGATTATAAACCTGTGATATTTACAAAAACAGCCAGTGGTTTTGGTTTTACTGATTTTAATTTTTCTTCCAATTCAGATGCCAGTGTAAATATACCGTTTACGCGTTTTGAAGATTCGAAAAATATCACTATAACAATGTCCAGCAGCGACATAGATACCAATTACGCTACATTTACAACAAATGCAGATTTTTGGCCTGAAAATGCTGTGGGTGAAAGATTATATGTGGACAACAGACAATGGGTTGTTGCCAGCGTTCAAAGTGCTACGGCTGTTACTGTTTATACAAATGGTAATTTTACATTAGCCCAAGGTCCAATATACGATTGGTATGAATCTGTGTTTAACAACAGACGCGGATGGCCATCATGTGTATCTTTCCATCAAAACAGATTAGTTTTTGGCGGAACACATGCTTTGCCGAATTGTATATGGATGTCCAAAGTTTCTGATTTTCATAATTTTGATTCTGGCACAGGTTTAGATGATGAAGCAATTTATGCAGCTTTATTATCTGCACAACACCATCAAATTTGTACAATTGTCAGCAGTGATTCGTTGCAGATTTTGACATCTGTGGGCGAATGGTCGATTTCAAATTCCCCGTTAACACCATCAAATGTCAATATTAAACAACATACATCTGTCGGCAGTATTGCGACAAGATATTTGCCTCCACAGCAAATAGAAGGTAGCACAGTTTTCATTTCTGAATCAGGCAAAGATATTCGTGAATTAGATTTAGATGCATTGGGTGAAAATTACAACGCTACAGATTTATGTTTGTATGCAAAACATCTTATGCAAAATCCGGTCAGTGTTTCTTATAACCAAAACACACATCAATTGTTTGTTGTTATGCAAAGCGGATATATGGCCGTATTACATAAATATCCAAATACAGATATTTCTGCGTGGGGAACATATAAAACAGACGGCGAATTCAAATATGTTTGTGTATTAGATGATTCAACTTATGTTATTGTAAAAAGAAAAGGCAATCATTATCTTGAAAAATTTGATGCATCTTGTTTGAAAGACGCAACCCAATATGGTTTTTCATATAAAATATCGGCTGTGCCTATGGTTGTAAATGGACATTGTCCAAAGAAAATACGAACCAGAAAAATATCTGTGCGTGTGATAAACACAAAAACATTATTTGCAAATGATTACAGAATTGAAATACCAAATGTTGTTTATTCAAACGATAACCTTGGTTACAGCGGGGATTTGTCATTAAATTTGCTGGGTATACAGGCCGATACAATTCAACCTTTGTGGACTTTGTCCAGCAGTGAACAATTAAGCGCGACAATATTGTCTGTGACTACAGAGGGTTGGTATTCAATATAAAAACAAAAGGAGTTTTTTATGGGACAATTGGTATCTGACGTAACGCAAATTCTGGATTATCAAGAATCTAAGAAGAAAGCAGGCAACCAACGTCAAAAAATATTGGAACAAATGGCTGAAAATGAAACAGCGAAAAATAATTTAATAAAAAAAGTATTGGCGGGACAACGCGCAAAATACGGAGCGTCTGGCAATGCTGGTGATGGTTTGTCTGAAAACGCGGTATTAAAAAGATTGCGTGATGAAACTGCACAACCATATGATGAAAAAAATAAAACAAGCATAGAAAATTTAAAAAAGATAAAAACAACAAAACCTAATTTATTGAAAAAGTGGCTGTCGCAGATAGATAAAATAGCAGGATAGGGGGCATTCATGTATAAAATATCATATACGGGAAATGGCAATGATACGGAATTTGTTTTTAATTTCCCTTTTTTTCAAAATGCAGATATTAAAGTCGCGATAGACAATGTTGTTTTAGATGATTCGCAATATGATGTGAACCCTGATAATGATTTTAATGGTGGTTTGGTGGTATTTGCAACTGCACCAGCAAACGGAACGCAAATAGATATTTTCCGGCAAATATCATTATCCAGAGTAATCGATTATCAACCGACTGCAAAGATAGACCCAGAAGATTTGAATTCTGATTTTAATTTTTTAATCGCTGCGTTGCATGATATTCAAAGTATAAATATAGATTTAAGTCAATGGGCAAACACACACAACAATGTATTGTATCAAATAAATTATTTGCTGGGGTTAATAGAAGACAAATTATCAGGAGGTTCTGTATTGGGGCTGTATAATAATTTGCTTAATGTTCTGGACCAGGCATTACCAAATTTAATAAATGATTATGGTTCTGTTACAGAAACAGCAGACAATGAACAATCTGACGATTACGGAAGCCTTTGATTTCTTAAATGCTTGGAATAAAATTTTGGGTTTTGAAACGCCGAAACACCATAAACAGATACTGGAATTTTTAGTGGATGTTTTTAATAATGAACCGCGACGTGGATTATTGACAGCGTTCAGGCATTCTGGAAAATCAACTGTTGTTGGGATTTTCGCAGCGTGTGTATTATATTATCGACCAGAAACCAGAATATTGATATTGTCAGCAGAATCTGGATTGTCATCGCGTATGGTTTCACATGTAAAAAATATTTTGGAAAACCATCCGTGGTGCAGTGATATTTTGCCTGATGTCAAAAAAGAGTGGGGAACACATAAAATTACTATTAAACGCCCTATAGGAATCAGGGAACCTTCGGTTATATGTCAGGGAATTTCTGGAAATATAACAGGTATGAGATCTGATTTAATTATATGCGATGACGTAGAAGTCCCAAATACATGCAACACTTTGCAAAAAAGAAATAATCTTCGTGAAAGATTACGGGAATTAGATTTTATTTTATCCCCGCGCGGAACAATGATTTTTATAGGGACACCACACACCAAAGATACTATTTATCAGATTTGACAGCAGGTGCAACCGAAGACATAAATGTACGCAGTTTTGCCAACACTTCTTTGCCTGGTTCGCCAAACATAGGTAAATATGTTTCAAAATCTGGCATGTCAACCTGGATTCTGGCACGGTCACGTTCTGTTAAATCTTCGGATATCAATTGGCGCGCACTGTTCCACATAGTATAAGCACGTTCTGTACGAACAACATCAGCCCATTTTGATGCTATTTCTGGGTGGTCGTTTAATGCCGATTTGATGCTGTATAACCAGTCGTTACCGAATTTTTTAACACATGATAATTTTTTTATCTTGTTTAATCCTTCGGTGGTTGGTTCAAAAGATGCCAGTGCGGTTTGTAACTCTTTTAATTCATCGGGCGTTAAAGTTATAATTGTATCTTGACCCATGATTAAACCGCCGTATGGCAATAAATCTTTATCAATGGTGTTCATAGGGGTTTTGCCAGACTTTAAATTGCTGATATGCATAGCAAGCCTTTTTCCTGTAGGCAATTTTTCAAGTTCTTCTATGACACGGGGATCGTTTGATTCGTTCAATAAAACCTGGTTAACAGCCATCCAACCACCATTAATAACATGTGCTTGGCGATAAAGGTTTAATAAACGCTGTGCAATCGTATGTGCGGTTTGTTGTTGCATATGCCCCCCCTACAAATTGACATTGTTATTTCATTACAATCATAATAACTTTGTGCATAGTTTTATAATTGATTTTGTCGTCTGGATTGGACACATGACCATATTTTTTACCATGTGTATCCTGGCGCACAACGGCAATTTGTGCAGATGCGACATCATCAGATGTCATTTTTGAAAAATCTGCATCAATGAACATTGCCAAATCACCAACTTCTGGTGTTGAATCAGCATCAACAAATACATAAGAAGTTTCTGGGATAAAACCACCCAAACGTTTTGCATTTGGAACGACAGCATAAACACTGACCAAACCTTCCAATGTACTTGGTGCGACAATCATATTTTCGTCTGATTTTTTCAAAGAAATTTCTTTGCCATTTGGTTTTCCAAACACAGGAACCAATTTTTTTCTGGCATTGTCATATAATTGTGCGCCATATAAACCGTCTTGGATGTCCAAACCAGATACAGGATTACCCGGTTCCAAAACAGATTTTACGCGTTCTTTAACTTTGTTGATTTGTTTTGTTAATTCGCCAGCCTTGTACAGATTTGCGATTTCATCAAATAATTGTTCGGTGGTATAACCAAAAGTTTTTGCCAAAACTTCAATTTCGTTTTCATAAATTTCGCGTTGACCAACTTCGATTTTATGATAAACAGACAATGTCATTTTTGCAGCCTTCGCGGTTTCTGCGATAGTTTTTTCTGCACGTTGGCGGATTTTACGCAAACCAGAACCGAAAACTTTCAAACCGCTTTTTTCATTGTCAGTCAAACGGCGTTTAATTTCGTTTTGCCATTGATCTGCAACAGTATCTGATTCGTGAATAAATATATCAGATAATTTGCAACCCAATATGCTGCACACATTCAATAATTGTTTTTGGTTTAATCGTCTGACGCCTTTTTCAATCTTGGAAACAGCAGACAAAGATAAATTGGCACGTCTGGCCAGTTCGGTCATTTTCATACCCTTGGCAGCACGTATGTTTCGTATGTTATTAGGAAATATGATTTCTTCTTGTGCCATATTAAACCTCCTTGAAGATGTGTTGACAAAATAATAGTCAAAAAATATAAGTTTGGCAAGAAATAAATTTAAAGCATGTCGTCAGGTGCATCACCGACAGATGAATCCGCTTGTTCGTCAGGTGATGGTGTTGGCGCAAATACAGGTTGTTCGTTCATATCCTGGGGGGCAGGTTGCATATTAAATTGTGCCAAATTATCGAACAAGAAATATTCGCCAAAGAAGCTTAAATGCACAGTTTCTGGTTTACCATGACGGTTTTTAGCAATGATAACATCCGCCTTGTTTCTGGATTGTTCAAGACGATTGTGGTAATGTTGCATAGAATTTTCAGATGCGTTACTGGATAATTTATTGCTTGGTGCGTGTCCGTCCAGATAATATTCTTCACGGAAAGTGAACATAACGATATCCGCATCCTGTTCAATAGAACCAGAATCACGCAAATCTGACAATACCGGGCGTTTATCATCACGTTGTTCAACACTACGTGATAACTGTGACAGGGTAATCACAGGAACATCCAAATCTTTTGCTAAGATTTTCAAACTGCGGGTGATTTCAGACAATTCTTGCACACGGTTTTCGTTGCTTTTGCCGCCTGGCAATTTCATCAACTGTAAATAGTCGATAACAATTAATGCAACCCCGCCGAATTTACGGGCAATTCTGCGTGCACGGGTTTTTATCATAGGTACAGACACATCAGCAGAATCATCAATAACCAATGGTAATTTTGACAGGGCGTCTGAATATTGTGACATCGTCATAAAATCTTCGTCGGTTAAATGACCGTCACGAATTCTGGATGCAGGTATTTTTGATTGAGATGACAAAACACGTGCCGCCAATTGTTCGTTGGACATTTCCAAACTGAAGAATATAACAGCGCCTTGGTATTTATCATTTGCGCGTTTGTTGTATATAGCATTGGCCGCATTAAACGCAATATTCATAGCCAATGTGGTTTTACCCATACCTGGACGACCAGCTATAATAATTAAATCGGAATGGTGCAAACCACTGATAGATTTATCCAGTTCATCCAAACCTGTGGTTAAACCTGACAATTTGCCTTCGGCTTTATAGGCATATTCTGCTTCTTTCAAAGCACCTTTTAATGCCTGGGCCAAAGATACCATATTTTGTTCAGATTGACCAGTAGATGCCAAATTAAACAATTTCTGTTCAGCAGTTTCAACCTGGTTATCAACGGTTACATCCAAATCTTCTTGATATGCGTTATCAACAATAGATTGACCAATATTGATTAAATCACGACGGCGGGCATTATCAAAAACTATACGGGCATAATGTTCAACATTTACAACCGTTGCACCCGCAGATGCTAATTTAGTCAAATAATCAGGTCCACCAACACTTTCCAATGCGCCCTGTTGTTCTAAATAGTTTTTTGCAGAAATTACATCAACAATCTTGCCAGTTGCAAATACACGCATGGCATATCTGTATATTTCTTGGTGCGCAGGGTGTGAAAAATGTTCCGGCAACAAGAAATCAGATATCAATTCCAGTGCACGACTGCTGGTAAAAACGGCAGCCAGAACTGCTTGTTCTGCTTCCAGGTTCATTGGTAATGTTTTTGGAGTAAAGTTCATGTCTTTTAGATTAAACGAAAATTTTAATAATTCAATACATTTTTTAAGTGGCTATAAACAATTAAAGATACCTATTGTTGACAGTGCTGGAAATTCAGCATGGCCAGAAATGTTTCCAATCGAAAAAATACATGAACTGGAAAGAATTGTCGGCCCCAGACATTTTTCAGCCCAAATGATGTTGGAATATGTCCCCGAAGAACGTGTTTATTTGGATCCAGGGGCTTTACAGTTTTATGATGATGATTTCGATACAAAATTATGTCGAATCGGGCAACATTGTATAACTGGGGTTTCAATGTATTGGGATCCGTCATCTGGATACAACAGGGCAGATGGCAGTGTATGTGTATTAGTGTACAGGGATGATAAAAACAAAACCGTTTTTGTTCATGACATTATGTATATGGTTGTAGACGATGATGATTTACATCCCTTGTCTACCCAATGCGACAAAATTATAGATTTTATGCAAAAACATAAAATATATCGTGTGGGGATAGAAATAAACGGACTGGGTAATGCGTTGCCTGAAATAATGCGACGTGTTGCCGATAAACATAATCTGCAAATAAACATAGTTCAAATTGCAAATCACACCAAGAAAGAAACCAGAATTTTAAATGCCATAGAACCTGTGTTAAACACGGGCAGGTTATTTATGCACAACAAAATTAAACAAACAATGTTGTTGTCAGAAATGTTGGCTTGGACACCGATTGGTTCCACAGAACATGATGACGGTTTGGATGCGGTTGCAGGGGCTTTGATGATGAATCCTGGCACAATCAGACCTGTGACGTTTGGCAACAAACTGATACATGCAAACACAGATTTCAAAATATAAAAACAAAAGGAAATTAAATGCAAAAAAATCTTATGCAATTATATAAACGCGCATTAAATGAACGCGAAATATGGTTAAATCGTTGGAAAACAGCAATGCGATACACAATTCCAATGGACGATACAGAATCAGCAACTTTATTTGACGCGACTGCGGCAGATGCAGTGGATAATTTGGCTGCTTCTATGTATTCTTTGTTGACCCCACCTGAATCTTTGTGGGTGAATTTTATCAAAGAAAGTGATTTATCCCCAGATGCAGAACATGCAACATCTGTTTTTCGTGCACATTTAAATGATTCAAATTTTTATACGACAATTCATCAATGCTATATTGATTTGGTTGTGTTGGGAACTGCTTGTTTGTTTATGGCAGAAAATCCAATCGGTGCAGATTCTGCATTTTCATTCACTGCGATTCCTATGACAAATATCGCTTTGTTGCCGGGAATGGTATTTCATACGACATCTATGCCTGCAAATGAAATTGTTGAAAAATATCCGCATTTTGTTTTTCCAAAACAATTACAGGAAACTATAAAAAACAACCCAGACACACCAATTAAATTGGTTCAATGTTTAGATGGAAATGATTTTACTGCGTGGTTGGATGTAGGTGGCGATTTTGAAAACAATATTGTTTCACGTGGAACATTTGAAACCAACCCATATATAATTTTCCGTTGGTCTTTGGTCAGTGGTGAAACATATGGTCGTGGACCAGTATTGCGCGCGTTGCCAGATATCAAAACAGCCAACAAAGTTGTGGAATTAGTTTTAAAAAATGCGACTATCGCGGTCAGCGGTATATGGCAGGCGGATGATGATGGTGTTATAAATCTGTCCAATATAAATTTAACACCGGGGGCAATTATTCCAAAAGCTGTGGGCAGTTCAGGTTTAACCCCATTATCCAGTGGTGCTGATTTTGATGTTTCGCAAATTGTATTACGCGATTTACGCGACAGAATCAGACACACTTTATTGGCGGACAGGTTGGGGTTGTTATCAGACAAAGAAATGACCGCCACTGAAATATTGGCACGCAATTCAGATATGGTTAGAATTTTAGGTGCTACATATGGTCGCCTGTTACACGAATTTATAAAGCCTATGTGTGAACGTGGATTGCAAATATTATCCAGACGCGGATTGATAGAACAAATATCTTTGCATTCTGATGCTGAATTAAAATATGTTGCCCCGATTGCACAAATGGCACACGAAGAAATGTTAATATAAGACCGAAGGAATAGTTATGTCTGAATTGGAAAAACAATACGCCAGAACGTTTGCCAGCATTGATGGGCAATGTGTTTTAAAACATCTGCGTTCTTTGACCATTGAACGAACGGTGGGGCAAAACATAACTGACAATGATTTGCGTTGGTGGGCAGCGCAAAGTGCATTGGTTCATTACATAGAAAATTTAATAAACAAAGGGAATAACCCAACATAAATATGCAAAAACAACAGAAAATAAGTAATTTTTTAGAGATTATTCGTGATGGTTGGTTTTTAATTGCTGTTATCACAGGAGCAATTTATTGGGTTGCACGTCAAGATTCTTCACTTAACGAATTAGAACGCCAAGACCAGCGAATAACATCATTAGAAAACAGAACCACGATTCTTGAATCGGGTATAGGACAATTACAATTAAAAATAGACGGTATCAAAGAAGATGTCACATTGATAAAAAGTGCAGTTATAAAAAATTAAATTGCGTTTTTGGACCAATATATTTTATGACCGCAAACAATTATCACATCAAATCTTGCATCACCTGTCCAATGTGAATTTATAAGAAAAGTTTCTGCGGCACGACGTAATCTGGCCGATTGGGTTGGAGTAATCGCATCCCATGCCGCAGAAATACTTTGTCGTGATTTTACTTCGATAAAAACAATAGTGTTTTTATGTTTTGCGATTATATCAATTTCTGCACGATTAGTGTTTTTGCCAGTAACATATCGACTTTTTAAAATATGATATCCACGAAAGCGCAAATACCAGCGTGCTAAAAATTCAGAAAATAAACCAATTTGATAAGATGTTTTTTTAGAACGCATATGGTTTTGCCTGGAATTTATCACGTGCAGCCTGGATGTTTTTGGCAGAATCTGTTGCATTTAAACCATTATCTGTCAAAACCAATTGTCCATAATATGCACGCATCATTGGATCATAGGCGTTTTCTGATGAAATCCATTTATCTTGGTCAGAATTAGGTGAACCATATTTTGATACAACACTTTGCCAGAAAGACAAAATCTTTTTTTCGCGTTGATTGGCATACACAGCCGATGGACCATCCACTTTGTCTACATCATTATTATAAACGACTTTCCATACTTTGTTATCTGTTGCATTGCTGGTAAAATATACATCAATGGTTTCGCCCGTAAAATCACGAACCAAATGCACTTCGGATACATACAGCAAACCACGATTGCGAGCCAGGGAATAAATACATTTTTCCAATTTTTCAGGCAAGAACACATTGTTTTGCCGACATTCATAATCTAAATTATATTTCCAATCTTGGTTTATCGTATAAATCACACTGTTTTTTCTGCGTGGAGCATACAATGACGGATTTTCAAAAAACAGATTGTTTATTTCTTCATATCCCATACCCAACATTATACCCGCAATATCAAATTGTTTCACATCCACAGGGCCATCGCCTTCGTTTAGTGAAACGCTTTCAGTGTTCATATCTTCGCCTTCGTCGTCTACGACTGCAAATTCATCAAAATCCATATCATCTTCTGCGTATGATACAGATGTGCAAATAAATGCGGAACATAACGATAATAAAATCAATAATTTTTTAATCATTTTATTCCTTTACTTCCTATGTGTGTTACTTTAAACATAAATAACCCCGCAGGATCTTTCCCAGCTTCCAGATATTTTTTTACATCTTGGTTTTTGTTGATGCCAGGTTTAAAGCGTGCTTCGATATATAATACACCATGTTCTGTTTCAGGTTCAACCGCCATAAAATTAGATTCCCGCCAAGTTGTTGTTTCATAATGAACTGCGTAATATATATCTTCTGATATAATTGCTTGGGCATAATCATGGTCAGCAGGCATATTCATAGGTATTATACCTTCGTCTGAAACCCAAACCATTCTAAACATTTTGTTTCGTGACATTTCTTCAATTATTTTTGCTTCGCCTGATACCCATTGGCTGTATGCCGCAGAACTTGATAATTGACGCAAAGCAGGGCGATTTGTAACATCACTTTCCCCAGGAATAACTTTGAAATATTCGGAAACATATTTTTTAATCAAACTGTTTCTTAAACCAATCACAGATATATCATTTATATTTTGTAACAAACCAACACGTTCGTTGGCAAAATTTCCCATTTGAAAAATATAAGATTTAACAGATATTTGTTCGTTTGCACGATAAACCAATGTGACAACCCCGATACTGGCAATTGTCATAGCCAATAATAAAATCCCCAAGAAAAAAGATTTTATTTTGTTCATCTGCTCATCCTGTATGCGTTAAAATCGTCCACATAATAGCCCAGTGTTGCGGTGTGAGAATCAACAGAACGTGCTGTTTTCACGAAAGCCAACACATCAAAAGGCCCATTGATTGTTGAATGTACAACAAAATATACCTGCCAAAAACCGCCGTTTTCACCCACGGAATTTATCATTATGTTTTTGATTTCTACATTCCATTCTTCCGCACGTTCATCAACTCTGGCCACATATTCTGGTGTAACCTTGGTTTCAAATTGTTCAAACAGATTAGTGCTGGAATTACAGAATAAAAAACATTCTATGTTGTTTGGTCTGAATTGTTCAGGCAAATCACAATCTTCGGGTTCACATCTTTGCCAACGTTGATTATTAATTTTTTGATTTTTCGATATAGTAAACCAATTCATAACATAATCACTGACCAATTTTTCCTGGATAACCTGGTATTGTGGGGTAATGTTTTTTGCATCTTTGTTTGGATATGTAACAACATTCCATTCATTTGTGATTGGGTCAACAGATATCAAGAAAGGATAATTTCCACGCATATGTGTGGTGTATAAAACCAACCCGCATGCACAAACTATTAAAAAGAAAATAATTGAAATCCAAATAGAAATGCTGCGGGTCAAAGCAATACTTTTGCCCGCTGGGAAAGCTGGTGTGTCAAAATCGTTTGGATAATCCAATCAATCCCCCCATGGTCAAAACCAAATTACGCTTGGTATATCAAAACACAAGCACATGGACTTAATTTCAATTCGTTATTGTCATAACCAATGCTGACCGGTTCTGCATCATAAATTTGACCACATCCAACCAAACCGCCACACACAGTCAACAAAGCACAAATCATAAGAAACTTTTTCATCTGCTTAAACTCCTTTCCTTCGTTAAAAGTATAAGAAAAATTCGCCCCCTACGTCAAGATAAAACAATCATTAAAACTGTGTTTCAAATGACAACAGAAAACGTTCTTCTTGGTCATATTTGTTTAATTTCATTGGCCATCCCCACGAGAAATTCATTGGTCCCATAGGTGTGTTCCAATAAATACCAAAACCGATAGATGTACGCCAATCTTCATCAATAATGTTGTCTTTGGTTACATTATAAGGATTTTTGTATTCAAATTCGCGTTTTGGAGGTTTGCCCAAAATACCATAATCGGCAAAGATGAATCCTTTGACCTGATATTCATCAGGGATAAATACAGGGAAATTCAACTGGGTTGAACCATTTGCTTTCCATAATCCACCCAAAGAATAGGTTTGAAAATACCAGTTTCGTGAACCAATACCGGCAACTTCAAATCCACGCAAAGATTCTCCGCCTAAGAAATAACGATAAACACGTGGAATATAATTATCGTTTTGCAGAGATTGTAAATATCCCAAATTCCATGATGAACGCAATTGCCATCTGTCATCCAAGAATTTAACCATACCAGTAATATCAGCACTGTATCGCATAAATGTATTTGTTCCGCCAAAACCAGTATATGAAACACCAATATTACCTACAACACCGGTATGTGTATTTTGTTGGAAATTTGTATCCAGATTGTAATATCTTAAATTTGTCCCCAAAGCATACAGGTTTGCTTTCTGCCAACCACCCAACTGTAAATCATAATTTTGGTCGAACGTAGCAGATAAACGCAATGTTTGTGTCCAATGGTCTGTTAAACGCCATCCTAAACGCCCAGATACAGAAAATGAATCGCGGTCGTATCCATAACCACCCAATTTAGAATATTTATATTGGGTATATGATATATCAAATCCACCGGACAATTCACGATTAAACAGGAAAGGTTCTGTGAAACTGAATAACGCTTGACGTTGATATTGTGCAATCGATCCACGTAATTGAACAATTTGACCGCGTCCCATAAAATTACTTTCAGTTATACCCGCATCAACCATAAAGCCATTGATAGAAGACCAACCAAAACCGCCAGATAATTCGCCTGTGGGTTGTTCTTCAACTTTGACATCCAAATTCATCATGTTGGCATCTGCCAATCTGGTTGGAACCATTTGAACGTCTTTGAAATAGCGTGTGTGCATCAAATTTTGACGGCCAGTTTCAATTGTTTGTAACGAAAATGGGTCGCCTTCGCGCATGGGCAGGTGATGTTCAATAACATTGTCAAAGGTTCTGACATTGCCCAACAGGTTGATAGAATTTATATAAATACGATTTGTTTTTTGAATTTTGAAATTGATATCAACAATTCGTGTATCGTCATGTTTGTTTGGAATTGGTTCAACATTTATAAATGCATAACCATGATCTGCAATTACACCACGCAGAGCATTTATAGATGCTTCGACATTATCAATATTATAAATATCTTTTTTAGATATTTTTAAAGCATCATATAATTCAGATTCAGGAACATCACTAAAAGGATTTTCAATTTTAATATCGCCGATTTTATATTGGTTGCCTTCATCCACAGTGAATTTCACAGAATAATATTCACGATCCGGGGTAAATTCACCCTTGGCATCTGTGACACGAAAATCCAAGAAGCCGTTGCGCATATAAAATTGATGTAACATTTGTTGATCGTATTGTATGCGGTCTTCGTCATATACGTCAAATTGGGTCATAAAACGCCACCACGCATGTTCGCGTGATAATATTTCGCCACGCAAAGTGCGATCTGAAAACTTTTTATTGTTTTCAAAATCTATGTCGCTGATGTATGTAGGGTGACCTTCGCTGATTTCAAAAACGACATTAACACGATTGTTTTCTAATTCAATTTTCTTTGGGTTAATTTTAGTGCCGAAAAATCCTTTTCGTTGATATAAAGTCAACATGCGTTGCACATCGCCACCAATCACAGATATATCATAAGATACGCGTTCTTTGGTTTTGATTTCTTTCTTTAAATCTTCGGTATCTATTTTATCATTACCTTCGACGGTTACCATATTCACCAGTGGGGATTCAGTTACTTTGATAACCAAAACATTACCGTTTAATTGAACATTAACACTGGAAAAATAACCGCTGGCCTGTAATTTTTTTGCAATATCATTTGCTTTTTCAGCCCCTATGTTATCGCCAACTTTGACTTCAGATAAAATACGAATAGATTCAGCATCCATGCGTTGGTTGCCAGATACATTTATTTTAGACAAAACAACAGCATTCGCATTTTGGCAAATCAAAAATAAAAACAAAAAACCAAAAACAAATCTTTTCATGTGTTAACCTAAATGAAATACCCTGGCCAAATCGTTCCACATAGTGAAAGCAAACAATAACATTATCAAAACCCATCCCAACAATATTGTTATTTCCATTGCTTTGCCACCCAATTTTTTACGAATAATTGCTTCTATTAACAATATCAATAAATAGCCACCATCTAACACTGGCAAAGGCAACAAATTGATGACCGCTAAATTAACAGAAATCAAAGCAATGATGGACAAGAATACAAAGAATCCTGCCTCTAATGCATGGCCAGAAACCTGGGCAATTGTGATGAACGACCCCAGTTGTTTAGAAGAACGTTCCCCTGTTATAATTTGATTCAACACAGTCAACAGGGTTTTTGATTGATAATATGTTTCACGCAGGCCCGAATAGATAGCGCTGAAAAATCCTTTCTTGCGGAATTCAGTTTTACTGCCGTCTGCGACAAGGCCCCATCTTTGTGCAGGTTCCAATTTTACACGAATAAAATCATTACCACGCAATAACACGACATCTGCAGAATGTTTAGATGCCAATTCTTTTGCGATAATCAATTCACCCCAATTGGTAATGTGCGCTTTATCAATTTTGACGATTGTGTCGCCCGGTTTAACACCTGCGTTAAATGCAACACTGTCGCGGACAACCTGACCAATTATGGGTAATTGAACGGTTTTTGGACGGAACATAAAATCAGCAGAATATATTGCCCATGCCAACATAAAATTCATAAATACACCGGCTGCGATGATAATAAATTGTTTCCATGCAGGAACGGATAGATAATGACCTTGCTTTTTTTCGCGGGGTAATCTGGCATATTTTTTGCGATTGAACATATCTTCTTGGCCATAGATAGAAACATATCCACCCAAAGGCAAACAACATAATTTCCAAATTGTTCCGTATTTATCTGTCCATTTTAATAGGGCAGGTCCAAACCCAATAGAAAATGCATCAACACGCACACCCGCCCATCGCGCAGCCAAGAAATGTCCGCCTTCGTGGACAAATACTACAACACCCAATACAATCAGCAAAGCAATGATAGTTAATATAGTATGCATGTTTTCTTCCTTTCCCCCGATTCCCTTTTCAATTACTTTATTATCAACCAAAACACAGGCAGAACATAAATCCAACCATCAAATCTGTCCAATATTCCACCATGCCCCGGTAATAAATTGCTGAAATCTTTGATACCTAAACGACGTTTAATAAAACTGGTTGTTAAATCACCGTATTGCGACAGCAATGCAACACTGATTCCTGTTAATATTAATTCAGGTCTGGCGTCTTTAACAATCCAACCATATAACAAAGCCATCAAAGTGCCACACACAATACCACCAATTTGACCAGACCATGTTTTATGTTCGGAAACTTTTTCCCACATTTTGTCGCCACCGAATATTTTACCACACAACCATGCGCCAGTATCTGCACCAACTATGATCATTAATAGACCAAGCATTATCCATGGGCGTGATCCAACAAAATATGCGCTGAACAAAACGAAGATTAACCACATTACAAATAACACGAAAGTCATAGAATGTTTTTGAAATTCTTCCGCCTTTGTTTTGCAAAAACACAAGATTGTTTCGACAATGCTGCCCAACACAATCAACATGCTGACCCAACGAACCGCGTGAATTTTTGGGAAATACATTTCCAAAACAAAGACCAAAGCCAACACCGCCAACATAGCGACACTGGTTACAACACGTAAAGATGTATTAGATAATTTCATTTTTGTTTTCCTGAATAATTTTTCTTTTTTCCACCACCAAAACGTCTGTCGCGTTTAGTGTATTCGTCCAAAACATGTTGCCATAATTTTTCAGATTTTACCAAATCTGGCCAATGTTCTGGGATGAACAACAATTCTGCGTATGCCAATTTCCATAACAAGAAGTTGGAAATTCTGTTTTCGTTACTGGTGCGAACCATTAAATCGATAGGCAATAAATCGCCTGTGTCCATAAATGTTTCAAATGATTCTTTGGTCACAGGTTCGCCATTTTCAATCGCCGCATTCACAGCACGAACAATTTCATCTTGTCCACCATAATTAAGTGCGAACACCACAGTGCCGTTAGTGTTTTCTGCGGTTTCATCTTCCAATTTATCGCATAATTCAGCTAATTTTTTTGGCAATCTGTCGCGCGAACCAACCACACGATACCGCAGATTTTTTTCGGCAGCATGTTTTATATTTTTGCTTAATTCAGAATAGAATAAATCCATCAAGAAATTAACTTCTTCTTCGGATCTGTCCCAATTTTCAGTAGAAAATATAAAGAAAGTAACTGTAGAAACACCGCGTGCGATAAACCAATCAACCAGATTTTCGAAATTAGCAATTCCCGCCTGGTGTCCCATTAACGGTGGCAATCCACGATTTTCGGCCCATCTGCGATTTCCATCACAAATAAACGCGATATGTTGGGGAATCTTGGTTCCTGTTGGTGTTTCGACTGTTGGTTTCTTGAAAAATTTAAACATATTCTTATTCCTGGTTTGCAAAAATTAAACGGACATGATATCGGCTTCTTTTTGTTTAGCCATCGCATCAACTTCATTTCCACGACCATCAAATACTTTCTGTAAATCTTCTTCGTATTTGCGTTGATCGTCTTCTGAAATTTCTTTGTCAGTAACTGCGCGTTTGATTTTTGACATAGCATCTTGGCGAATATTGCGCATAGAGATTTTTGCTTCTTCGGCATATTTTCCAGCGACTTTTGTTAATTCGCGTCTGCGTTCTTCAGTCAAAGGTGGCAAATTCAAACGAATAACCCCACCAGCAGTCATAGGATTTAATCCCAAACCAGAATCACGAATCGCCTTTTCTACAGCGGGCGCATTCGCAACATCCCACACGGTAACAGACAATGTTTGTGTGTCAGGTGTAGAAACTGTCGCAACCTGATTCAATGGCATTTCGGCACCATATACAGGTACTTTCACACCATCTAATAAATGCACAGACGCACGCCCAGTGCGCAATCCAGCGAATTCATTTTGTAAAACTTCTAATGTTTGAGCTGTTTTTTGTTCAACTTCGGCCTTTAAAACTGTGTAATCCATAATGATCACTCCTTTATCTTCCAGAAAAGATTAGCAAAAATATTTGACTTTTTGCAAGAAGAAATATAGAATAACCTTTCGCATGGGGTTGTAGCTCAGTTGGTAGAGCACTTGCATGGCATGCAAGGGGTCGTCAGTTCGAGTCTGATCAGCTCCACCAAGCAATAAAAGTTATGGCGGGCGTAGCTCAGTTGGTTAGAGCGTCGGTTTGTGGTACCGAATGTCGCCAGTTCGAATCTGGTCGCCCGCCCCATAAAATTCACCCCCACCAAAACGGTGGGGGTTAATTTTATCTGGAAGGGCAGATGAGAACTGGCGAACAAGCCGTTCGACCCGTAGCAAAAAGGCAGAATAATACCGGTTTGCCGTCAGGCAAATTTTGCAAGGGGAATGAAGCGAAGCGGAATCAATCTGGTCGCCCGCCCCATTAAATTCAAAAATCGCCCAAAGTGGCGATTTTTGCTTTTTAATAGTTTATATCTTTGTTTTGTGGTATTATTCATGTGATATAAGTTCCAGAGGTCAAAATGGCAGATAAAGAAAATAGAATAAAAGAGATATATACAAAATATGCCCCAAAAAACCTTAGTTTCGCAAAGTTTGAAGAAATGGTGAAACAAGATCCAAGTTTATTGGACGATATCAACGGTAATTTTTCTACATTTAATCCCGAATTGGCTGTTGCGATGAAGGCAAAGAAAGCCGGCAAAATGTCAACCAAAGATGCAATATTAACATTGCAAGATTCTATGGATGATGATGCTATGGATAAAGTGGTGAACAAATATGCAGAAATGTATGCTGATATAGTTACGTCTGATGATGAAATATTACAATATGCGGTTGCTTATGACATTCTGGGGCCATCAGATCGTGAAAAATTGGGACGGAAAATTATAGATGAACTGACAAAACGTTTTATGTTGAAAAAAAAGCCAAAATTAACTGTGTTTGATATGCATGTAATAGCTGCTTTTGTAAGAAATTTTCTAAAGGGTTTTACTATTAAACATAGTAAGTATTTGCAACAAGATTCCGACCAACTAACACATGGAAAGTTTTTTGAAAATAAAAAACATATTGTAATGCTTAACGATCATTTCAGAAGTTTTGCATCTTTTATGGAAACACTGAGTCATGAATATGGGCATTTTGTTGATCATAATAACCCAGATCTTGGAATGTTGGGTGCACAAATAGCAGCATATGGGGAAGAGCTTTATACTACTGAAAATAAACTGTACACAGAAAATCCAACAGAAATAAGCTCTTTCGCTATTGGTGAAGCCGTTGAAAATCGTTTGAGTGATATATTAAACGAACAATTGCGGCAAAAACCAGATTTGTATACGCAAGCGACAAAAAGGTTTTTACCAAAGGCGAAGATACGGATGAAAGCCCTGCGTTTAAAGTATTACAAAGAAATAAAAAATCTTGAAACAGTGCAACAAAAATATCTGGATACTATATCGGAAATTTTAGAGGATGTAAAAAAAGATGGGCAATTAATGACCCAACATACAAGATTAAAATCAGATATACAAGAAATAGAAAGTTTAATTAATACTGGCGATAAATATAATATGGGCAGTCGTGTTTCGGCGATACACAACAAAATATACGATATAACAAGATTGATGGGGATAAATTATCAAGATAAAGCAAGAAAGGCTCATGATGCCACAGAACAAGCGATAACGGATGAAATTTCTACTTATTATTTGTTGGCATATGATGTGGCGCATCGTGAACAGGATTTGGCTGAATACGAACAACAAAAATTACAATCTGGTATTCAACGGGAATATTGATCGGTGTGTTATATCGTAAAGGCCAATGCTAAATAGATGGCATATATACCCAGAAAACATATGCCGGCCCAGCGTTTTAATATCATATCTTTATAACCCAACAGCATCAACATTGCGACTGCCAGCAGGGCAAATGCGCCGTCAAACAAGAATTCTGGTTTGAACAATATTGGTGATATAGCCCCCGTAATACCCAATACAAACAAAATATTAAATATGTTTGAACCGATAATATTGCCAACTGCTATGTCTGTTTGTTTTTTTATTGCGGATACGATACAGGTTACTAATTCAGGGACACTGGTGCCGAATGCAACGATAGTTATGCCGATTATGCGTTCTGAGACACCGAAAATACGCGCCAATTTGATGGCTGAATCAACGGTTAAATCACTGCCGATTATTAACAGGGTTAAACCACCGATTAAATATAATGCTGTTTTTAAGGAACCGATTTGTTTTGCTTCGATTTCTGGCGTTTTTTCATATTTAGATACAATGTACAGATAACCCAAAAATAACACGAATAATCCCAATAAACCAAATGCAGATAATCTGGATATATTTCCAAACATCAGCCCCATACCGCATAACAACAAGGTTATAAACCCAACAAAAGGTATTTCATACAGCATAGTATTCTTTTTAATTGGCAGGTTTGATATCAATACTGTTATGCCCAAAATTAACAAAATATTTACTATGTTTGAACCAATTACATTGCCAACGACTATGGCATCAGAATCTTTGATGGCGGACATAATGCTGATTGCTGCTTCGGGCGCGCTGGTCCCCATGGCAACAACAGTCAAACCAATCACAATCGCTGGAATTCGTAATTTTTGTGCCAAAGCAACCGACCCATCAACAAAATAGTCGGCACCACGCACCAGCAGAATAAAACCGGCAATCAATAATAATATGGTTAATATCAATGAAATCTCCCCCGTTGTTTATCAAGAATACATATTTTATAAATTTTTGCAAGTAATGTATTTTTTTGTAAAACTATTGACAATACATAAAATTTGTCTATAATATAAGTGTGAAAACAAAAAGAGGGATATAATGCAAAACCAATCTGTTGAACAATTATATGCAAAGTATTTTTGTATGCCTGACAATATTGACGCTGTGTACCACAGAAAATCTGCGGTTGCAAAGTTCAAAATGGCACCTGCTATCTATTTGCCAAATGACGCATCAGATTTAGAAATGCAAATCAGACATGCAATGAAAATGGATAAACGTGGCGAATTATGGATTTATCGTAACGAATATAGTTTGCAATTTATGGAAATGGTTTTGATGAATTTACCCAAAATTCAAGATGTTCAATTAAAAAAACGTGTTCTGCATTTCTTTAGATTATTTGCATACGATTTGAACAGCAAAGTTTATAATGACGGTGAAGAGGTATTAAATTTGGTCGCTGGTATCGCGATTGTCAATAATTTGGCTAATTCCCATGATTATGCATGCCGTATCAGACATGTTAAAGATGCTGAAACCAAAAAGAATTTGATAAATGATTTAATAGCCCAGGCCAAATTGGATATCAAAGCAGAAATGGCACAACCAACTCCTGATGCAAAACAAATACAATTGATTTGTGAAGCTGTTGTTAACAATACTTATTCTTTGCCACGCGAAACACACGACATATTGGCCAAAGAATTTGATGCAAATAAGATAATGCAAGGTGGCGATTACATCGGTAATTTTGAAAAAACTATTGAAATTCAACATGCCGAAGCCACTGAATTACAGAATAAAATTAATGCCTGTGGCAATATAATTACTGATTATGAAAAAACAAAACAACAAAATCAAAATTTGGCCCAGGAAAAAGCAAAATTAGAACAACAAAACAAAGAATTGCAAAAAAAGTTGGACAAATACTATCAAAAAGTATTAGATTACGACAACATGCGCCAAACAGTGATAAATTTACAAAGCGAAAATAAACGTCTTGAAGATTTAAACACAGAATTGACGGATAAAAATATAACCTGGGTTGCCAGATTAAAAGAAATTCGTGAATATGCCAAAGTGGTCAAAGCCAGTTTGTTCAGCAGAAAGGTGAATAAATGCAAACAACGTATTGATACTTTGACATCTGGATTGGAAAATGAATTAACAAGATAAATATATGCGGTAAAAACAAATGTCGGAAAATCAAGAAATTTCACAAAATAAAACATTACAAGAATCTTATTCTATGTATTTTACATTGCCTGCATTGAAAGGTAATCCTGTTGACTTTTTTTATCATAAAAAGACCGCTTTTAATGCGGCTGTGGCTGCGCCATGTATTCCACGCGACAGACATAACACAAACCCAATTGAACAAAATATTAGAAATGCAATCGGTATGACATCTGAAGGTTATGTCAGAATGAATCCTGAAAATATTCCGCACAGCACGATTGTCACGGTATTTAATGATTTGCCACAAATGAGCGAAGATTTAAAAAAACGTATTTTGTTCTATTTCAGAAACTATGGAAATGTTTTACATAATCTTAGATATACCCAAGAAGATGAAGTTTTTGATTTAGTTTCAAAAACAGCAATAAAATACAACATGGCAAATTCATATGATTATGCTTACTATATCAAACATAATAAAGATATAGATTCAACAAATTATATGACATTGGTTACCAGTTTAATTTACCAAGCCAAAGCAGATATCGAAACAGAAATGAAATATTTCAAAAATCCCCAGGAAGTTGAAAATATCTGTAATAATGTGATAAAAAGCACTAAACAATTACCGGCTTCGATGCAGTTAGTATTGTTGAATACATTTAATCCGGAAAACATAATGAAAACTGGCAAAATCAGATAAATAAAAATCCCCATGTCGTGTGGGGATTTTTTTACATCTTGAATAAATCTTTTTATTGTTTATAATAACAGGTAACAAAAGGAAGGGGACATCATGAAGATATATGACAAGATAAAAAATATGCCTGCATTTGCCGTTGTAATATTGGCATTTGGCATTGCGTTGGGTGGTTTTTTCATAGGGGACGGTATTTATAAATCTGTGGCACGCAGAACTGTGACAGTCAAAGGTTTGGCTGAAATGGATGTAGTGGCAGATAACGCAGTGTGGTCTATTAAATTTAATCGGGTTGGGGCTAATTTGGCTGGTGTTCAAGCAAATATAGATCAAGATATTCAAAAAACACGTGAATTTTTAATTGGTAATGGTTTTAATGAATCTGAATTGCAAAATATGCGGGTCCAGGTTCGTGATAAATTTGCGGGCTATTCAGATGCGCAACGCAAAAATGAAGATGCGGGTGACAGATATGTCATAGAAACCGGCGTAATGGTGCGTTCGAATTCTGTAAATTTGGTTGATTCTGTTTCGCGTAAGATGGGTGACCTGGTACGGCAAGGTGTAACTGTGACCGAAGATTATACGGGGCCGATTTATAATTTTAATGGCCTTAACGATATCAAAATACAAATGATAGAATCTGCCACCAAGAACGCGACCGCTGCGGGTGAACAATTTGCCAAAGATGCAAATGCAAAATTGGGAAAAATACAATCTGCGAACCAGGGGTTGTTTACTGTCACTGCACGCGACCAGGTTGATGCATGGTCAGATAACGAAAAACAATCGATAAATAAACGTGTTCGTGTTGTTACAACAATAACCTTTTATTTAAGATAATTCACAGCATTTTTTTAACAAATTTATTGCACAGGTTTGTTTGTTTTTCTATAATCAAAACATGGGAAAAACAGCAGACCTTTTTATTCGTGCAGAACACGCAGATTTGTTAAAAAAATTAAATGCGTGGGATATTGCGTATCATCAAAATGATGCGCCGATTGTAGATGATGCGACATATGACGAAGCAAAATCCAGAATATTGGAAATCGAAGCGGAATATCCCGAATTGGCGGTAAATGGTTTTTCTACACATGTTGGTGCGGCGGTATCTACTAAATTCAAATCGTATCCGCATACCGTTCCTATGTTATCTATATCTGATGTGTTCAATGAAAACGAAGTTGCCGATTGGTTTAATAAATTGGAAAGTTCTGATTTGTTCGTGGAATTAAAGGTTGACGGTTTGTCTTTCGCTGCCCGATATGAAAATGGTGTGTTTGTTCGTGGGTTAACCCGGGGCAGTGGTATTGCTGGTGAAGATATAACCGCAAATTTAATGACTATACCCGATATCCCAAAGAAATTATCTGGCGATTTTCCAGATGTCATAGAGGTTCGTGGCGAAGTTTACATGGCACGCGCTGATTTCTTTGCTTTGAATGAAACGTCGGATAAAAAATTTGCCAATCCGCGTAATGCAGCGGCGGGATCTCTGCGTCAATTAAACCCCGCGATAACCGCATCACGCAAATTAAGTGCGTTTGGTTATACTTATGGTGATTTGTCTGAACGGACATGGAAAACCCAATCTGAATATTTTGAAAAATTGGAATCATGGGGATTCAAAACAACTGCGAATTGGGCCAGAAAGGTAAATTCTGTATCTCAAATCCAAGATTTTTATAATGAAGTTATGTTACACAGGGATGAAATTCCTTTTGATATTGATGGTTTGGTTATCAAGGTTAACTCTGTGGATATCCAGGAAAAAATGGGTTCGCGTGCAAACAGTCCGCGTTGGGAAATCGCCTATAAATTTCCTGCGGCCCGCGGTATTACAAAATTAAATGGCATAACTATCCAGGTTGGTCGAACTGGTGTTTTAACACCTGTGGCGGAATTGGAACCCATTAACATAGGTGGCGTTTTGGTTTCGCGTGCAACATTGCATAATGCAGACGAAATAGCACGTTTGGGGGTTCGTGTTGGGGACAAAGTTATTGTTCAAAGGGCGGGTGATGTTATACCGCAAATAGTCCAGGTTGCAGAACAAGAACCAAATGCAATTCCATTTGTTTTCCCAGATATATGTCCTGTGTGTGGCGGGGCTGTGGTCCAAGAATCTGGTGCTGTGGCACGCAGATGTATAAATTCGCTGTCTTGTCCTGCGCAAATTTGTGGCGAATTGGAACACTTTGTTTCCCGTCATGCTTTTGATATTGATGGTTTGGGTGAAAAGCAAATTGAATTATTTGTATCAAATGGTTGGCTGAAAGAAGCGGCGGATATATTTACACTGGTTGATAAATATGGCGATCAAATTCGTGATATGGACGGGTTTGGTTATAAATCATTATCTAATTTGAAAACCGCCATTGATAATGCAAAGAACATAGATTTATATCGTGTAATTTATGCAATTGGTATTCCAGAGGTTGGGGAAGTTACCGCCAAAATATTGGCACGTGAATTTAAATCTATGGATGCGTTGCGTGGTGCAAAGGAATCTGATTTGATTAAGATTGACGGCATAGGCAACATAATGGCACATGAAATTGTATCTTTCTTTGATGATTTTCATGCAATGTCTGCGTTGGATAATTTGTTAAAACATATAAATATTAAAAATCCTGAAAATATAGTTATTCAAAATGATATATTTAATGGAAAAAAGGTTGTGTTGACTGGGACTTTGACTAAATACACACGTGACGAAGCAAAAGCAATCTTGGAACAATTGGGCGCCAAACCCCAGGGCAGTGTATCCGTGAAAACAGATATTGTAATTGCAGGTGAAAATGCGGGTTCTAAATTAACAGATGCCCAAAAATTTGGTGTCCAAATATGGACAGAACAAGATTTTGAAAATGCTGTTGGGCAAATAACAAAATCTGCAAACCAATAAAGCGACGGGGGAGGGCTGTATGAGAAATCAACAAAATTTAGATATGCCAGAAAAGCGCTCTTTCAAATCGCGTTTTATAATGTTTTGCGTAAATGTGTGTTTGGTGGGTGTTGCCTGTGTCGGGTTATACATATTGTTTGTGTTTTTACAAATGCCGTCCCTGGATTCTATATTGCACGAAACACGCAGTCCTGCGGTTGTTTTCTTGGATAAAAATGGAAATGAAATTCGCGCTATGGGGCGCATAATGGGAACCCCTGTGTCAGTTGAAACTTTGCCGTCACACGTATGGCAGGCAATCATAGCCATAGAGGACAAGAATTTTTACAAACATGGGGCGATTTCTGTTCGTGGCATAATGCGCGCAATGATAGTCAACGCGTTTAACGGGCATTTTGCAGCGGGCGGTTCAACCATTACCCAACAAACTGCAAAGAATATATTCTTGTCCCGTGATAAGAAAATGTCCCGCAAAATTCAAGAATTGATATTATCTCAATGGTTGGAAAACAGATTTACTAAAAATCAAATTTTGGATTTATATATTAACAGAATATCTTTGGTTGGCGGTATGCGTGGCATAGATGCTGCATCAACCGCATTGTTTGGACATGGTGCAAACAAAATGACGGTGGCGGAATCTGCGCAAATTGCCGCTATGTTAAAAGCACCAACTTCTTACAGTCCATTAAAGAACCCAGAACGCAATATTAAACGCGCCAGAATTGTGTTAACAGAAATGGTGAAACAGGGTTACATAGATATTGATACTGCCCGTCGTGCCACCAAAGAATTAAAAGCTGTATCTGCAAAACAGGATAAAAACATATATCGTTATTGGACCGATTTCGTTATGGATGAAGTCGAATCCAGAATTGGAAGTATAAACCAAGATTTGTATGTATATACCACCATAGATACTAATCTACAAAAACGAGTTGCCGCGTCTTTATCTGACAAAATAGGCGAATATCAGGGTGCAATTGTCGCAGTTGCACGTGATGGTGCGATACAATCTATGGTCGGGGGTGATGATTATCAAATCAGTCAATTTAACAGGGTATTATCACCGCGTCAGCCTGGGTCTGCATTTAAACCTGTGGTATATTTAGTTGCATTGGAAAATGGTATGACCCCTGATTCTTATGTTAATGATTCCCCAGTTACAATCGGTGATTATAACCCAAAAAATTACAATGAACGTTACTATGGCGGAATTAATTTAGCAACCGCATTTGCAAAAAGTGTTAATTCTGTGCCTTTGAAATTAACCCAAGAATACGGAATAGATACGGTTTTAAATATGGCGTCCAGATTGGGCGTTGGAAACAGATTAAGACGCGAATATTCAACCGTGTTGGGCGCTTCTGAAATGAGTTTGCTGGATTTAACAACAATTTATTCTGTGATATGGAATGACGGAAAATCTGTACATCCTTATTCTATATACAAAATAAAAGACAGCGCAGGAAATGTTGTGTATGAACGCAATCCGTCTGATGAAATAACTATATTGTCGCATCAAACTGTCGAATATATGAAACAATTATTATATGAAGTTGTTACCAAAGGAACCGGGAAACGCGCATATGCTAAAAATGTTTTTGGTGGAAAAACAGGCACCAGTAACGATAATCGTGATGCGTGGTTTGTGGGGGCGACTGCTGATTATGTAATGGGTATTTGGGTCGGCAAAGACGATAATACACCAATGGCTTCGAATGTAACAGGTGGAACATTACCTGCGACAATATTTTATGATGTGGTCGCTAAATAAAAGATTGCTTAAATAATTATAAGTTGTTATGATTGGCCCTGTAAACAGGGAAAATAATCATGTCTAAATCAGTTAAAATGGGCAATATAAGCAAATTGCCGACATCTTTGTTGAAATTTTATATTAAATACGGCATCAAAAATTATGGTTGGATGCTGGCAGGTTATATGTTTGTCGCATTTTTATCATTGGGTGGTGCGGTTATATGGCCATATATCGAACGTACAATGGTTGGGTTATTTGAACAATCTGTGCCAAATGGTGAAAGTTTTGTTATACACGCATTACCAACTATATTCATAATTATTTTGTTGAATATGGTTTTGACAATCAGTTCCTGTTTGCATCAAACATTTGCTGCACATACTGGGCCGGGAATAAAAAATCAGGTTTCAGAAATATTAACAACATATGCACATAAACAGACCATGGGGTTCTGGGTGGGGCGTATGTCTGGTTCCATCAACAGCCAGATTGGCTATATCGAAAACACATTTGATGCATTTACACAAATATGGGATACATTGGGCCGTATGATAATGGTGTTTATCAACGGGTATATGCTGTTTTATGTAAACAGATATGTCGCATTGTTGTTTATATTTGCTTTGGTTTGCAGGGTATTATATGCATATGGTATGCGTGGCAAAGTCAAGACATCAAGCGAAGCTGCATCTGGCGCAAACAGCAGTTTAAATGGAAAAATAGTGGACAGTTTGTCGAACTATTCAATTGTGAAATTATTTGCAGGTGCAAACAAAGAAAAAGAAGCATTGCGCGAACCACGTTCTAAAATGGTAAAAACTCAAATGTATTCATTGTATATAACACGTTTGTTTTGGGTGATACCTGGATTGTTGTGGGACGTTTTGTTGGGTGCAACAGTATTGTTTTGCTGTGTATTATTTGAACGCGGTGAAATGCAGGTTTCAGATATAGTTTATACTTTGTCTGTATATTATACAGTTATGGGTATGTTATCCACTATAATCAATGGATTCCCAGATATTATAAATAAATTGGCATCTGGTAACAAAGCATACAAAGAATTGGTTATACCTATTGAAATCACAGATAAAGAAAACGCAAAGAAATTGGTTGTAAAACAGGGACAAATAGAATTTCAAAATCTGTATTTTAAATATAAAAAACGTTATGTATTGAAAGATTTGTCTCTGTCAATTAAACCGGGCGAACGCGTTGGTATTGTTGGGGCCAGTGGTGCGGGTAAAACAACATTGGTTAATTTGTTAATGCGTTTTTACGAACCACAACGCGGAGAAATCTTGATTGACGGGCAAGATATCAAAGATATCAAACAAGATTCTTTGCGTGATAATATTGCCTTTATCCCCCAGGATCCAACTATGTTCAACAGAACAATCGGTGAAAACATAGGTTATGGAAAATTCAATGCTACCAAGGCACAAATCAAACATGCCGCCCAACAGGCATCGGCCGACAAATTCATTATGGAAACCGAGAAAGGCTATGATTCTTTGGTTGGTGACCGGGGAATTAAATTGTCTGGTGGACAAAGACAACGTATTGCTATTGCGCGTGCGTTCTTGAAAAATGCACCAATTTTGGTGTTGGACGAAGCGACATCTGCACTGGACAGCGAAACAGAAATGGCAATACAGAAATCTTTTGATAAATTGTCCAAAAACAGAACGACCATCGCCATAGCACACCGTTTATCGACTTTAAGAAACATGGACAGAATAATTGTGATGAACAAAGGCGTTATTGTGGAACAGGGTACACATAAAAACCTGTTAAGAAAACGCGGTTTGTATTACAAATTATGGCAAATGCAAAGCGGTGGATTCTTGCAGGAAGATAAATAAAAAAAATCCCGATATTAAATCGGGATTTTTAATTTTAGATTTGATAAGTTTCGTCTTTGTAGGCTTCGGCGATTTCTTTCTTGAATGCTTCAATGCCTTTCTTGCTGCCCCAGCCGGTTTCCAATGCCGCGGCTGCATCCTTGAATTTTACTGCTTTGTTCTTTTCCGCTCTTAACTTCTTTTCGACTTCATCTAATTGATTTGCCAATCTGGTACGTGCGTTTTGTTCATCGCGCAGTTGTTTTTCCAATGTGGCTTTTTCTTTTAATGCAGTATCTAATTTTGCTTTGTAATCTTCTTTTTCCTTGATTTCTGCCTTTAATTGTCCATTTAATTTTTCAATTTGTTGATCTTGAGCTTGTACTTTGCTTTCTTGTTCTTTTGCCAACCGTTCTGCTTCTAATGCACGATCTACCAAAGATTGTTTAAATTGTTCTACGTATTCAAATCCAAAATCTCTAAGTTTCTCAATATTAAAACCTGGGGATACTTCATTAAAATAATCTGGATCCAATCGATTCAAAGCATCATATAAGTCCCAAAATTTACGGCATGTTGCACGAAGCTGGGGTTCGCTTGTGAAATCTTTTGCCAATTCGGCATCCCGTTCTGCTTCCAAAGCCTCTATTGCTTTTCGTGCGATATCTGGTGAACGTAAACGCTTTGCAGCCATTACTTTATCTTCCGTAGAAGAATATGGATTCAGGGCGATCGCTTCAAGTATAGTGGATTCTTCTGGGCGACCACTGTAATATCCCTTACGAAGAATTGTTTTACATATCATCAATTGGGTTTTTTCACTGAATAGTTTTTGTTTGCGACGACTTCCAATCATATCAATACAACCCCTTTCGTCGTCGTCTACATATTCTTCAAACAAAGGGCTGATGAAATTAAAAAATTCATTGAATTTAGCATCTGGCTTTTTTTCCAATTCTTGATATAGCTGCCATAAACGTTTAACGTTTTCTTTGTCTGGGTTCCGTTCTGCACATGTTTTAATATATGGTTTTGGGTCGGGGTTTTGACGAATCAATGCTGTGAAATCTTTTGCAATTCTGGCACAAATTGAATCGTCAATGGAACTGATATTCGGGTTCAACATATCCTGGATAAAAATATCAAAAACACTTTCTTTGGGTTCCACATCTTTAGGCATTACAACTCTCCTTTGTTTTGTGTATATTTTATCATAAAAACAGTGTAAAACCAAACAGTAATTTATTTGATTTGATTTTTATTTCGTATGTTGCTATGATTTCCCCCATAAGAGAAAAGGTATGTCTGTTAGAACTAAACGCATATTTAAGAAACTGGTCAGTTTTGCTGGGATTTTATTCTTTGTGCTGGCTGCAGGAATGCTGTATTGGCAATTAAGAAATTATTCTTTGATGGATATTGCACGTGCTTTGTGGAATATCCCATTTATAAATTTGGTTTTTGCTTGTTTTGCCTGTTTGGCTGGATATCTGGCTTTGTCTTTGTATGATTTTTTGGCCCTTGATTATGTTGGTCGCAAAGTTTCTTGGTGGAAATGGATGTTGGCCGGTATGTTGGGTTTTGCAATCAGTAATAATGCTGGTAATGCCCTGGTCAGTGGTGGGGCAATTCGTTACCGTTTATATACACGTTGGCGTGTGCCAGCGGCAGATATTATTAAAATGTTGACTTTTTCTGGCTTTACTTTCTTCCTTGGGTATGCCGCAATCGCGATAGTTGGGTATTTTTTAGTCCCCAGTGATGTTTTGGCTCAATCTGCGGGTGCTTCATTAGGATTGAACACTTTGTTCATAGTTTGTTTATCTATGTTGTTGGCTTATTATGCATTGACAGTGATGTTCTGTGATAAAAATATTCATATTGGGTCAACAATGAAATTCAAAATACCTTCATTTGGAACCGCGTTAATTCAAACTATTTTGGGTATTGCAGATGGTGTTTGTGCGGGGTTGGTTCTGTATTTTTGTATTCATTCATACATAGATATGCCTTTTGTTGTGTTTATCGGGCTGTATGTAATCGCTATGGCGGCGGGTACTTTCAGCCAGGTCCCAGGTGGCATAGGTGTGTTTGAATCTGTGTTTATGGTCGCTTTGCCGGACAGTGTGGATAAAGCCAGCATATTCGGTGCTTTATTGGCATACAGAATTATTTATTATGTATTGCCTTTGATTGGTTTGGGTGGCTTGTTCTTTATATACGAACATTGGTTGGGTGCCAGAATGAGACGTTGGTTAGAAGAAGCCAAACAGAAAAAATTATCAGCCCAATAAAATTTATTTTCCAAAAATAAAAAAACTTGCCTTTATATATTGCATCTGTTATCTTATACAAGTTGTATAAGATGGGGTAATATAGTGTTTGTGTTATCACTTTTTACTATGATGCGAGTCGTGCTGTTGGTTACCATTGCATGCATCCTTGGCATGGGCGTGGATGCCCCATGGGAACGTGTCATGTCCATTTCGTACACCCATAACGTAAAAGGATTATTAAATGTCAAAAAAGATATATGTAGATGGGGTCCATCCAGAAGAGACCCGGGTGGTGGTGGTGGACGCCGCCACAAGCCGAGTGTCTGATTTTGACGTAGAAACAACAACAAAACCGCAGATAAAAGGGAACATTTATCTGGCCAAGGTTATTCGTGTTGAACCGTCACTTCAGGCAGCTTTTGTAGATTATGGAACTGGGAAAAACGGATTTCTGCCGTTTTCTGAAATTCATCCAGATTATTACCAGGTTACACCTGAACAAAAGAAAAAATTGATTGAATTGGCTCATGCCAATATCGTTGATGATGACGATGATCCGAATGATGAAGAAGACGAAGTCGCAGAATACGATGATCGCAGTGCCGGTGAAGATAATAAAGAATTTTTGAAACGTGCTCACGAATTCAAAATCCAAGATGTTATCAAACCAAAACAAATTTTGTTAATCCAAGGTGTCAAAGAAGAACGCGGTCAAAAGGGTGCGTCTATGACAACTTATTTGTCATTGGCGGGTCGTTTTGCTGTGTTGATGCCTAATTCCAGAAAACGTAACAGTTACGGTGTTTCAAAGAAAATATCTGACAAAGCGGAACGTGCCAGATTGCGTGAAATATTGCACACTTTGAAAATACCAAAGGGTATGACAGTGGTTTTAAGAACTGCGGCTATGGATGCCAAAGCGGAAGAAATCACAAAAGATTACGATTATTTGACGTCCCTGTGGAATGATATTCGTAAAACAACTTTGGAATCTGTTGCGCCTGTAACAATTCACACCGAAGATTCATTATTGCGTCGTGTTGTTCGTGATTTTATCGCAGATAAAGACGATGTGATGTATGTCCAAGGTGATGAAGTTTTCAATGAAGCTAAATCTTATTTTCAACAAATGTATGGTCGCGCACCACGTAAACAATTGGTGCAATACAAAGATGCGGCTGTACCTTTGATGACCAAAGCAGGCATTGAAAAACAATTGGAAGGTTTACATGGTCCATATGTAACTTTGCCATCTGGTGGTTCTATTGTTATTAACCAAACAGAAGCTATGGTTACAATCGACGTTAATTCATCCCGTGCGATAAAAGAAAAAGATATCGAACAAACCGCATTGAATACAAATTTGGAAGCGGCAGAAGAAATCGCTTTGCAATTACGTTTGCGTGATTTGGCTGGTATCGTTGCGATTGATTTTATCGATATGGAAGATGAAAAGAATAATCGTAAATTGGAACAAAAAATGCGCGAAGTTATGAAACACGACCGCGCCAGAACCCAGGTTGCAAAAATCAATGCATTTGGTGTTTTGATGTTGTCTCGTCAAAGATTGCGCAGCAGCTTTATTGAATCTTCGTATGTCGTATGTCCACACTGTATGGGGGCAGGTGTCGTTCCAAGTATTCAAACTGCATCCATTATATTGTTCCGTCATTTACAGGAAAAACTGTTGGCAAAACCTGCCCAGAAAATCATTATGACGGTTCCAAGTGATGTTGCGATTTATCTGTTGAATCAAAAACGTGCTGAATTGGCATCTATGGAAAAAGAATTTGGAACAGAAATTGTTATCGTTGGTGATGACAGTTTGATGAACATAGACCAATATTCAATTCAACGCGTTGCAGCGGAAAACGTTAAAACCGATGATGTATTGGAAGCTTTCCAGCCATCAACCGATGTGAAAAAGAAAAATGCCCAACATGTTGAGGCAAAACGCATCACATCGACTGCATCACGTCATCGTAAACCATTTAAGAAACCACAGGCTAAAAAATCTTTGTGGAAGAAATTGGTTGGATAAAATCAAATAAAAAACCGCCGAATTGGCGGTTTTTTTATTGTTGTTATTACCAAGCTCTAAGTTTGGTTGATTGTATCTTTGCTTGTTTTGTGTTTTGAACTTTCTTAAAGTTTTCTTTTGCTTTTTGATGAGACAACAAAGTTTCAACTCTGACCAACAATTTATCTGCTTCTTTTCCTACGATAGGATAGGCTAATTTGTCCATAATGATATATTCAGCATGATCCCCCAGACCTTCCATATACAATTGTAATTTGAACAATTCTTTCAAAGGTGTTCTTTTGGCTTTTTTACCCTTTTTAACAGATTTTGCATCTTTCTCTGGTTTTTCTGAATATATAATATAACCATCGTTCACTTCATCTATGACGATATAACCATCATTTTCGTTCAATAATGTATTAGATTCTTGGATAATATCTTCGCTGTATCCAAGGTGTCCTGGTTTAGCAATTTCTACAAAATCCATATCATTTCCTTTTGGTTTGTCTTGTTACGTATAGCATAACACAAATAATAAATATGTCAATAAAAACATAGTGCAAAAAAAACACCCCAAACATTTAGATTGGGGTGCAAAGATTTAATATTTAAACGTCATTTTCGCGTTTTTCCATCCATGAACCTGTATATTTTTGCCAAGTCTGGATTTGTTTTGGATTTTTCAATTCTGTCATTGCGTTCTTTGACGTTGTTAACAGCAGCTTTGATACGTTTTCTGCCGATGATAGAATATACTGTTGCAACAACTTCAACACCAGCTTTTGAATAGTGAACCAAAGCAGTTGCTTCTTTGTGGTTTTCATCGACATATTCTACCAAATAAAGTCCTGGTTTAATTCTTTGTGCTTCTTTGATATCACCTTTGATACCTTTTGTAACTCTGGATTTAGTAGATTTATTTGTAACGTCTTTGATTTCTTTTGCCTGGTTGATAAGGTCACAAATAGCAGCAACTGGTTCTTTATCGTTTTTATAGTTTTTAATATCTTCTTTAAATTTTCTGAAAGGTGTAGCAAGAGCGTAACCCAAGGACTGAATCGCTTTGATTTCAACACCTGCCTTGTGTTTAACTTTGTTTTTGTCACCGTCCATTTCAACTTTCTTTTTGTCGCGGCTGTGTGCTGACAAAGCATCTTCTAAACGTTTTTGAAATTCAATATAGGCGTCTTGAGCTGGCTTACGTCTGGCGTATCTTTCTTCCAATTTCTTTTCCAAAGCTACGTCACCACGGTCTTTAGCTCTTTTCAAACGTCTCGCTTGGACTCTTAATTGTGCCTGTAAAATGGCGTTTCCTATTATAGACATATTTCTTCCTTTTGTTATGTTTATATGTATATATTATAACAAAAAACACACAAAATACAAATTTTTTTATAAATTTGACATTTTGTCTAAATTTTTATCATCTGTAATAATTCTGGAAATTCAGAGTCCAAGAAATGTCCACGACCAGAAAATTTATGAACCCTGATACCAGGGATATGTTTCATAATCTTGTCAAAACTGGTCAATATGTGGGGCATATCGTCATCAGATATCAGCAAATCACACCCAAAATCAGTTTGTTTGACTATATCGTTATCCAAATTAAAATCTTGATAAAAACCAAAGGGTTGAAAATCTTCTGCATCTGCCCATGGCGCAACCAAAATGATTTGTTTTACATGTAAATGTGGATGTTTTGCCATATATTTCAAGATAAATCCACCACCTGCAGAATGCCCAATTAACGTTGTATATGGGTTTATATCTTGTTTATCCATGATTTTTTCCCATTCATCATATTTCATCAACAAAGCGTGCGCATGTGGAAAGCGGGGTATTTGCATCAAAACATCATGGTCTTTTTCAACTTGGAATTGCAGCCAATCTTTCCATCCCTTTATTTCCCTGAATTCACGGGTTTCCCAATTATCTTCTGGTCCCATTACACCATGGCAAAATACAATATTCATGATTTGTCCTTTCTATTTATTTTTTAATATATCCCCGGCCTTGATATATTCGGGAGAATTTGATTTAGATTTTTTCTGGGCCAATTTAGCATATTTTTTTGCGTTTTCATTGTCCCCGTTCATTTTATAGAATTCAGCCATAGCCCAATCTGATTCCCCGTTTTCAGTTACGCGTGCCAATATCCAATATGCCAATGGGCTGGGGTCAATTAAAATAACATGTTTACATAATTCTGTGGCGCGTGATTTATCATCCGGTTTGTTGCGTTCGCTTAAAACCAAAGCCAAAGCCGTTTCGATTTGTGGCGCATTATTGGATAATGTTAAACTTTTTTCATATGCCATGATGCTGTCATCATAATGTCCGTATTGAAATTCTATATCGCCATATAATTCATAAAAATAGGGATTATCAGGGTGGCGACCAATTAATGTTTGGGTGCCCGTTTTTGCAACATCCAAATTGCCGGCCTGCATATTTGCGATTGCGCGTGCATAGATGGCTGCATCTGATTTATTTTTATATGGATAAACAGTTAACACATTTTGTTTGTTATCTAAATACCCAATCAATTTAGCGCGCAGAATATCATAATTTGCGTTTTCTGTCTCGGTTTCTTTTTTAGATTTCTTAGGTGTTTTTGATAACCCTTTGATTTTATTCTTTGCATTATTCAAACGTTCACTGGTTAACGGGTGATTTATACGATTTGGATTGATACGTGTTTCAAATGCATCATTCATTTCACGCATTTGTTCAAAAACTTCAATTAAACCATTTGGGTTTTCGTTCGCTTTGACCATTAAATCAACTGCGAAATCGTCCGCTATGCGTTCTTCGTCGCGTGTGAAAGATAACATAGATTGTTGGGCAATACCTGCCGATCCTGCCAAAACACCCATGCCTGCAGTTGGATTGCCACCTGCAACCATTAAACCAACCCCCAATGCTTGGATAAGCATGGTGCGCATCATTTCAGCGCGCTGTCTGTCCGCTATTTGAACCATATGGCCACCAATAGTGTGCCCCAATTCGTGTGCAACAACGGCGCGCAAAGCATTTGGTGTTTTAATCTTTTTTAATAAACCAGTATAAATGTAAATATCTTCGCCACCACGAACAAATGCATTAAAATCATCATCACGAACAATATATATTTTCAATCTGGATGTGTCTATGTCTGCGGCACGTACCACAGGTTCTATGATTTTAACAATGCCAGATTCAATTTCTGTATCGTTTATCAATGTCGCCGCGGTTGCATTGATAGTTACCAAACAAGCAAACAAAAATAATAATATCTTTTTCATTATGCCCCCGCGACAGTCGAACAATCAAAAATCTGTCTTAAATTAGCAGACCACATTTCATCATTATTATTCAAAACAGCATTTTGAGCCAATTTGAATAAATCCCTGTGTTCACGATAATCAACAAAATGATATTGTATCCAACCGCTTTGACGCGTGCCCAATAATTCGCCAGCGCCACGCATCATTGCATCTTGTTCAGCGATAACGAACCCGTCATCTGTTTCGCATAATACATCCAATCGTTTTAATCCGTCGGGACTGACGTTGTTTCCGTATAACAATATGCAATAAGATTGACTGTTCCCACGACCAACACGACCGCGTAATTGGTGCAATGCGGCCAGTCCAAATCTTTCTGCATTTTCAATAACCATAATTGTGGCGGACGGAACGTCAATTCCAACCTCTATAACCGTAGTGGAAACCAAAACGCGCATGTTGGAATTTACATCTGCAAATTCATCCATAACTTTGTCGCGCATCTTTTTATCCATTTGCCCATGACACAAACCAGTGCCAGCAAAATGCTTTTTTAATTCTTCATATCTGGATTGGGCGGCGGTCATATCTGAAATTTCAGATTCTTCGACCAAAGGACAAACCCAGAAAACCTTTGCCCCATTTTGAACCTGGGCGCTGATTCTGGCAATCAAAGCATCGGTTCGTGCAATCGGCAATTTAGTTGTTTTGATTGGAATACGACCCGCCGGTTTTTCATCTATGATAGATATATCCATATCGCCATAAACCGTCATAGATAATGTTCGTGGAATAGGTGTCGCAGACAGCGCCAACATATCAGGATTGTTTCCTTTGGCACACATGGCGGTTCTTTGCACAACACCAAATCTGTGTTGTTCGTCAATGATAACCAAACCCAAATCTTTGTATTCGACATCTTCTGAAAACAAGGCATGTGTTCCAACGGCTATTTTTGTTCTGCCTGATTTTAATGAAATCAATTTTTCGCGCCGTGGCACACCTTTGTCACGACCAGTCAATATTTCACAAACCAAACCCAATTTATCACACATAGGTTGTAATTTTGCAAAATGTTGTTGGGCCAAAGTGTCAGTTGGGGCCAGCAATACAGTTTGCGCACCCGTTTCAGCCATCTTGACAGCAGCAGCCATTGCAACCATAGTTTTCCCAGATCCCACATCACCTTGTACCAATCTCATCATAGGAGCAGGTTTATTAAAATCTGCGAATATTTCATCAATAGTTCTTTGCTGGGCGTTGGTCAAAGCAAAAGGCAAAATGTCATAGAATTTATCAATCAAATCGTGTTTCTTCGCACGAACAACTCTTTTATTTTTTTGTTCGATTCTGGCGCGTTTGTTGATAGCAATCGCACTTTGATGTGCCAACAATTCACAATAAGCCAATTTTGGAATGTATTTGCCATTTGGTGCCAAATCTTCATTGGTTTCTGGAAAATGAACGTGTTCCAAAGTGTCCAAAAATTCCAACATTCTGTCATCTGTTATATGAGATATTACGCGTTCATGCAATATATTAAAAATCTGGTCGCGAACATTTGAAAAAGTTTTTTGTGTTAACCCTTCGCCGGATGGATAAATCGCCTGGTGCGTTGGTATCTTGGATGCGTTTTCAGGTAATTCTATGAATTCAGGATGATTTATAACCGCGCCTTTGTTACCATTAAAATCTATTTTACCACTGACAATTCTCCATTGACCAACTGGCAATTTTTCAGTCCAATAATCCAAGAATTTAACATTGAAAAATTGAATAGTTAAAGGTGCTGCAAATTTATCAACACACATAATTTGTGTCGGGCGACGGCGCCCTTTGAATACACCACCAGATTTATGCGATTTTACCATTACGGAAATTGTAACAGTATCGCCATTTTGTGCCATCATAATGGAATCCAAGATATCGCGTGGTCGAACATAAGAGGGTACATGTAACAGAAAATCAAGAACCCGACGACCACCCAAAACATCATTGAATTTTGCCGCCAATACGGGTCCCACACCATGGATGAATTGTAGGTCTGTATTAAAAAAATCTGCCAATTCTTTGTTCATATTATAAATGTAGCAAATTTTATACATTTTATTCAATAAAAAAACCGACGGGAACCCCCGCCGGTCTTATACGATAAAAATCGCAATTTATCTGGTTTTTTGAGCAAATGAATAATTCATTTTCAAATGATTTGGATCGTATGTTCCATTCATAATTGCCAAAGTATCTTCGACAATAACCAATTCTTCATTTGTAGCAACCATCAAAATCTTGATTTTTGAATCAGGTGTGCTGATAACCGCTTCGTCAACACCTTTGCGGGCCAGAGCATTTGCATTGGCTTCTTTGTCCAATTTGATGCCAAATTCTTCCAACCCTGAACAGAATTGTTCACGCAAATATGCATCATTTTCACCAACACCTGCTGTGAATACGATTGCATCAACATGACCCAATTCAAATGCGAAAGCACCCAAATATTTTTTAACATTGTGTGTTTCGATATTGATTGCCAATTGGCAATCTGGGTTTGATTCACGATTTTCTTCGACATCACGACGGTCAGCAAAACATTTTGTAATACCCATTAAACCTGAATCTTTGTTCAAATGTTTTGTCATTTGTTCAGGTGTTAATTTCAATTTTTCCATCACGTAAAATAATGCAGCGGCATCAACATCGCCTGGACGTGTTCCCATAACCAAACCAGCGGTTGGTGTCATACCCAATGTGGTATCAACTGCGATACCATTTTTAATTGCAACACCGGAAGCCCCAGAACCAATATGCATAGTAATCAAATTGCATTGATCTGCAGGTTTGCCCAACATTGCGGCTGCACGTTTAGAAACATATAAATGAGATGTTCCGTGGAACCCATAACGGCGAACCCCCAGGTTTTTATACCATGCTTCTGGAATTGCATAACGATATGAACATTCAGGCATTGTTTGCAAGAACGCAGTATCAAACACAGCAACCTGTTTAGCATTTGGCAATGTTTGACGTGCACTTTCGATGCCCATCAGGGATGCAGGAATATGCAAAGGCATCAAATCTTTCCATTCTGCGATTGCACGCATAACTTCGTCATTGATTTCAACGGAAGATGCGAATTTGGAACCGCCCATAACGACACGATGTCCAACACCGCCGATTTCGTTCATGTCCACAGATGCTTCACGCAACATAAACAAAACAACATTTAATGCTTCGTTGTGGTTTTTCATTTCAGTAACTTTTTTATCTTTGTGACCGTCTGGATATTTTTGGGTCAAGAAAGAATCAGGAGAACCGATTTTTTCAACATTTCCGCCAACAATTACTTTTTTTGTGTCGGCATCAAAAACCTGGTATTTCAATGATGAAGAACCACAGTTCAAAGCAAGTATATACATTTTCTATCCTTTTTTGTTAAATAAAATTCCTTTTTTACCGCCCAAGAATAGCAAATGATTTTATTTGTTTCAATAATAAACTGTGAATTTTATTTTCCAGTTTGAATTTGTGATATTTGTCTTGGTTGCGTCTGTTTTATGGAATACCCAAAACGATTGTTCGCCGACAAAAATTCGGGAATGCAGATGTCCATTTGAAACATAATCGTATGTGCCTGGGTTCAAATAATCGCCCACACCAAATACAGACACTTCGTCATCTATGCTGTAACCCGCTTCGGCGGTTTGACATACCAATACAGTTTTTACAAACAAAGGCATTTGAGTATATGTAAATTCATAATCTATGAACGCAGAATTCGTTATAGATAATAAATTACTGGATTCAGTTTGAATTTGATTTGTTTGATATGTTGAAAACAAAGTGGTCCAAAAAGATGCCGATACAGAATTTATATCAAATGTATTAATTGCATCAGCGCGGGCCAGGGCAAAACCACCCAATGTTTCGCCGTCATGCACGCGTAATGTTTTTGCGGTTGTATCAAAAGTGATTTCCCCACTTAAACCTGTAAAATTATCATTTTGTGTGGAATTACCACGACGAATCTGCAGAATTCGTGTTGTCATATTTTTATCCTTTTTGTTAAATTAAATGAAAGTTTTGTATAAAAAAAGACGGCAAATATTGCCGTCCAATTGTGGAATATTATACCACAAAATCGCGAAAAAATCAAGCCGCCATTCCATGATCATTAACAAACTGGTTATACAGAGCCATTTTGTTTGCATCAAATTTCTTTTGTTGTTTTTCCAGACTGAATCTCCAAGTGGTTGTTTTGCCAGATTGCAGGAAATTCCAGAAATTTTCCAATTCTACAACTTTATTAACATGTTCTTGATCCCAATTTTTTAAAGCGTTTTGTCGGTCTTCCAGTGTTTTTTGTTGTTCTTCCAGTGCTTCGGATGCTTCTGTAAATTTGTTGACATTATCATTTAATTCATCGTAACCATTATTGATTTTGTATTGGTTAATTTGTTGATCTATTTGTGGAATTTGATTATCCGCATTTACATAGGCATCATGAGATGCTTGTAATCTTGCGTTGGCAGTACGTAAATCGGCAATATCTGTTCCAAATTTTTTATATTCATCAGTATTTTTATAATCTTGTTGTTCTTTGATTTGTGGGTCCAGGCTGCTATATTCGCTTAATAATTGTTGGATTTCTTGATTTAATTGGGCTTCATGAGCAGGTATTTCCGATGCCGGAATAGGTTGACCTGTTACAGGATCAACATAATTTTTATTTTGTAATTCGTCACGTTTTTGTTGGACTGTTGCGACGATATTTTGTTTTTGCTGTTGCAGACTGCTTATTTTGTCATCCACGGCTTTGATTTGGTTTTCATTATCTTGGATTGTTTGCAGATTCGCTTCGTATTTGTTATAATCTTCAACGTGATCTTGTTTAATTTTATTTTGTTGTTCTTTGGCTTTTTCAAAGACTTTTATACGATCATCATGTAGTTTTAATTTGTCTTTTTGTTCCTGGATATGAGCATCGGAATCAAAACCTTTGCTTTTTAAACCATCCAATATCTGTTGGTTTGAATTTATTTCATGTTGTGCCGTTTGAATTTCTTGGTTTAATAAGTTTTTGTCCGATTTTCCGGTCCTTGCAATTCTTGCTTGTTCTTCTGCGAAACGGGCAGATAACGGGTCTTTGGCTTTATTTCTGTCGTTGTTTTTATTTTTGAATTTACCGCCAGCCAAATGAATTTTATTATGGGCAAATGTTATTCCGTATCCAATACCAGTAAATGCTGCCTTTAATCCACGGTCAAAAGCTTTTGTAACAAATTGAATTCCTTCGTTTTTATTCCATGATAATTTACCATCTGAAAACATAGAAAATTCTTGCTTTCTGAACGCATCCATAACATTGCTGGTTAACATGCCGTATTTCATTACTGTCATAATTTCCATGGCGGTTTTGGCTTTGGCCATAGCATCGGGGTCATCGTTGGCTGGATCAGTTGCTCTTAATATGATTTGTGTTATAACACATTTCATTTGTCTGGCATCTTTCCATGCCCCATCAATAGCCTTTGGAATATCATTTTTAACATCATTCATGGTTTGGACAAACCAATCAAAATGTTGATCCAGTGTTTTACTGTTGAAACGTTTTTTGATGGCATCCGCTTTATCCAACAATCCCTTTAAACCATCAGTTGGTTTGACTTTTTCTTTATCAATTGCCTTGCAGATTTCTTTTGCATGTGGACTGAAAAATACATGCCCACCACGCAATTCTTCGTATTTTTTCAGTGTATCGCTGTATTTATCTTTACCCCATTTTTCAAGTTGTTGCAGTGGGGTTAAAACATCTTCGACCTTTGGTTTAACATAATCGTCTTTGCTTTTGTCGTGCCATGCAATTTTACCTTCGGCTTTTTCGATAATTTCTACAAACTTTGGATCTTTTTCACCAAATTTTTTACGGACATTTTTGTCACGATACAAAGTTTCCAGAATTTCATTGCCATAAATTTCCCTGAAATCTTCCAGGTTTTTAGGGGTGACTTCTATTTCCGAAAATGCATCTTCGTGAACAACATTTTCCAAATCGTCAGATACTGTGTTAATTTCTTGGACAATACGATTAGTACTGGAATTAGTGTTATCAATATAATAATGTGATGCTTGATAGTCTTGCAGGGCTCTGGCAACCCTTTTTATTTTATCTTGGACATCTGCATCAGAATCATATTTGCCGTCTCTGCATTTTTTGAGCAATTTGTCCAATGCTGCAATATTGTTAAATAATTTATCCCCATTGTCCTTTTTTGCTAAATCAACGATTTTCTGTTTAAGATTAGCCGCTTCACTTGAATTTTCTAACAGGTCCAGAATATTGTTGATACTGTTTTTACATTTATCTGTGGCTTTGGGAATAGAAAATAATTGTCGGTCATCAAACCATTTTTTTATGAAAGCCAAGGCTTCAGAATCATTAACGGTATCATAGAATTTACTGGCCGCTTTCATGCCAGATATAGCCATGGCAAAACGTTTATATAATTTTACCAGTTCGTCAGGATCTAATTCGGCAGTATCTCTTAATTCAGGAACATCTTTTGCTTTGTATTTTTTACCTTCTGGATCATTTGGGTCTAATTCTAAAAATTCTTCGAACCATTCTTGTTGGTGTCCTGTTAATATACCTTTCTTTTTATTGTCCATCAGGCGATCTAAAACCTCGCCAGGCATGGCACTGGTGTGAAGCCGTCTGTAATACTTTTTTAAAAAATCATCCATTTCCACTGCCATGACATAATCCTTTGGTTTTTAACATCCCCACAAACATGTATATTATAGCATTTTTTTAGGTTTTTTCAAGAAGTTGTGGTGATTTTTGCGGATTTTGTTCCTGTAAACAAAACAGGGACATTTATGTATAATTTGTTGCATGAATTTTGTAAATATTTTGTTGAAAACTATACCTTATGTCCTGTCCATCGCGGGCGGGGTGTTTGTCTTTGATTTTTCCCAGAATTATCTGCACAGCCCGGGCTGGATTGATTTAATGGATAATGTGGCCGCATCTTTGTTGGCAATACCTTTGGTGTTTTTGTTTTATGATTATTCTAATTTTTTGGTAACGCGCCGTGTACATAAACACCTTCACCACAGTTTGATAAACACCATAGACGGTCATTTATTCAAGATTTTAACCCAAATGAAAAATATCATAGGGTTACCGCGCATAGAAGTTCCTATGCAAGATTTGAATTTGAACTATAAAAAATTAAATTTAGATAAAAAATATATTCGCGCTATTCGCAAACAATTAAATGAAATGGAAGAATTGCTGTATAAATCTGACAAGATAGATGTTTTGGATTCACAACATACTCAAATCTTGTCTTTCATTACCCAAGAATTGAATCAAATTTTGAACGAATGCAAATACAACAATTCCCCACGTGAAATCGCGCGATATATCGAAACTACGTTGTCTATGATAGATGATTGGTTTTCCGCCACAGGTTATACCACGCGAAAAAAATTAAAAGATGATATGTAAATCATAATTTTTCCTATGAATATAAACAAATTGAGAAATCTGGGTCTTTGGAACATAATTGTGGTATGGATTCAAACATAAAATCGATAACAATATTTTGTTTTCCAATTCAAGAACGATAATTTGTTTGAATCCATTTTTTTATGTAAATCGAAAAAATACATTTTTTGCTTGATTTTTAGTTTTTTATATGGCAAAATTGCCCCCGAACGCTGAGAAAACAAGTTCAGTTTTGGAGACATAGCTCAGTTGGTAGAGCAACTGACTTTTAATCAGTGGGTCCAGGGTTCGAATCCCTGTGTCTCCACCAAAAAATACCCCCGCATTTTGCGGGGTGTTTTTTTAGATATAAAAAAACCGCTGGGGATTCAGCGGTTTTAGTTTTTTAAGCAACAAATTATTTTTTGCATAAACTGCGACAATCGGACATGAATTTTTCAATTCTTTGATTTACAGAATTCATAGCTTCGATTGCAGCTGTTTGTTCAGCAGTTAAATTTGCACCGCGTTCAATTTCGGTTGCCAATTTTTTAGCAACTTTCTTGGCAGCAACTAATTCATTGTTAGCTTTTGTCATGCGATCCAACAATTTAACGCGTTTCTTTGCATCTTTTTCTGCAAATGCATCATCGGCAGCTTTGTTGTATGCTTTTTCTTTTGCTTCACAATCTTTTTGTGCAGCATCATACAATTCTTGCAGACCTTGCAATAAAGCGGTCATCCCTTTGACATCTGCTAAACCCAACAGTTTCTTTTTCGGTTCTTTTTTCGCAACAACCGGTTTTTCTGCCTTTGGTTCCGCTTTTTTTGTTGAGCGTGTTTTCTGTGCCTTTGGCTCTGATGTTTTTTCTGTTTTGCGGATAGAACGAGGTTTTCTGGCCTTTGGTTCTTCGGATGGCATTTGTCTTTCTATGTTCAAATATTGCATAGTTTGTTCATACAAAGCTTTGTATTCATCGAAATGTTTTGCTCTGAAAACCTTTTTTGGACTGAAACCAGTGGTCAAAGGTATGAACCAACTGTTGACTGTGTCTGCCAATTCAGGATTTTTGCTGATAATCAGGTTCTTTTGTTTGTACAACGCATTTTTGTTTTTGAAACCCATTTTTTCAGCCAATTCTTCCAATGTCCAAAAAACTTCAGATTTTGGTTCAGTAGCCGCAGTTGGTTTTGACAGCGCAAAATCGCGTTCAAATGTATCAATTGCAACGGTCAATTTTTCTAATTCTACAACCAAAACATCCCAGTTATCTGAAACTTCTCTGGATATTTTCAATGATTGAATCATTACATTGTCTTCCGGAGTATTGTTTTCACGGTGTTGTTGTAACACCTTTTCAATCATATTGATTTGTGGGCGAGGGTGCTTTTTTGCAATCGTTATGATTTCTCTCAAATTTTTGATGTCTGCATCAGACATTTGATTCAACATACGTGTGTAATTAACATTTTCCAAAAACAAAGGAATTAACACAGCGTGCACTGCATAAAAGCAACTGGCATTGTGGCCATTGTGGTTGCTTAATAATCCCCTCAAGTTATTTGGTTCTTGTATGACTTGATATGCAATATTTGCATCATTCAATCCCAAAAATATAGAATGAATTATAGCCGCATCTTTTCTGTTTTTTTCCAGTTGTCTTTGAGATGCAATTTGTTGTTCACGTTCTTGTTTTTTTACTAATCCAATAGCTCTGGCCATGGTTTTACTCCGTTTTTATTTGTTTTGTGATAATAGTATTATAGACATATAAATTTATTTGTCAACAAAATTTTAGTGTTTTTTCATAAAATCTTGTGTTATAAATTAAAATTATGAAGAAACAGCCAAAAATTTGTGCGATTGTTGCCGTAGGCCCAGACAATGTTATTGGGAAAGATGGGGTCATGCCATGGTATTGCAGGGCTGATTTATACCATTTTCGACAAATGACTGTAAATAAACCTTGTATATTTGGGCGAACGACATTTGAAAATTTACCTGTTCATCCATTACCAGACAGATTTAATTTGGTGTGTTCTGCATCATATAAAAACGAATACAGGGACGGTGTTTTTTATGCATCATCTGTCCCAGATGCGATAGCGCAATGTAAAACAGCAGGGCGAATTTTTATCTGTGGCGGGGCAAAAATATATCAGTATGCTTTGGATAATGATTTGATTGATATAATGTATTTAACTGTTATAAGAAATCAGTTATTGGAAGCGCAAATCAAAAAAAATCCGGGTGCGTATTGCCGATTCCCCACAGACATAAAAACCTTTCTTAATTCACAAAATTGGGTATCAAAACCTATAAATTATCCACATGGTGTTTTACCGGAAGATTACAGTATGACAATACCAGAATTTTATAAATGTATTCGCACCAGATAATTATATTAACGTGGTGATCTGGATCTTGTTCCCATCAAATTTTCCAACATCATTTTATATGATGCACGGCCGTTTTTTTCTGTGGCCAAGAAATATAATTTCAAATTTGGGTTGTTCCCGCAAACCAACTCTTTGACCGATGGCACAGGTTTACCTTTGAGAGAACTTTTGATTCCGTTAACAACGGCGTTTTTGAAAAATGCAAAGAATATATCGGCGGGATTATTGATTTCTTTGTCGCTAAATCTGTATCCCGGGAAATCGTGATCCGTATAATTTTGATATTTTGAATTGAATTCGGTTCGTGGGGTTACAAAAACATTGCCCAAATTATCAGGAAACCAAGACGGGCGAAAATCGCCGAATCTTTCTTGCTTTTGAATTTGTTTTTCAAAATTGTTGTAATGAGAAATGCTGTTGTCCGCCACAGAAGCAAAACTGATCATCGTTGATTTCGATACACCCAACGGGCAATAGGGTGCATAAGCAATACATAATAATTGTTTTTGAATGGTGACCATTTCAGCGGATGTATAACCCAATTCACGCATTTTTTGTTGCATCAATTCTTCGATTTTCAAAAATGTATAACCACCATGACAATGTGCAATAATAGTGATATTGCGAATACGTTTGCAGGCTTCTTTGACCGGCAATTTTTTCCCGTTTTCACAGATTTTGTTTAAAAACGCACGGTTAAATAATTCTTTGATATATAATGGATCTTTTTCATCTATGTTTTCATATCCGCCTGTTTTAACATCTCGCTTGTGTTGCTGTTGCAACAAAGTTCGGGCGGTTCTGTCATCAAAAGAATATTTTGAATCAAATCTTTCGCCGAAATCGTGTATCAAACCATACATACTGATTTTATCGACATTTACCCGATTTTGACGCAATAATTTTTCAATCGCAGACAGATAACCGTTCGCTACAGGGGAAGAATTTGTATTATTCCCACCAAAAAACAGAACGCAAGGTTGGGTCGGCGGAATTGTATCAATTTCTGTCCATCCATTTTTATTTTGTGGGGTTTTTGGTACCCGTTGCCCTAAAACTGTATGACTGCGCAGGGCATCTGTATCGCCCAATATGCGTGCAATATCACGTTTTATAACTTTACGTTGCCCGATGGGGTGGGCCTTGATAATTTTGGTTAATTCAACCGCCTGTTTTTCATATTTTGGAATGTCGTGAATTCTGGTTACCACATCCATAATGCGTTTTGCCGCATAAGCAGTCATATTTGAATCATCAAGATGTTGTTTAATAATCTTTATACACAATGGCGCTTTGGTATTTGTTGTATCGACAACAAAAAACAAAGAGCTGAACAAAGATTCTAAATCTGTGTCAGGTTTGTTTGCAAAATCAATTAAAGCAGATGAAATTTTTGTCCGCAAATATTGATTTTCACTATATAATTTGCCAAATGTTTTCACCAAAGGACCACTTTGTTGGGGTGGTAAAAATATAATTTTATCAATAAATGCCTTTGCTTCATCCAATGGTGATTTAGATATTAAACACCAAACAGCTTTCGACATTTTATCCAGGTATTTATTCACATTCAAAATCAGGAAATTAAACATCCATTTATTAAAAATACTGAATTTTTCCATCATAGAATAAATTAAATTACTGTGGTCCAAAACAAAAGTTGGATGTGTTCTTAACATACGTTTAATTGAAACTATGATGTCTGGATATTTTAATTGCATCACCAGTGTTTCATAGGTTTTAAATGCACGTGGCAAATCATCGGCAGATTTAATTTCGTGTTCATCCAGCAATTTATAAAATTTATTCAG
>JAGCOR010000025.1 GCA_017642585.1 Alphaproteobacteria bacterium | reverse complement strand
TGTTGGAATTGCAATCTGCATTGGACAAAGCGGAAGCCAGTTCCAGACAACGTGATGTTGAATATGTAGAAATGTCCCAAAAATTGAACAAGGCATTGGCCGACAAAGTTGCTGAATTATCTGCATTGTCCGAATACCAATCTGAATTCTATAAACAGATTAAATTGGCATTGGGCGACAGAACGACAGTGAAACAAGACGGTGACAGATTTATTGTATCCAGTGATATTTTGTTCCCCAGCGGATCTTACAAAATTTCATTGGACGGACAAAACCAATTAAGATTGTTGGCAAATGTTATCAAAGATTTTGAAAACAAAATTCCAACAGACATAGATTGGATTATCCGCGTTGACGGTCATACAGATAACAAACCTGTTATGTCTGGCACGGTTGGATATAAAAACAATATGCAATTATCTTTGTTGCGCGCAACAGCGGTTGTAAATGAATTGGTGAAAAATGGCGTTTCAAAACGCAGATTGGTACCATCTGGTTTCGGCGAATTGCATCCTGTGGCATTGGGCAAAGACGCCAACAGTTTACAGAAAAACCGCCGTATAGAATTACAATTAACAAACAAATAAAAATCGCCCGTTTGGGCGATTTTTTATTTTACCAATTGAAACTTTTTTAATTTAAATTGATTTATTAATTGTTCGGCTTCGTCAAAATGGCGCCCTATTTGATAATCTGCATGGGCATCATCACTGATTAAAACAGGAATATCATTTGCCATACTTAAAATACGATTTGATGGGTATGGTTCATAACAATTTGGTCTGTATAAACCAGTATTTATTTCCATTGCTGTTTTTGATTCACGAATTGCATCCAACGCAGTAGCTTCATTTTGTTGCCACCTGTCTTCGCGCCCTAACCCAACCTTTTTTGGTAAATCCAGATGCGCCATCCATGTAAACAGACCACTGTGCGCAGCATCTGCAACATTATTCCAATATTGTTTTAACAATACCGCCTGAGTTCCATAATCCGCCCTTTTCCAATCATGCGAATTAAGCAAAGTGTTGTTATATTCAATAAAATGTCCCGAACCTATGACATAATCAGGTTTCAATGTTGCGACACATTTTTCAAAACCTTTCTGCCATTTATAGTTATCAAAAAAGTCAACTTCCATTCCACGCAAAATTTTAATATCAGGGTTCAAAGATTGAAATTGTTCCAAATTTTCATAGTGCGGAACAAATTTTTTCATAACTTCATCAAACGATTCGGAATATATAGCACTGTATCCACCTTGAACTGCAAATTTATACATCCTGCTGTCTTTAATCAGCGGATGTACAATAAAATGATTAGAAATACCAATAGTGTTGAAACCTAAATCTCTGGCACGATTGACCATTTCTTGAATTGTGTTCTGGCCGTCAAATTCAACGGTGTGAGTATGTAAAGTATAAAGCTGTTTCATGGTGGGCATTATAACCCACCACCCCATAAATACAAGGGAATTTTGAACAAATAAATTTTTTTACAAAGCCATAAAATATATTTGCATTTTATAATTTTATAGTTATAATGTGTATCACCTTCGGGGCGTAGCTCAGTCTGGTAGAGTACTTGGTTTGGGACCAAGGTGTCGAAGGTTCGAATCCTTTCGCCCCGACCAGAAAATTCAAACCGACCTTTTAGGTCGGTTTTAATTTTATGTTATGGGTTCCAAGGTTTGATACATCACAACGCAGTTGTCAGGTTCGACAATGAGTAAGCGAGAACAAGTGCCAACGCAGTTCGAGTGCTAACGAATGCCCCGCAGGGCTGTGCCCGAGGGAATCTTTCGCCCCGACCATAAAATTCAAACCACCTTTACGGTGGTTTTAATTTTATGTTAAATACTTACACCAAGTTCGAATTTATCAATGTTAAAAAATATTTTTATAATAGTTTCTGACTTTTTAATAAAAAACTATTAATCAGCAGGAAAAAATGCTACAATTACCGCGTAGCCAATACTAAGGGAGTATTATTATGATGTGTCGTCATTGCAAATCTGAAAACGTATCAGTAAACACAAATGCCATGATTGTAAGTCAAGATAGAAGTTTTTTATGGAACTTATTAATGGTTGTCTTAACAAGTGGTTTATGGATTCTTTGGATGTTCGTCAGAGGAAGAAAAGAAAGAAAAGTTATTGAGACATGGGCTACCTGTCAAAATTGTGGTAATAGATGGAAAATATAGAAACTATATTCACATATAAAACTTTTTAAATCTCTTCAATCTCCCGCCCTATCTTAAATAATATAGGCTTGCGAATTGTTCGCCAACCCCGACCAGAAAATTCAAACCACCTTTTATGGTGGTTTTTATATTGAATATTTTTTTTAACCTTTTATGATATGACTAAATTCAAAGGATATTGTTATGAATCGCGATTTTTATTTTTTAAGACATGGGGAAACCGATTACAATGTAGAAAAACGTTTACAGGGCTGGAAAGATATTCCTTTGAATGAAACAGGTATTGCCCAAGCGAACGAATTGGCAAAGGTTTTATCAAATATCCAATTTGATTGCATATATTCTTCACCGCTGTTGCGTGCATTGAAAACTGCCGAAATAGTTTCCGTACCACACCACACCCAAGTCATTGTTGACCAAGGGTTAAAAGAATGGAATCTTGGCGTGTTCTGTGGCAAAATCATTCGATTGACCGAAGATGCCGCCGATACCCCAGTTGATATAAATACTGATATTGTATATGTTCCAAAGGCTTTGATATCAAATAACGATTTCGTTCCACAAAATGGCGAAAGTTATAATATGTTTGCAAAACGTATACACGATACAATTTTCACAATTGCTCAAAATACAGATGCAAAAACTGTCGGCATCGCAACACACAGTGGAATAATAAGAACTTTGATTCAACAATTTACAAATCTGAAATACCCTCGCAGTGGCACCCCAAACACGGGTTATATAAAAATGCAATGGAACGGCAAAACATTTACCTTGCCCGAAATACCAGATTGGTTATTGAACCCGGACAATTCTCATATCCAAGGTCGTTAAAAAACCGCCGAAACGGCGGTTTTTATTTTGTTGTATACCAACCTATTTTACCAACGTATTGGTGTTACCTTTCAAAAACTGGTTCAGTTTATTTTGCTGGTCAACCACATTTTTTTCTGCGGTTTTCAATGCTTCTGATGCCTGGTCCCAATCGTTCACAACTTTGGTTACGTCGGTAATGATTGCCGACAATTCATCTGCGCGTTGTTGTGATGTTTCGGCTCTGTTTTTGGCTTCTTCGGCTTTGTTCTGCAAATCTTTGTATTCTGTTTCTGCATCAGTTACATTTTTGCATTCTTGGTCATACATTTTTTGTAATTGTTCCAGATAAACTCTTAATGCTTGAATACCGACCAAATCTTTTGGCTGTTCAACCACAGGCGCCACAGCAGTATTTGGAATATATGTTTCTGCAACTTGGATTGTATCATCAACAATTTCCAATTCTTTTTCTTCGATATTTGGTATTTGTGGCACAGCAGTTTTTTGTGTTGCTTTGCGTTTTTCAGCACGTGCCGCAGCCGTTCTTTTGTCGGTAAATAATGCCTTCAAATCGTTAATGTATGCGGCCTTGAACATAACACGTCTTTTGTTATCTGTATATTCAACAAACCATTTATTGAACATTTCTTCGGCATCCGGATGTTTTGTCAAATAATTATTCTTTTTCCATGCCCATGACATAGAATTTTTCAATCCCAACTCACGTGCCAATTTCGCGGTAGTCCACAATTCGCCATATTGTTCAGTAATAATAATATCTGCTTTGACAGGTGGATTTTGTTCAATCAATTGTTTCAATTCTTCAAAATGTTTTGCCTTGAACAACCCTTTCTTGCCAGAAAACCAACTACTCACTTTGGCTATATATTCAGGATGTCTTTCCAACAACAACATTTTCTTTCTGGCGAAAGCACCCTTGCTGGCGATACCTAATTGTTTTGCCAATTTTGTGATGCTCCATAATTCTTCGGTTTCTGCATTTTGTTTTGCGGGTTCGCCTTGTGTTTTTGGGGCTGATTTTGCCACTTGTTTTGTTGCAGGGGCGTTCATCATTTGAACCAATTCATCAAAGAATTTTGCACGAAATCTGACACTACTGACCCCATTTTCAGTTTTTCTGGCAAAAAATTCTTTGAATCTTTTTTGCAACATTGTATCTGGGTGAGATTTTAAAAATAAACTTTTTTTAGTATAGAAAGATGATGTGCGTTTCAATCCTAATTTTTTTGCTAATTGTTCCACAGTCCACAATTCTTCATTTGCCTCTGGCACTGTTTTTTCAGGTACGACAACGGTTTGTTTTATTTCCTGTTTCGGTTCTTCTGCTTTTACTTCTGGCATAGTTTTTGTTTCCTTTTGAATTTCTGGTGCTGGTTCTTCTGCTTTGATTTCAGGCACCACCTGTTTTTCCTGTTTAATTTCAGGTTGATTGGTTATTTCATTCGTTTGTTCACGATTATTTAATAAAGCATCCCATTTATTAAATTCCTGTTGAATTTCCCACCAATTTTCCGCAATCAAACTTTCAATCAATGCAGCATATCTGATTATATTATTTGTGTGTTTAGCATAGGCCGGCAAATTTGGTTTTTCGTTTTTCTTCATATATATTATATTTGTTTCATCGGCCTTTTCTTTATCTGGGCATTTATATTGTTTTGCAACGGCCATCGCTTCACGCACCATAGCAATTTTTTCTGGCGACATAGTTTTCACAATTTCTGCACAATCTGCGGACCGCAAAGCCCAAAATACCGCGTGCAAAGCATAATCACATTTGCCCCATTTGTGTGTACCCTGGGCCAATTCGACGATAACATCTGTGTCCAATGTTAAATAATGTTTTGCGTAATTTATATAATTATAGGAATGTGTTGATTGAAACAAACCACTTAAAATTCCACTTAATCTTGCAACAGCATCCATTGTATACCACCCTTTATTTTTACTTTACTGCCTGCATTTTATAGCACACAAAATCAAATTTGTCTATGATTTTATAAAATTTCAAAATCACAATATTTTTATGTTTTTTATTCTAAACAGGCGCTATTTGTGATATCATTATCATGAGAGATTTTATCAATACACACTAAACAGATGAGAAAATATTTATTATCTGTACTATTTTGTTTGCTTGTTATGTCGCCATATGCATATGCTGCTTTACAGGCGACATCTTTTCCAAAAACTTATGCAGATACTACATTTGTTCAGCGTATTCAAAATGCAACCGAAGGTTATAAACCTTTCATGGATAAAAAGGCATACCGGGAATTAGATATTATACCTGGGGAAGAAATTTACACAGACCATATGATTGCAGATGCCGAACAACAACAACATGATGCCCAGACAATGAACATAGCCGATTATTGTCACAAATATCCATACGATACAGAAAAATGTGGACAAACCAACACATCACAAACACCCTCAACAACAACTACCCCATCCACCCCCACTACTACCACATCAAATACACCAACCACAACTACAACTTTTTCCGGTCGGACAATCGGTGGTGGAACGGTTACCCCAAACAATCAAGTCATAGGTGGTTCGTGTTACCCCGCTGCACGCGACAGACATTTCACAAATCAAATTTTAACGACCGGGAAATATGAATCTATCAGTCCCGCCTTTGAAAAAAGTTTAATTACGATATTCAGAAAAGAAGGCAGATGCGGAACAATTCCAAACGACCCATGTGGATACACATGTTATGGTATTGGATCATCACCAAATTGTGCCGGCGTTGTTGTTAATTCCCGCGCCGAAGCAGAAGATTTTTATTACAACAGATTTTGGCAAAAATATCATATTTATAAACTGCCCGATGTAATCAGCACTGATATCTTACTTGCCAGCATGGCCAGTGGTCCAGGAACTGCCCTGTCCCAATTTCGTGTATTTTTAGGATTACCGTCAAAAACATCTGCTGTGGATGATGAAATGGTTAATGCAGTCAAAACTTATTCAGGTGATATTCATAACAAATGGATGGATAAACGCGATGCGTTTTTACAAGATGTCGCACAACGTCGCTATAACGGGCGAACCAGTCAAGGTTATGCAAATGCCATTGAATTAAAGCGCAAAAACGGTTGCCATGTTCAACCAACAGAACCTTTATACAGATAAAAAAATTGACTTTTGATTAACTAAATTTTAATGTGTTCATGTTAATCAAAGGATTTTGCAATGAATTTTATTGAAACATCTATCCCAGGCGTTTATATAATTGAACCAAAAATTTTCAAAGATGATCGTGGCTATTTTTTCGAAAGTTATAATGAACCTGAATTTATAAAACACGGCATTACAAACAGATTTATCCAGGACAATCAATCAAAATCTTCGTATGGTGTTATACGCGGTCTGCATATGCAATTACCACCTTTTTCCCAGGCAAAATTAGTTCGCGCTATCCAAGGGCGTGTATTGGATGTCGCTGTTGATGTTAGAAAAAATTCACCAACTTTTGGAAAACACGTGGCGATAGAATTGTCAGATGAAAACCAAAGACAATTATTTATTCCACGTAACTTTTTACATGGTTTTTCCGTATTAAGCGACCAGGCAATATTTGCATACAAAGTAGATAATATTTACAACAAAGAATCTGAATTCGGTATCAGATATGACGACCCACAAATAAATATAAATTGGGGTATCCCAACAGATAAAGTTATAACATCTGCAAAAGATCGAATTGCAAACACACTGCAAGATTTATTACAAAGAATTAAATAAAAAAAACCGCCACAATGGCGGGTATTTTTATTCGTATCTTAAACTGTCAATTGGGTTTAATTTGGCCGCCTTGATTGCAGGCATTACACCAGAAGCCAACCCCACAACAACCGCCACGGATATAGAAACCACAACCGGCCAAATACTGAACGGCACATTATATTCTAATATGAACCGCCCTACACCTTGGGATAGCCCCACCCCCAATATCAACCCGACCATAGACCCGATAAATGAAATCAAAATTGATTCAGATAAAAATTGGATAACAATTGTGCTTTCTTGGGCGCCAATGGCCTTGCGAATACCGATTTCACGCGTACGTTCCGCCACCGATACCAACATCATATTCATGATACCAATAGATCCGACCAACAACGATACCGCAGCAATCGCAATCAACAACAAAGTCAAATATCCAGACACAGTATTCATTGTTTCCATGACCTGTTTCATATCTGTAATTTGGAAATCGTCCGCGTCTGAATCTTTCAATTTATGCCGTTGACGCAATAATGCGGTTATTTGTTCTGTCGCAACATTGTTATCTGCATCAGGATATAATTTCAACGCAATCATACGAACCGCATTTGGAAAGTAAGAACCAGCTATACGTTTTTTCAATGTGGTTATAGGCACAATTACCATATCGTCTTGGGATCCCATACCTGAATCACCTTTGGCCTTGGTTACGCCTATGATTGTCATGGGGGTATTTCTTACACGAATAATTTCACCGACCGGATTTTTTGGCAATCCTAATTCTTCTGCTGTATCCGGGCCAATAACGGCATATGTTGATGCATTGCGAACCGCAGATGTATCAAAAAACGAACCATATTGCATTTCAATATTTTGCACAGTGGCATATCCTGGATACGCACCAACCATAGATGTCGACCAGTTTTTATTTCCATAAACAATCTGGGCAGAACTGTTTTCCACAGGCGTTGCCGCAGCGACATCTGGTAATTGCGAAATATATTTCACATCATCCATTGTCAAAGTCATACGATTACCCGTTCTGACCCCTGCACTTTGCGCAGCCCCGGCACGTATCATAATTGTATTTGTTCCAAGTGATGAAAATTGGTCTGTGATTGATTGTTGCACTGTTTCCCCCACAGCAACCATTATCACGACCGCCATAATACCAATAACTATACCCAACACAGTCAGAAAAGAACGCATCTTGTTTCCACTGATTGAAAGCCATGATTCATGTGCTATATCATAAAACGTCATTTTACATGTGCCTTTTTTTCTGATGCTGTTAACACAGATTCATTTTTAGGAATCTTGCCGTCATAGGTTATATGACCGTCATAAATATGAATTACTCGGTCTGCATATTTTGCAATTTCAAATTCGTGGGTAATCATAACTATGGTTATTCCCAAATCATGATTTAATTTTTTGAAAAACTTCAAAATTTCATTACCCATTTTTGAATCTAACGCACCCGTTGGTTCGTCAGCCAAAATCAATTTAGGATTTCCCGCCAACGCACGCGCAATTGCAACACGTTGTTTCATACCACCTGATAATTGAGTTGGTAAATATGTTTCAAATTTTTCCAAACCAACTAATTTTAACATTTCACACGCACGACTGATTCTTTCTTCCATTGGTAAACCGCGATACATCAAAGGCAACATAACATTGTCCAATATATTGCGTTTAGGTAATAAATTAAAATTCTGGAAAACAAAACCAATGTATTCATTTCTTATCTTGGCCAATTCATCAGGCGACAGTGTTGTAATATCTTTGCCGTATAATTCATAAACACCACTGGTCGCAGAATCTAACGCCCCGACAATATTCATACATGTCGATTTACCAGAACCCGACGGTCCCATAATAGCCACAAATTCCCCAGGCATAATCTTGAAAGAAATATCAAATAAAACCTGTTGTTCACCACCGATTTCCAGTGGAAACGTTTTACAGATTTTTTTCATTAAAATTATTGGTGTTTGCGTCGCCATACTGATTTACCTTTAACGAGGTCTCGGACCGCCCATCATACCGCCACGATTATTATTGTTGCTTCGTTTTGATGTTTGCCCGACATAGCCCATGATAACTTTATCGCCCTCTTGTATTTGGTCAGATTTAATTTCTGTTTCAGTTGGGCTGGCCAAACCTTTGGTATAAGGAACAAACACAACTTCTTTACCACGTTGTATAGCCAAGTGTGTTTTTGGTGTTATGCTTTCATCATGGTTTTCAACAATTCCATTGAAAGAACGCATCAACAGTGCAGAATTTTGCACTTTCCAAACATCTTTCACTGCATCAACAATAATTGTCACAAATGCAGTCATACCCGGCATCAATTTCAAATCAGCATTATCTACATCAATTACCACAGTATAAACAACCACATTTGATGTTGTTGTTGGGGACAATCTGACCTGGCGCACAGAACCAACAAATGTTTGTCCTGAATACGCATCAACCGTAAATGTTACAGATTGATTTTGTTTGATAACACCAATATCCGCTTCGGATACAGATGTTTCGATTTGCATTTTTGTTAAATCTTCTGCAATCAAGAACAAATCAGGTGTTTGGAAAGACGCGGCAACGGTTTGCCCTTTGTCGACTTTACGCGAAATCACAGTTCCATCGACCGGTGATGTAATTGTTGCATAGCCTAAATTTGTAACGGCTTTGTCATATTGAGATTGTGCACGTATAACGGAAGCATTTGCCTGTTCGTATTGGGTTTGAGATTGTTCCATTTCTGCACGTGCAATAAAACCTTCTTTGTATAAAGTTTGATTACGATTATATTCGTTTTTCGCATATTGCATTTGAGATTGTGCAGAATCAAGGGACGCTTTGGCTTCATCCACAGATGCCTGTAACACAGATGGTTCTATCTTTAATAAAATATCACCCTTTTTAACAGTCGAATTGTAATCTACATAAATAGCTTCAATTGTACCCGACACTTGTGATCCAACATTAACCGTATTCACAGGCATAATTTCACCAGTCGCAGTTACAATTTGAGATAAATCCCCCCTACTGATATCTGCGGTTACATATTTCTTTTCTGCCTGTTTTGCGGCAGTTCCAAAAAACATATATCCCAATCCGCATAACACCAGCAGGAATAAAACCAACCATTTATGACGGAAAACCCAACTTTTTTTATTTCTCATCCTTTAACCCCTCTAATTCAGATTTAATATCGCCTATGGCCAACGCAACCGCCGCCCGTTTTACAAACAAATCATATTTTGCAGAATTATTTTGACGCTGGGCATCAATCAATTCAGATTGGGCCGTTTGCCAATCTAACATAGTTGCACGACCAACTTTGTACATACCTGCTGTAACCCGTTCAGATTCCGTGGCAGATTTCAACAAAGATTCAGTTTGAGTCAAAACAGTTCGTGCCGTTTTATAGTTGTGATATGCTGTAAAAATATCTAACATTGCGGCATTTGTGGTTTGCTGTTCATTATATTTTGCACGATCATATTCTGCTTCGGCTGCACGTACACCGTACATATTCGCAAATCCTGCAAACAAAGGCATAGAAACACGAATACCAATCGATCCATTTATTTTATTTGAATCTGGCGCGAACAAATCGCCCAAACTGTCATCATTCCAAGATACAGAACCACTGGCCGAAATTGACGGCAAATTTTTCAAAAACGCGGCATTTCTTTTATGCCATGCAGCATCTTTGTTTGCTGATGCTTTTAACAAATCAGGTCTTTTTTCACGTGCGATATTGATTAATTCTTCGACACTTTCGCTTTCTGCATCACTACCGAAACTGGAAGACATATCTGCAATTTTGATATCTTGTTCTGCAGGGAAAGACAATTTAGTCAACAAAGTTCCCTTGGTAATTTCACGACTGTTTTTTGCTTTTTCCACAGACAATTTTGAATTCGCCAATCTGGTTTCTGCCTTTAACACGTCTGCTTTGGCGACAACACCTGCCTTGAATTTTTTAGATGCAGTATCATACGCGGTCTGTGCCACAGTCAATGCAGATTTTGCAGATTCAACATCCGCATCTGCCTTTAACAATTCATAATACGACCCAACCAAACCATACACAAAATTTTGCACAGTTTCATTGAAATCAAATCCCGCCGCACGATACGCAGAAATTACCTGATTCATATCGGCCAATCTTTTTCCAAAATCAAAAATCAAATAAGATGCAGAAATTGATGCACCATATGACCAATCATCCCAATCTTTGTTTCTGTAATCTTTGCCCGCAGATAAACCAGCATTAACACTGGGCAAATAACTGGAATATGCGGCATTTTTATTAAAATGTGTGGCGCGCAACGAAGCATACGCAGCCGCAGTTTGCGGATTTCTGCATAAACCCAATTGCACAACATCTTGTAATGATTGGACTGTATCTGGCACAGTTCTGCGGGTTGCACAATCATCTTCTGCAAAGACAATCCCCGGCAGAAACGCCAAAACAAGTGCGAATTTTTTCATAAACCCCTCTTACATATACGTATATGTATACAATCCTATCAAACTTAAAAATTTTTGCAAAGTATTTTTTATATATTTTCCTATTTTATTTCACAAAAAACGCCATTTAAACATATTAGCAAACATGTTTTTTTGTTCTTGTTTATTTTATAAAAAAATTGTACAATATACAGCATGAGGAAAGGTTTAATTGCTTCTTTGTTGTTCGGTTTGTTGTTGATACCAACTATGTCTGTTGGGGTCGAAACGGGCAATCGTTTTATAAACAAATCTTTATATAAAAATGTTTATCCTTCATCTATCAATCAACCACAATCAAATAATGCTTTGGGGTTGGTGGGCGCAACAAAATCTGAAAAAAAGACAGCATCTGGCAATTCTAACCAATCAACAATGGGCAAACGCCGTGTTGTGAAACGCAAAACAAATGCACGTGCCACAACGGCGAGATCCGCGGCACCTGCACAAAAACAGCCTGCACCAACAAAACCCACGGCCCGTCGTGTTGTCCCCAGAAAATCAGTTACGGTTCGTTCGGCCACTGCAAATGCACGCGCCAGAAACGCAAATCGTAATCTTTCAAACCGCCAGGTCAAAGCACGTGGCACCGCACTGCGCAGCACAACACGTTCTGGAACAACAAATGTCAGGGCAAATTATAATTCCAGTTCAACAATATCTTCACAGAAATGTTTTGCAGATTACAAAGAATGCATGGATGAATATTGCGAACGTTCAAATACCGCATATAACCGCTGTTTCTGCAGTGCAAAATTGACTCAAATTGATTCTAAATATCAACCAAAAATTGATTCTTTGATTCAAGAAATTATCAAATTGAAATATAACACAGATGCCACAGATGCAGAAATCAAGGCATATTGGGATTCAACGGTCGGTGTTTACACTGGCACAAACCCATGGGTCAGTTTAGATAATGCTTTGAATATTGATTGGGCCGATATGGAAAGCCGTGTTCGCGGTCAAAATGCATTTGGCGCCGGTCATACATATTGTGTAAATCATCTGCGTGCTTGCAATTATATGTCAAATAATATGCGCGATGCATATAAAACTGAAATTACCCGCGATTGCGCCACATACGAAAAGGCATTAGAAAAAATTCAAACTGCCGCTGAAAGCGTAATCGAAACATATAAAAAATAAAATTCATTCTTTGATACATTTCTCACAATTTAAATTATGTTCATATATGTTGCGCGCCAGGTCATCACTGATTGTTTGCCAATCAGATTTATGCCCGTATATAATATCGCAATAACATGCTGAATTATTCTGCGATTGTGTATTTATCGCACAAGATGTTACGAATATCGCGCACCCCAGTTTTATAAACAATTTCATGATTTTTCCTTTTGCTTTCTATTATTTGAATTTGTGTATTTTGCATGTTTTGCAAATTTGCTTGGGCTTGATTCATCTTGCATTTTGCATCCGCCACATTTGCCCCATAAAAATAAGCACCACAAACAATCGCCCCAATTAATCCAATTAAATATAATTTATTCATAATAATCCTTTTTTGAATATAAAAAATCCGCCATAAAAACGGCCACCCCGGGTCATTAATAATGGCGGATTTATAATTTTATTGATTCATAGAATTAAAGAAATCTTCGTTGGTTTTTGTTAATCTTAATTTATCCAACAAAAATTCCATCGCTTCCAATGTGCCCATAGGATTTATTATACGGCGCAAAACATACATCTTTGACAATGTATCTTTGGAAACCAATAAATCTTCTTTGCGGGTACCAGATTTAGTTATATCTATGGCCGGATAAACACGTTTATCGGACAATTTTCTGTCCAAAATAATTTCGCTGTTACCTGTGCCCTTAAATTCTTCAAATACAACTTCGTCCATCTTGGAACCTGTATCTATCAAAGCGGTTGCAATAATAGTCAAAGAACCACCACCTTCGATATTACGGGCGGCACCAAAAAAGCGTTTTGGTCTTTGCAATGCATATGCGTCCACACCACCAGTCAACACTTTACCACTGGATGGAACAACCGTATTATATGCACGCCCCAAACGCGTGATAGAATCTAACAAGATAACAACGTCTTGCCCTGCTTCGACCAAACGTTTAGCTTTTTCAATAACCATTTCGGCAACCTGGATATGACGTGTTGCAGGTTCATCAAAAGTGGATGAAATCACTTCGCCACGAACACTGCGTTGCATATCGGTAACTTCTTCTGGACGTTCGTCAATCAATAACACAATCAATTTAACATCTGGATAATTTGTTGCGATTGAATGAGCAATATTTTGCAACATAACTGTTTTACCAGTTCTTGGTGGCGCAACAATCAATGAACGTTGCCCTTTGCCTGTTGGGGAAATCAAATCGATAACACGAGCGGACAAATTGCGTCCTTTGTCTGGATCGTCTTCAACTTCCATTTTTAATTTTTCATCAGGATACAATGGGGTCATATCATCAAAAGATATACGATGACGTAAATTGTCAGGATCCCCACCATTAACGCGTTCGATTGTTTCCAATGCGAAATAACGTTCAGATTCATTTTGTGGTGCCTGGATTTGACCTTCGACATAATCGCCAGTTTTTAATCCATACTTTTTAATCAAATTTGGCGACACATATAAATCATCAGGCCCAGCCAAATAATTACTTTCTGGGGCGCGTAAAAATCCAAAACCGTCTGGCATACGTTCCAACACCCCATCACCAATCAAAGTGATAGATTTATCGGCCGCATACACACGCATAACCGCAAAACGTAATTGTTGAACATTTAATTGAGAAGGATTTTCAATCCCCATATCTTCAGCCATCTTCAACAACTGTTGAGGTGACTTTGTCTTTAATTCATTTACATGCATAAAAAATACCTTTTTTGGAAATTGCACCGAAGAATTCCAGTGCTTGATAGTTTAATTTTAATAAACCCAGACAAACAAGTCAAGTTGTTCAAACAAATCATAACAACCCGACAAAAAACGATATCACAGAAACAATACCCTGAAATTAAATCTCTTTTTCAGGGAAAACATCGCGCATACGCAATTTTCCTGCGACATCCAAAACTTTTCTTGAAGCATCATTAAAAGCCACTGTATTACCAGCCAATCCCAAGCGCTTTTTTGCTCCTATAAATTTATCTGCCATCTTTATTTACCTTTTCGATATCATATTCTGGTATTTGTCATGTGGTATTTATACCAGACAAAAAACTTTTTGTCAAGTATTTTTTTGTCAAACACCATTTGGTTAATCTTCTGCGCAATCTTCACAATCGTCTGCTTCTTTATATTCTTCTACGACGATTGGTGCAGGTTTCGCAGGCTCTTCAAAATGGATTTCCTTTACAACACGAACGCGGCGGTTTTCTGCGTTAGGCGTGTTGTTTGGAGTTGGAACTTTCAAATCTTCTTCCCCTGCAGAAACCGCAATTATCTGGGAAGCAGGAATTCCATATTCGATTAACATCTTTTGAACGGCTTCTGCACGACGACCACCCAAAGCATAATTATAAGCATTCGAACCGGACGTATCTGTATGACCAACCACAGAAACCTTTACATTTTTGTTTTCTTGGGTTGCAGTAGCCAATTTTCTAATTATTTCTTCATATTCTGGTTTAATCGTAGATTTATCAAAATCAAATCTGACTTCGAAGATTTCTTCCATAATATGTTGTCTGGGTTCTAATGGAATCTGTTGAACCTTGATAACAGTCTTTTCATTGCTGGGTTCTGGTTTGATTTCCAATTCATCAAGGCGTTTATTAATTGCCAACAAATCAGATCTCATCGCCATCATCAAATTGATGAATTCTTCCCTGGAAACATATTCTTTATCAACTTCTGGTATTTCTTCTGGTTCTTCAACAGGTTCTGCCTTTGGACAATCACATGGTGCTTCTACTTTTTCAACTCTGTCTTCACCATCTTCGTCTTTAACAATTACTTCTTTGATTATAACACCGTTTCTGCATCCGCAATCACGCGCAGCAGTATGATTAGATTCATCCAAACTGTAAATATTCTGGTTAAATACCATAGGTGTTGGTTGTTGTTGTGCTACAACTTGTGGAACTGGCACAGGTTGAACCAAATTCGAAGGGATATTGATATTATTAACAATGATAACACCTTCGCGGTTTCTGGTTGTTCCAGACATAGCATTCAAACGATATGTTTCTGGATAATATTCCTCTTCTGGTTCAGCCACTGGTTTATCAGCCATAACAATTTCTGATTTAACCTGCGTTACCGCTGATGGGACTTTGCCTTCCAAACATTCTTTCAAAGCCTGGTATGTATTATAAAAACGTTTTTTACATTCTTGGGCTGTTGCTTCTTGGCCACTGGCAGTTGCAGACATCCAACAATCAAATTTAGCCTGGGATTCTGCAACCAATCTTGGTTGTGAATCAACAGCGTCACTTTTTAAAATTTCCATCAATTCATTATATGCGTTATAGATTTCAAATCTATCTTCTTCTGATTCAATGTTCCAACTATCTAAATTTTCAGGAAATGGTTTTTCACCAGAAAACGCACCGATTGCCTTTTGTGCAAATAATTCCCCTATTTCTGGGTATCCACTGGTTCTGGCATTATATATAGCATAAGAACGATAATTCATCGCCAACTGATTCAAGAAAGAATCTTTGTTTGGTGCATCGTTAACATTCAAACGTTCAACATAATCGACGGTTGGTGTATCATAATCAACATCACGATATTGAGTGTTTGTCCCCATACAACCAGCCAATGCAACGCATCCCAGAATCATAAACATATTAGTTTTCATAGTAAAACCCTTCCTTGCCATTTATTGATATATTAAATTATAACATTTTAGAAAAAATGAGTAAAGCATAAAAACAACCAAATGACACAAAAAAATGTAAGACTATTGACCGCCCAACATTTGGGTCGCCATACCACCCAATGACGGTAACATAGATTGAATTCCACCACCACCAGATGAAGAAACCATCTGCATAATAGAATCTGTACCACTTACACCCGCACTTTGTCCCACACCAGATAATGTCTGGGTCAAGAAACCACCCCACAATTCACGTTTAGCTGCGGCAATTTTTCCAGGCGCACATTTTTCAGATTTTTCAATTAATCTTGTAACATTTGCCAATTCAGATTTAGAATAATCTTCGGTGGTAAAAGGAATCTTTGCAAAAACATCATAGATATTGGATACATTCCTGCAATCTTTAGCATTTCCATCTTTGCATATTTTGGCATAACTCGCCTTTGGAAATTCATACCAAACAGTGTCTTTGTTAGAACTACCGCCATAAAATTCATAGCAGCTTTCACCCTTGTCCAAATCCTGCATAGCACTTGCATAAGACCCTTCGGATCCATCAGCAGAACAAGGATTTCCCAATCCACTGACCGCAACATTAGCAGTTGTATCGCCAATTTTTGCCCATTCTTTGACTAAATCATTAACAATTCTTATATCTTCAGACGTAGGCACACAGTCCGCTTCTAATTGATCCTGTTGTGCATTTAATGATTTCACACTGCCCACCAAACCAATAACAGTTGGAACCAAACTGGTTGCAGATTCCATTTTCTCTTGTTGGTTAACCTTAACAGAAGATGCTTTTTTAACACTGACAGCACCCATCGATACCGATGGTATTAAAAACAGTGCCATAAAAAATATAGATATTGTTTTTTTCATTCTCTCTTCAATATGAACATTATATCACAAAAAAAGTTTAATATAAATATAAAAATTGCATTTTTGTTTTCAAACGACTAAACTATGCCTGTGCAACAAGATAAACGTAATTTTATAATTATATCTAAACATAAACGCCTTACACGTCTGTGGCAATTTTTCTTTACGGGCTGGGGATTGGTTATGGTTGTTGTTTTGGTCGTTGCTTTTCTGTTTTCTAAACAAATTTTGTGGACACCTATAACCGCGGTAAATATGCGCGATATGGTATCCAACCAATTTAAAATGACTAATGCTTATTTTGTTGGCACTGACAAAGATAATAATCCATTTAAAATTCACGCAGAATCCGGGCATAAAGAATACGAAAAGCCAGATATTGTCTTTCTGGAAAAACCTACTGGTTCCATCACCAGAAATTCAGACAAAGGAAAAGTTGTTGAAAATGTATCTGCAAACCGTGCACAATTTAATTTGAAAGACAAAATTTTGACATTGATTGGTAATGTCCGCATAGAATCCAGCAATGGCGATAAAACACTAACAGATAAAATGGTGATAAAATTATGATAAAAAAATCTGTATTAAAGGTTGAACATCTGTCTAAAAATTATGGGAAACGCGTTGTGTTGCGCGACATTTCTATGATTGCCAACCAGGGCGAATCGGTTGGATTGTTGGGACCAAATGGTGCGGGAAAAACAACCGCGTTTTATTGCATAACGGGCCAGTTAGCCGCAACTTCGGGCCAAATATTTTTGAATTCCCAAGATATTACACACCTGCCATTTTATCAGCGTTCCCGGTTACACATCGGCTATCTGCCCCAGGAAAACAGTGTTTTTCGAGGGCTTTCTGTTGAAGATAATATTATGGCTATATTGGAAGTTGTCGAACCGAATCGCGAAAAAAGACAGGAAAAATTAGATGCCCTGCTTGAAGAATTTTCTATTTCGTTTTTAAGAAAAAGTCCTGCTACGGCTTTGTCTGGTGGCGAACGTCGTCGTGTTGAAATTGCACGTGCATTGGCAAATGATCCTAAATTCATTTTATTGGACGAACCATTTGCCGGAATTGACCCGATTGCCGTTAACGAAATACGATCTTTGGTGTCCCAATTAAAGCACAGGGGGTTGGGTGTGATTATCACCGACCATAATGTGCGTGAAACTTTGGGGATTACAGACCGCAGCTATGTTTTACACGACGGTCAAATCTTGAAACATGGCACCACCGATGAAATTGTCCAAGATGAAATGGTTAAAAAAGTTTATCTGGGCGAAAATTTCACTATGTAAAAATCCAAAAATTTTTTACACAAAAAGAAAGAAAAGCAAAAACAAAGGAGAATATAAACATGTTTGCTATCGAAAAAATTCACGCTCGTCAAATTATGGACAGCCGTGGTAATCCAACAATAGAATGTGATGTTTTATTATCAGACGGTTCTTTGGGCCGTGCATCTGTTCCATCTGGTGCATCCACAGGTTCATTCGAAGCATTGGAATTGCGTGATGGTGGAAATTCCTATATGGGCAAAGGCGTTTTAACAGCCGTTAAAAATGTAAATGAAATTATTACCCCTGCCCTGATTGGTATGGATGCAGAAAATCAAACAGAAATTGATGAAAAAATGTTGGCTTTGGACGGCACACCAAACAAAGACAAATTGGGTGCAAATGCAATTTTATCTGTATCTTTAGCTGTTGCACATGCAGTTGCAATTGCAAAACATATTCCATTGTATAAACATATCGCAAACATTTTCGGTACCGCTAAACCATGTGTTTTGCCACGTCCTATGATGAACATTATCAATGGTGGTGCACACGCAGATAACGGTTTAGATGCCCAAGAATTTATGATTATTCCAAACGGTGCAAAAAACGAAGTCGAAGCGATTCGTATGGGATCTGAAATTTTCCATAATTTGAAATCCATTTTAAAGAAAGCAAATCACAGCACAAACGTTGGTGACGAAGGTGGTTTTGCTCCAAATTTGAAAACATGTCGCGAAGCATTGGACACAATTATTACTGCTATTAAAAACGCAGGTTATGTCCCAGGCGAACAAGTTTCCATTGGTTTGGATGTTGCGTCATCTGAATTTTATGCAGACGGCATTTATAAATTCGAAGGAGAAAACAAAACATCTGACGATATGATTGAATTTTATAAACAATTGATTGCTGAATATCCTGTAATTTCAATCGAAGACGGTCTGGCCGAAGAAGATTGGGATGGATGGAAAAAATTGACTGAAACAATCGGCGACAAATGCCAATTAGTCGGCGACGATTTATTCGTAACAAACCCATCCAGATTGCAAAAAGGAATTGACAATGGTGTTGCCAATGCAATACTTATCAAAGTGAACCAGATTGGTTCTTTGACCGAAACATTGCGTGCAATTAAAATGGCCCAAGATGCAAATTATGGTGTTGTTATTTCCCACCGCAGTGGCGAAACAGAAGATACAACAATCGCAGATTTGGCTGTCGCAACAAACGCAGGTCAAATTAAAACAGGTTCCATGTCCAGAACGGATCGTATGGCAAAATACAACCAATTGGTTCGTATCGAAGAAGAATTGGGAACAAACGCTGAATATGGTATAAAATAAAATGTTGTTTGGTGTTAATGTATTATTGTGGTTAAGATATATTATCGCAACTTTATTAGTGATATGTATATTTTTTGCGCCATCATATTTGGGTGCGGCGAACGACAAGAAAAAACATGAATTGGTGGAAATTCGCGGTCTGTCGTGGCTGTTTGGATATTCCATTGTTGGTTGGTTGGCGGCCCTGTTCATTGCATCAAGAAAATAATTTTATACATCAAATAAAAAACCGCCGATATGGCGGTTTTTATTTTGATAACAAATTTTATCTTTGTCTTGCTTGGAATACGTTATCCAAGAAAGATCCCATACGGTTTCTTAATTTTTTCACACCTGCTTTGACTTTCAAATTCAAAGGTCCAAACATATTCATTCCACCTGTAACCCCTGTTTCATTTGTTGGTTGTTCCACAGGATTTTCAATCACAGGCGAAGGTTCATCACCACCTTGATTTTCAATAACAGGTTTTTCAACTGGTGGCATGTCTGGTTGTAGCTGTTGTTCCACAGGTTGTTCAACAAATGCAGATTTACCATCTGTATATGTATTCATCCCATTTACACTTTGAACTTCTGGGATTGCGTGCCCCACATGATTATCAAAAGAAACTATTTTATCCAAACGCGCTATGGCATCCATGCCAGCTTCACTGGCAGTACCAGTTGAAAATACATTGGCTGCTTCTTTGATGTCTGTGGCTGTAAAATCAGGGTGAGCTTTTAACCAACCCGCACCAAAAACTTTCACATTACCGTGTGTAAATCTGGTGTTGCCCGCATCATCAACCAAAATTTCATGATTGCTTGGAACATGACCGCCCGCCAAAGCACGCATAACAACTGCGCGATTCGGATCAATGTGTGTTCCATGTGCTTCATTATATTGTCTGACCAAATCAGTATCATGTTGTAATTGATTCAAATCATCTTGATACCAATATTGTGCAATCTTTTGTTCGTGTTCCAAAGCTTCTTGAGTATAAGTCAATTCTTGTGTTTGTTCTTGAACCTCAGGTTCTGGCTGTTGTGGTTCTTGTTGTGCTTCTTGTTGAGCTTCCTGTTGCGCGACTTCTTCGCCATTTGTTTGTGCTTCGGCTTGTTCAGGGTTTTCTGGTGCGGTCGCACTAACTGTATTTGATGCAAAAGCTTTGACACCAGCGCGTCCCAAAATACCACCAACCAATGCAGCAACTGCCATACCAATACCCCACGCAATTGCAGATTTAGAATCTAAACCTCTGTTCAACGCGTCTTGATATGTTTGACGTGCATTTGTAACACCACCAACAGTTATTGCACCATATCCTAATGCCAACGCAGCCGCTGTAAATCCTGCTGCTCCAAAAACCAATGCCAACGCAGCTACGCCACTGATTCCCCAAGACAATAACATTCTTTTGTCTTGTAACATAGTTTGTAAATCATCTGGCAAACCTAATTTTTGCTGATTTTTACGCCATTTGTTAATTTGGAAAACAACTCTGGCAATTGCAGTAGCCACACCAACAGTAGCGATTGCAATTGCTGGGTTAATTCCTGCGATTGTAGCCGCACTGATTCCAACAGCAGACAACATTGCGCTGGCCAACAAAGTATTTCCAAATGTTTTGAACAAACGTTTGAAAAATTCTATCTTGGTTTTACGTTTATCAAAATTATCATCTTTGATACGTGCACCTGCTCTTTTATCAATGTTTTCAATTGGTTTGAACAAAGAACCAATTAAATTGCCATTTTTCAAGCAATCTAAATCTTTCAATTTAGAATTCAAACGCGCAGCAAATCCTGCCGTCTTGTCTACCTGGTCATCCAAAGCGAAATTATATCCCGCATCGGATATAGACCCGCCTTTGGTGCTTAAATTTTTTATAAACTGTTGCAAATGTTCAGGATTGGTAAATTGATCTGGGTTTTCTTTCGCGCTTTCCAAAGCTTTGGCCACAGTATCAATTTCGAACAATTTATACAAAACATGTTCATTTAATCTGTTTGCTAATTCTGCCGGTTCATTTTGTGGATTGGACGGATCGCCAATACTTCTTAAAGCGACATCATGTTTTGCCAATTTTATGATTTGATTCAAACGACCATCTGGATCAATTTTATAGCCGTCTTGGTAATCAACATGTTTTTTGCCGTTTTCATCTATGAATTGAGGAATCGGCTTTTTTTGCTTGTTCAAAAATTTATAACCAGCGATTTGTTTAATTACATCTGGAGATAATTCAGTGTTTTCCAATATGGTATTCACAGCATCCCATTTGACTTCCAATTTATCTTCATCATCCAAGACACTGTTTAATTTCCATTCTTTGTCATAAACATCGATAATTTTGTTTATTTTATCGATATTATTTTTTAATTCGACATGCATTGTGCCTTCTGGATTTCTGTTAAAGAACTTTAAACGTTCTTCAAACATTTGACGATATCCATCAAAAGCATCTGCAATATTTGTTCTGTCTGCAAAATTGAATATCAATTTATCTTTGTCGCTTGGTCTGTAATTATTCGCATCAAAATACAGTGCAAAATGACTTGATAATTCATCGATACGAACACCAACCATATTGTACAAATCTTCTGTTAAACCACGTTTGCCTTTTTCTGTTTTGATACGCAAAGATTCATGGGCACGCGCCAAAATAATTGGTGGCACACAGGACAAATTATCCATATATTCATATGCAAAATATTCGGCAAATTCTAATTCTTGTTCATGATTTAATGTGCGAACATTTGCCAAAAATTTATCAATTTTTTTAACATCAGCAGATTCTGTTAATTCTTTGTATTGTTTCTTTTTGACTAATCCCATACGTCTGTAAATTTTCAGTGTAGTTAAAACAAAATTCAATTCCACACTATCTGCATTTTCAGAACGTCTGCGGTATAATTTCAATTTTCTTGGTTTAATTTGAGCAATATATTCTGGATATTCTTGATTCAAACGATCCAATGCTGCCTGTTTCAAAGGCCCATTTTCAAGCATATTAACAATTTCCCAGAAAGTTTTAATAGTCAGCGGAGTATTTTTTATACTACGTGTATTATCCATATAACTTTTAACCAATCTGGTTGCATCTGCTTTTGCATTTACAAAAGCATCAGCATTTTGTGCTTTTTTTCTGATTGTACGTATTTCTGCCAAAGTTATGTCTGCCACAATAAATCCTTTTGTTTTAAGCGACTTTTATTTTTACACAAAAAAATATTAAGTCAACATAATAATTCAAAAAAATTCACCCCGTACACCACGCGTATTTTTGCACAAAACTGGGCTGTCTGGCAGATTATAAACGAACGATATTTTTTGGGTTTAATTTTAATTCTTCAACCGCAGCATCTATCTGGGTTTTGCGCTCCATAAACACTTTCTTGTTTGCATTATCCAGATTGTTAATAGCAGGCAATTTTACAGTCATAGGATTTACGTGTTGTCCGTTTTTAATAATTTCATAGTGCAAATGTGGTCCTGTTGACAGACCTGTTGAACCAACATAACCAACAGTTTGTCCCTGTTTTACAGCAGTTCCAACATTAACACCTTTGGCAAATCTGGACATATGGGCATACAAAGTTTCAAATGTTCCATTATGTCTGATTTTCACATAATTACCATGTCCGCGGTTAAATCCACGTGCGATAACACGCCCCGCCCCCGCCGCAGGAATTGGTGTTCCAGTTGACGCGCGGAAATCTACACCTTTGTGGGCACGTGTAAATCCCAACACAGGATGTTTTCTGCGACTTGAAAAACTGGATGTGATTTTTGCATTATTGATGGGGGTGCGTTTCAAAGATTTTATCGCACCATTACCGTTTTCATCATAATAACCAACGGTTCCGTCTGCCTTTTTGAATCTATACATTTGAACACGACCACGCAGAGCTTCAAAAGAAACAGCCAACACATGTCCTGTATCAACTTTGGTATTATCCGCAGCAAAATTTTCTTCATACAAAACATAGAATTTTTGTCTGGCACGAACATCACGTTCAAAGTCCATTTCAAATGCCAACAAATCATAAACATCTGCCAATATTCCCGCAGGAATTCCCGCGCGCATCCCGGCCAGATAAAAACTGTCGCCGTCCAAAATTTCACCTTCGCGGTATGTAACACGTGTGTCGCGTTCTATTTCTATGTTTTGACATTGCCACACATCAGGTTGACCACAATCTATTTCAACGCGATTCCATGGACCTTTGATAATAACAATTTTTGAAATTGGTTTGGTTTCATCATCACGAATAAAATCAACCTTGTCTTTGTTGGCATACAAAGTGGTTAATCCAACCTCTTTCTTTAACATTTTCGATATAGATTCTATATCTTTGCCAGAAAAACCTTCGTTGCTCAATATTTTCGACAACGTGTCCCCAGATTTAACCTCTACCACAGTATGAGATTCTTTTGGAACAAAAACATTTGAAATTGTCCCAGATTTATAAAAGAACACCAACCCCAACGCAACAACCATTAATAAGATTGCAACGCCTAAAATAACCCTGGATAAAATATCTGCGTGGCATACGCATCTGCAAGATTTTTTACATCCAATACGAATTTTTCTTATAATATCTTTTGCTTTTTTCATAGGGCCTATTATAATAAAAATATGAATATAAATCAAGCATTCGAAATTTTAAAATCTGCTGGGGATGGACGGGCCGCCCGAATCATCACAGACAAATACAAAAAAATATCATTTTTGCGCACTATTTATTATGCGCACTTACTTCGTCGCGGTATGCCTGTGGCAAAAATTATTAAATCAAAGTGGTTTTATGGATTGGAATTTTACACAAATAAAAACACTTTGGATCCACGCCCAGATACAGAAACCCTGGTTTCCGCGGTAATAAACGATTGCATTGAAACAAAACCCCGCAGAATTTTAGACATGGGCACCGGCACAGGTTGTATTATTTGTGCCTTATGTAAAAACATAGACGGGTTATCTGGGGTTGCTATTGATAAATCTAAACCCGCTTTGCGTGTGGCAAATAAAAATATCAAAAGATTGAAATTAAAAGACAAAATAAAAACAAAATGTGCAGATTTTGCCACCTTTAAATCTGCTGATAAATTCGACATAATTGTTTCAAACCCACCATATATTCCATATGGTGACACACGTGTTAATACGGGTGCAAAATTCGACCCCAAAATTGCGTTATACGCAAAAAACAATGGGTTATCCGCATATGAAGAAATTGCAAAAAATGCTTTAAGTTTGATAAATGAACACGGAAAAATATATCTGGAAATTGGGGTTGGTCAATCAAATTTAGTTATAAAAATATTTCAATTTTTTGGTTGGAATTTTGAACGCGTTGAAAAAGATTTAAATGGTATAAATCGCGTTCTGGTATTTTCTATTTAAAAAACTGATTGTGTTTTTTTAACCATTCAATTGTGGTATCCATACCATGTCCATGAACAACATATGTCCCATCATCTAAATCCATATCATATAAATTATGAATAGATTGCATCAGTTGTTCTTCATCACCACCTGGGAAATCATAACGACCAAAACCGTCTGCGAACAAAGTGTCGCCCGTCATCAAAATTTGATATTTTGGGAAATAAAACATTAAACCGCCGGGGGTGTGTCCTGGACTTTCCATTATTTCCATATTTACATCTGGCAATATTTCGATATTACCCGCAGAGATATTTATTGGCTTTTTATAATTTGAATGAATATGTGGCAGGCCAAACATATCTAATATTTCATTACCCCAACCAATTAAATAATCATCATTTTGATTTAAAAACCAATCAACATTGAACGCACGTGCCAACGCAGGTGCCGCAGATATATGGTCTGGATGTCCATGTGTTGAATATATCGCGCGCAGTTTTAATCCACGTTCCAATAAAACACGTTCCCAATCAGCAGCTTTGCCCCACGCATCAAAAATAACAGAGTCCACCCCACAAGATACCACCAACGAATTGGTGTTCGTTGGTGGCATGTGAATAACTTCAAATTTTACTTCGTTATTTTTTTGCATTTGCTTTCTTGGTTGGCTTTTTTGCAACTGTCTTTTTTGATGCTTTTTTACCAAACACAATTTCTTTGATTTCATCACCAGTCAATGTTTCTTTGTCTAACAATGCCTTGGCAATTTTTTCAACAGTGTTTTTGTTTTTCATAATTAAATTTTTAGCATCTTTATATGCAGAATCCATCCAACTACGAATTTCTTCATCAACAGCTTGAGCTGTTTTTTCTGACGCATTTTCCAAAGCAATTCTTTGGCCAAATGTGTTTGCCTGATTTACAGAAACCAAACCAATCTTGTCAGACAATCCCGCGGTTGTAACAGAATAACGCACCAAACGGGTTGCCATTTTGATATCGTTTTCTGCCCCAGTTGTGATTTTTTTATTTCCAAAGAAAATTTCTTCGGATACACGACCCGCCAAATACACAGACAAATTTGCACGAATTTCTTCCAAAGTCATAGAAACTTTGTCATCGATTGGCAAATGTTGAACCATACCCAACGCATGTCCACGTGGAACGATTGTCGCTTTGTGAATTGGGTCTGTGATACCTTCATAATGCAAACCGATAAACGCATGCCCTGCTTCGTGATAAGCTGTTAATTTGATATCTTCCGGGCGCATTTTGCGGTTCTTTTTTGGTCCCATTAAAATCTTATCGCGTGCTTCTTCTATATCGCTTTGTTCAACAACTTTGTGATTACTGCGCACTGCATGCAACGCTGCTTCGTTCAACAGATTTTCCAAATCAGCCCCAGAAAAACCAGTTGTTCCGCGTGCAACATCAATCATTGCAACCTTTTCATCTATTTTGAATTTCTTGGCATGTAAATTCAAAATATCTTTACGGCCTTCCATGTTTGGTAAATCAATGTGAATCTGTCTGTCGAAACGACCAGGGCGCAACAATGCAGCATCTAACATGTCAGGGCGATTCGTTGCAGCAATAACAATGATGCCTGTTTCGTTTGCAAAACCATCCATTTCAATCAACAATTGATTCAAAGTTTGTTCACGATCATTGTCATTATAGGAATGTTTACTGCGGCTTTGACCAATCGCATCAATTTCATCTATGAACAAAATACATGGTGCATTACGTTTTGCCAATTCAAAAATTTCTTTAATTTTTGCAACACCCAAACCAACGATGATTCCTGAAAAATCACTGCCCGATGTAGCAAAGAAAGGAACATTTGCTTCGCCTGCAACGGCACGAGCCAACAAAGTTTTACCTGTTCCTGGTTCCCCGGACAACAAAATTCCGCGTGGCACACGTGCGCCCAATGCTTTGAATTTTTCACGGTTTTTCAAGAAATCTACAACTTCCATCAATTCTTGTTTTTCTGCGTCTATCCCCGCAACATCTTTGAAAGTCGTTTTTGTTTTACCTGTTGTAACCTTGGTTGGATTTTGGCCAATTAAACTGCGTGTGATACCACCACCATTGCCACCGCGCAACATTTTTAACAACCAAAACAGGAATAAACCGCCCACAAATATAGAAAACCATTTATACATGGTATCTACCGTAGAAGCGCTGTTATCTATGGATATAACCGCCCCACTGTTAGAAATTTTTTCCAACATTTCTGGGTTATAAGCAATCACTGCCTTGTATGGTGTTCCGTCTTTTAAAACACCATTTGCAGTATTATCTTTGGATATATTCATAGTTTTAATATCATCACTTCTGCGTAAAACATCAGAAAAAGATAATTCAATCGGTGCTTTGACTGTTTGTTCTTCTGGGTTCACATTTGTATTTTGAACATCAGAGAAAAACAACACACGCGCAATCAATGCAACAAAAAATATAATGAAAACAATTAAGTAAAATTTGGAACCGTCTTTTCTGTTAAATATTTTTCTTTCTTTTTTCATGTCTTTTCCTAAAACTTGTTTTTTTACCCTCTGGAACGATTAAAATTCTGTCCCCTAATCTGCGAATCGTACAATGCCCCAATGTGAATTTACAATCCGACTGTAAATTACATAGTGCTTGTTTCAAAGAATTCAAGCGAACAGGATAATCATTCCCCCCAATCTTTTGAATCAAAGATCCCAAAAACTTTAATCTAATTTCTTCCGCTTCGTCAAATAAAAAAGAAGAAATAAACATCGCACCCCATGAACGAATAACCATTTCTATGCGCAAAGAAATATATTTATCCATCCATTCGCGTGTTCGACCCAGATTTTGAATCGCCAATAAAATTCTGGAATCACTGATACCCAAATCATCTTCCAACAAATGTCTGTTTTTACGAATTTTAACACGCGTATAATGATCATCACTGTTCATAGAATCAATGAAATAACGAATATTATTATCATCACAATATTGTCTGATTTCTTTGCGGGAAACCTCTAATAACGGGCGAATAATTTTAATACCATTTCTTTCAGATTCTGGCAACATAGCTGACAGACCATACAAACCACTGCCACGTGATAAATTCATCAAGAAAGTTTCAATTTGATCATCGCTTTGATGCGCGGTTACTAAATATTCAATGTTATTTTCATGACAAAAATCTGTCATCATTTTATAGCGTGCTTCGCGGGCGGCCGCTTCCAATCCGTTTTCAGGTTTTTCTTCGTCCCAATAAAAAATATGACATGGAATATTTAATTTCTTGCAAACATCAATAACATATTCGGTTTCAATGTCTGCTTCGGGTCTTAATCTGTGGTTGACGTGCAAACAATAAACATTGGCACCAATTTCATGTAACCAATACAATAAACACATAGAATCAACCCCACCACTGACCCCCAAAGCCATTGGAACATTTTGGTATTTATTCATAAAATCTACAAATTTTTGATTCATAATAAGACTATTTTATGTTATAATTTTCAAAAATAAAGGAAAAAGAAAGATGAATAAAAAAATTAAGTCGGTGGCCGTATATTGCGGGCACCAGGCGGGAAATAATCCCGAATATATTCGTGATGCAAAAAAAATTGGTGAATTATTAGCACGCAATAAAATTACATTGGTTTTTGGTGGTGGAAATGTTGGTTTGATGGGTGCGGTGTCCAGTGCGGCCTTGGAAAACGGTGGCCAGGTTATAGGCATATCAACAACACACGTTTTGTCCTTGCAAGAACCAGCACACAAAGAAATTGATGTCAAAGTCGTAGATGGTTTATCCACCCGTAAACAAGAAATGTATGATTTGTCAGACGCTTTCATTATTTTGCCTGGTGGTATGGGCACATTGGATGAAATGACAGATATCATGACCAAACAACAGGTTGGCGAATCTTGCAAACCTATATTCCTGATGAATACCGCTAAATATTGGGAAATTTTTGGGGATATTATGGTATTGATGCAAACAGAAGGTTTTATGCCAAACCCAGATGATTACAATTTGCATATCGTGAACACACCGGAAGAACTTATCCAAGATTTAACCGTCGACAGTGATCGTTTTTTCACGAAATGCAAGGCCCTTTGATATCTTAATTCTGGATTTAGGTATTTTTAAATATTCAGACAATAATTCAATAACCGCCCCATTGGCACGGCCTTTTTCAGGGGCGGTTGTTGTATAAACACGCAAAATATCGCCGTCTTGGACGACTTTGTTTTGCTTAGCATGCGGTGTTACACGCACCTTAAAATTCTTCACAGAATCTGTCATCACTCATTATATGAACATGGAAATGCATAACTGATTGACCTGAACCGCGACCGGTATTGGCAACAGTTCTGAAATTATCACGCACCCCTAATGTTTCAACAGTTTTACGAACGCCCTTCCAAAAAGCAATTTGGAAATCAGCCGGCGCATTTTGTGTAAAATCAAAAATATCTGTGTATTCACCACGTGGAATAACCAAAACATGAACCTTTGCCCGTGGTGCAACATCATAGAATGCCAGCACAGTATCATCACTGTAAACTTCTTTGCATGGAATTTGACCACGTAAAATTTTTGCAAACACATTATCGTTATCGTACATAAATTACCCCTTTTGTATATCCAGATAATACAACGACCACAAAGATAAAATCAAGGGTTGAAATATAAAAAATTTTTACTATATTTCAGGCATAGCAAAGGAGTTATATTATGTTTAAACCATTGCATAACTATATTTTATTAGAAAGAATAGAAGAAGAAAACAAAACCGCAGGCGGAATCATTATCCCTGATAACGCAAAAGAAAAACCAGTTCGTGGCCGTGTTATTGCCACTGGGGACGGTATATATGACAACGGGCAAAAGATTCCTGTAACGGTAAAACCAAATGATATTGTATTATTTGCAAAATGGGCTTCATCTGCAAATGAAGTTAAAATTGATGGCAAAGATTATGTTTTAATCAAAGAATCTGACATCTTGGGAATTTTATAATCAAAGGAATAAACAATGGCAAAAGATATTGTTTTTAATACAGATAAATTGGCTGCGGGTGTTGATAAATTGGCAAACGCAGTAAAAATCACAATGGGACCAAAGGGTCGCACTGTGGTTATTGAACGTTCATATGGTGCACCAATCGCAACAAAAGACGGTGTAACGGTCGCCAAAGAAGTTTCTTTGAAAGACCCTGCTGAAAATATTGGTGCAAAAATGATTCAAGAAGTTGCAAAACGTGCTGGCGATAATGCTGGGGACGGAACAACAACCGCAACTGTGTTGGCCCAGAATATTTTCAAAGAAGGTCGTCGTGTTATCGCAGCTGGTATGAACCCAATGGATATCAAACGCGGAATTGATATTGCTGTGTCCGCAGTTGTCAAAGATATTGAACAACATGCACGCCCTGTCAAAGATTCATCTGAAATCGCCCAGGTTGCAACAATTTCTGCAAACAGCGATTCTGACATTGGTCAAAAAATTGCTGATGCTATGGACAAAGTTGGCAAAGAAGGTGTTATCACAGTTCAAGAAGCCAAAGGTTTAGATACTGAAATTGATGTGGTCGAAGGTATGCAATTTGACCAAGGTTTCATGTCGCCCTATTTCGTTACAAACAGCGAAAAAATGTTGGCTGAATTGGAAAACGCGCAAATTTTGGTTTCTGAAAAGAAAATCACAGGATTGCAAGCATTGCTTCCTATATTGGAACCGGTTGCCCAATCTGGTCGCCCATTATTGATTATCGCAGAAGATGTTGAAAGCGAAGCGTTGGCAACATTGGTTTTGAACCGTTTGCGTGGCGGATTGAAAGTTTGTGCAGTCAAAGCCCCCGGCTTTGGCGACAGACGCAAAGAAATGTTGAAAGATATTGCAATCGTCACAGGCGCAACATTGATATCTGATGATATGGGTATGACATTTGATAATATCACACCTGCTGTGTTGGGATCTGCGAAACGCGTTGTTGTATCCAAAGACAAAACATTATTGGTCAACGGCAACGGCGACAGTGATGCAATTAAAAACCGCGCAGATGAAATCCGCAAAGCATTATCCACAACAACCAGCGACTATGACCGCGAAAAATTGTCAGAACGTTTGGCAAAATTGGTTGGCGGTGTCGCAGTTATCCATGTTGGTGGCATGACCGAAGTCGAAGTCAAAGAAAAGAAAGACCGCGTAGATGACGCATTGGCCGCAACACGTGCCGCTGTCGAAGAAGGTATTGTTGCAGGTGGTGGTGTCGCTTTGATACGCGCTGTATCTGCTTTGAAAGATTTGACCGGCGCAAACCCAGATCAAAATGTTGGTATCGACATTGTCCGCCGTGCAATCGTTACACCATGTATGCAGATTGCTGAAAACGCGGGTGTATCTGGTGAAATCGTTGTTGGTAAAATCATGGAAAACAAAGATTACAATTTCGGGTACAATGCCCAAACTGGCGAATATGTAGATATGATGAAATCTGGTATTATCGACCCAGCCAAAGTTGTTAAAACCGCTATCACAGCGGCTGCATCAACCGCAGGCGTGTTATTAACAACCGGTGCAGTTATGTCTGAAATCCCAGAAGAAAAACATTGTGATTGTGGATCAAACAACGCAATGCCTGGCATGATGTAATTAAAAAACACAAAATAAAAATCCCGCGTAATGCGGGATTTTTTATCTGCATTTATCCAATGCGGCCATCAATTCATATTCCCAATTTCGTGAAACCATACCTTTGGCTTTGTTAACCACAACCCTTTTTTCACCACTTGGCAAACGTGTTGCAACACCGTCTATGCGACTATCTTTGCCTACATAAATAAAAATTGGATGGTATTTTTGTTGTTTTAATAATTTGGTATCAAATTCTATATTTAATTTTGCAGTTAATTCATCACACCATTCAAATACAGGAACTACACCACTTGTAACATTTGATAACTTTTTGGTCATAACATCATCTTTCAGTGTTTCATACCCATAATGTTGATAAAATTTAATCGCATTAGCCAATGGGAACACATTCATATTAGACGAATAAAGCGCAGCAACATTTTCAGCTTGTTGTAACAATTTATTACCAACACCCCAACCTTGATAGCCCGGTTCGACATATAAATTACTAAGGTACATCGCACCACTACTTATTTTATATCCCAACGCAAATCCTATCATTCCGTAATCATAGTAAGCCGCGAAAGCAAAATGATTTTGTTCCTTTTTTATCCCCCTGTCATAATCTTTAATCATCAATTCATTATCATAAGCAGACAACCCCAAATATACATCGCACTGTTTTTCAATGCGTGCAAAATTATTGTACACACTTTGGTACGGCATAAACACAGGTTCTATTTCAAAATGTAATGTTTCATCAATCATTGTTGCTTTTATCTCTTTACCCATATATATTTTATACAAAAAATATTTTATGTCAACAAATATTTCAAAATTTGCAAACAGCCCAAAATACTGATAAAATTATTACCAAAAGGTTAAATATGTCCAAAAGATTAAAAAAATTTCGAAAAAAAGTAATTACACCAATATTATTCAACCCACTGACCCAATGGTTATTAGCTTTTATGATTGCGGGCCTGATATGGTTTATATATTTAACATCTAAACACCGGTTCACAAACAAAGAATCTTTGAAACAATACCGCAATAAACCCGTGGTATTTGTGTTTTTTCATGGGCGCAGTGCAATGTTATCGCCTGTTATCAAAAGCGCGCGTATCCCCGCCTATTGCATTACATCACGCCACAAAGACGGTCGTATGATGGCACGTCTGCAAAGATTATTTGGTATGCGCGCAATTTACGGTTCAACCACAGATGGCGGTGTCGCGGTACTGCGTCAAGGCGTCAAAACAATGCGCGAAAAAAATGCCTCTATTTGTATATCGGTTGACGGCCCATCTGGTCCTTCTATGAGTGTCCAAGACGGTGCATTATATTTTGCCCGCATGACAGGCGCCCCTATTGTTCCATGTTGTTTTTCTGCATCACGTGCAATATTTCTTAATCGTTGGGACAGATTTTTAATTCCAAAATTATTTGGCACATTAACAGTTAACATTGGCGAACCAATCTATGTTGATTCAAAATTAAAAGGCGTCGCATTTGAAGAAAAACGCAAAGAGATAGAAGAAACCATGGTTAAACAATTACGCGACATGGACAGGGAATTTAATTTGTTTCATGTGGAACGCGGAATAAAATCCAGCGAATTCAAAAAACAACACAAAAAATAAAAAATGGATAATAAAAAACCACCGAAACTTCGGTGGTTTTTTAAACATATTGCCATCATTAGAAATTGTATCTGAATTTCAGGCGACCTGTTTGGGAAGTGTAATCTTCACGTGCTTCGATATCATAGTTCAAAGACACATCCAATCCTTTGTATCTTGCGCCCAATCCAATACCGAATTCACCAGCGATACGGGACAATCTGTCACCATCCAACGCATAGGAATTCAAACCTGGCATTGTTACATTTGCGACCTGTTTATCAGACAACATATCATATTTAACAGCATAACTTAATTCAGGACGTAATCTAAATGCTTCTGTTACTTTGATACGGAAAGCATATTTTGTTCCCAAAGCTGCAGTTAAATAATCAGATTCTTTCAATTCGTTTTTGATACCCAACGAATTTACATAATCAGATCCGTCGATATGCAAATAACGTAATGACAATTCAGGTGTTATACCGCCAGCGAAACGATAACCTGTTGCGACATTTGCACCATATGATTTAACATCATAATCAGCAGTCACAGGCGTTCCCAACGCTGTTCCTTGTTCTGAATAATCAGCCATAGTATAGTTAGCTACACCGTTTACATACCATGCTTTCTGTCTGTATTGACCGTACACGAACACAGAAGACGATTCGATTTCTGTATCACGTGCTGATCCGTCGACATCGGAATGAGCAAACGAATAACCTGCACCAATTGTCCATTTATTATTGATAGTTCCATCCAAACCGGCTGCGAATCCACGAGTATATCCATTAAACGCATCATTTTGTTTTGCTTTGTTGAATATACCGTTGACCCAAACACCACGGCCAGTTACTTTTGCGTCACCACCGTTACGTCCACCCATTGGCATAGACATACGAGACATTGCCAAAGAGCTTACAGCATTTTGAACTGATGATGTTACAGATTGAACCACAGATTCTTTTTCAGGGTTGATAGCAACTTGAGCTTGTTCAACTTCCTGTCTGGCTTCTTCTGTACCTGTTGCCAATTTTTCTTGGATAGTCACAGACAAATCATTCAACACATCGGATGTAGAACTTGTCAGGTTAACAATTGTGGCAGCTGTTTCAGTTGTTAAATGATTTTCTTCGGCCAAATCTTCAACAGATTTCAAAGCTGCAGTAACATCTCTGCCATCGTCTGACCAGGTCAAATCATAAACAACACTGGACAAATCTATACCATTTTCTTTGGCAAACACTTCACCACCAAATACATGATATAAACCTTCACCATCAAATGCCAACTTCAATTCACCGTCACCATTGAATGCACTGGTTGCTGTGATTTGTGCATCATCCCCACCACGCAATGTAGCCAACATTGTTCCATTCAAATTGATTGTGTTTTGAGCCACAGATGCAGTGCCAATATTCAAAGTTGCACCTTCTGCAATATTCAAAGTAGCAGATGGACCACCTGTAATACCACCACTTAATGTTGTTGTACCAGACGCGATATTCAAAGTACCATGACTATCAATATCGTTTGCATGACCATTTGCGGTATTACCAACAAATGTATTTGTTCCATTTAATGTGATTGTTCCGCTATCGTTAGCAATTGCACCACCAGCAGCTGTAGCACTATTGTTTCTGAATGTTGCATCAGTCAAACTAACTGTACCACTATTATTTAACAAAGCACCACCCACAAGATTCGCATGGTTAGATTGGAACACGGATGCTTCTGTCAATGTCAAAGTACCACCGTTGTTAACTATTGCACCACCTGCGTCGGCTTGGTTGTTTGTGAACACAGCATTCTTTTCAAATGTAACTGTGCCGGCATTGTTAATTGCACCACCCTCGGTTGTTGCGGTGCCAGTAGCTTGGTTACCGGTAAATGTTGCCAATTTCTTGAACAAAACTTCACCAGAATCAGAATTAAACAATGCACCACCTTGCAATGCCGCTGTATTAGTAGTGAATCTTGTCGAACCATCAAATGTCAATTCACCTTCGTTATACAAGGCACCACCGGCAACAGTTGCCGTGTTACTGGTAAATGAAGAATTATTGATACTCATATTTCCAGTTTGTGCCACTACAGCATGGTTATAAATCGCACCACCATTTGCTGCACCATTCAATGTAAATGTTGCGTTTGAAACATTTACATAACCATCATTTGCGGCATCATTATAGAAATAGTTATCAATCGCACCACCACTTGTTGCTGCAATATTATGTTCAAAGCGTGTGCCATTGATGTCTAACTTTGCATCAACGTTATTACCCTGACCAAAATCACGTGTACCAATAGCACCAGCAGCAGAAGCAGAAGCATTATCAACAAAACTACCGCCTGTCAGTGTTGTATAAGATTCAGCACCCAAGAACAAAGCACCCGCCCCGTCATCTGTGGAATCTGTTGCATGGTTGTCAGTGAAAGTAGTATTTGTAATAATACCCTTTCTCATAACACCAACCGCACCAACACCTTTTGCACTATTATTGGTAAATGTTGAATTGTTAATTACCAAATCAGAAATCTGCTGTCCATCCGCAGGACGTGCTTTTGTATAAATCGCACCGCCCCAGTTAGCAGAATTATCTGTAAATGTGGAATTATTTATATTGGCAGTACCAGAATATACATACACAGCACCACCGATATAATTTGCTGAATTTCCAACAAAACTAACATTATCGATATCGGTTACACTTGTGGACAGGTCGGAATAAATCGCACCACCACCCATATCTTTGTTTGCTGCATCTTTTCCTGTTCCTGTTGCAGTATTACCTGTAAATGAACCGCCAGACAGTGTCAAACTGCCAGAGTTAAGAATCGCGCCACCCTTCAATGCGGTATTGCCCAATGACACAGGGTTTTGTGGATCTGTTAAATCAACCCCACCAAACACAGTGTTATTAACTGTTATATCCCCGACATTGTAAATCGCACCACCAAATTGTGTGGCACTGTTTTCTTTGAATGTTGCCCCAGAAACCACAGCACCATATTTTGTGATTTCTTCTTGGTCATTTACAGTATTTTGCAAAGAATTCGCAATCGCACCACCATATACAGCGCTATTATCTGTAAATGTACCACCGTTTACTGTCAAAGAAGAATTCGCACCTGGTTGAGCGGATGAAATTCCACGTGTAGAAATCGCACCACCCCAAGTACCAGATTCATTAGATGTAAATGTAGAATTTGTTATGGTCGCAACACTGTCATCATACATAAATATTGCACCACCACCTTCATTAGAATCTGTTGAATTTACCCCGATTACTGTACCGGTCGTCTGGTTTCCTTCAAATGCAGAACCTGTCACATTTAATATAGCATCAGAAACTATCGCACCACCTTCTGCGCCTGCTGTATTATCTGTGAAAGTGCTGTTCAAAACATCTATGGTCATACCTTGTGAATATTTACTACCATTGAAAGCAGTAATCATTGTTTGACCAATCGCACCAGCAGCGGTATCTGACTGGTTATCTTCAAATGAAGTGTTGGTGATAGTCAATGTTTTCACTCTGCTGGCTGCATTTTCAGGTGTAGTTTGATTTGTTACACTGCCCGATACAACCAATGCACCACCAATCGCATTGTCCCCGCCATTTGCATGATTGTTTGTAAATGACAAACCATCCAATGTTGTTTTGATATTTGCAGTTATAGCAAACGCACCACCCTGCGACGCTGAATTGTTATCAAATTCAATACCATTATTGAAAATCATACCAGCATCATCAGCTGCAGCGCCTGTTAATGCCAACGCACCACCTTGGTTTACCGCTCTGTTGTTTTTAAATTTGACCCCTGTGCCAAATGTAGGTGATTCCATCAACGCACCAATTACCATAGCACCGCCATTTGCCGTTGTCTTTGTCACAACATTTGAATCAAAGCTTTGAAAACCTGCTGTATTGCCGTCAAATATAACATTATTACCAACGGTTAAATATCCACCTTTACCTGGTGTCGTTGATAATCCAGAAACATTTACAGCACCCGCACTCGCGTTTTTAGAATAATTGTTCTTGAATTGTGTGCCATCCAAAATTGTCAAAGCGCCTTGTGCAGAATTTACAGCACCCGCAGCATTAGCAACATTTGTGCTTGCATAATTTTCCTGGAACAAACCAGAAATTGTTAAATTACTACCGGAAGTTACGTCTATCGCACCACCAGATAATGCGTGATTACCGATAAAAGTCCCACTTATATTTGCATCAGAACCCAATATATAAAAAACACTACCAGTATTACCTGTCGCTTCTATATCTGATACAACCAAATTTGAATTCTTCGTATAAACTAAACCGTTACCTGCAATATTATTCTGCATAGTAACATTATCTAATGTAATATTATTTTTTGTTTCAGAAGCCGAATTATCAGAATATATGACTCCACCCTTTTCTAAAGATGTTGAATTTTGTATTCCGTTAAATTCCATGTTTTGAACAGTTAAATCTGTCCCAGCAGCAACATTCAAATTATTCTTAAATGACTGCACAGAACTACCAGAAACGATATATGCCTTTGTATCTGAAGCTAACGCAGGACTTGAATAGTAATAAGTTGGCGTTTTGTTATAATCATAATATACTGTATCACCATTTATTTCATAAATATCATGAGGTTTACCAGTTACAGAGAAATCAAAAGTATCATATTGGTTTGTAGAGAATACACCATCTTCAACCAATGTAGCACCCTGCATTCCAACTGGATTGGTTGTGGCAGCAGTTGAATAGAACAATGTAGATGCTGTCAAATCTGCTTCTGTTTTATTGGCACCACTTATATATGCATAAACAGTTTCATTTGATGATGTAGTAAATGCCAAATAAGTTTTATTAGAAGCGAACACGTCTTGTGATGGATCGCGTGTCAATGTCGCGGTTGTTGCCTGACCAACAGAATAAATCGTGCCACTTTTAAATGTAATTGTGCCAACTTCGTCTGTTTTGCCAGAATCTGAATATATTTTATTACCAACGGCTAATGTGCTGTTTGCATAATAAAAAACATCATCTATACCAGTTATGGTTCCTTGCCCCAAAGTTCCTTGATACGCATTTACAGAACCAATTTTACTGGGGACAGCAAATGTCATAGGTGTTACACCATGATTGCCACCGTCTATAACAGTGTTTGCAACAACAGGCATTCCGCCATTAATCACAATATCATCTGTCAGATTAATGTTACCGCCAGTTTGCAATGCAACCATCAATTCATCTAAATTTGCCACATCAACTGCCATTGCAGGCATCACTAACAATGCGGGTAATATTGAAATACCAAGTAAAAAATGCTTAGTCATTTGCTCTCCTTTCTTTATCATAAGAACTGTTGTACTATACTATGTGATAAAAAGCAACTGTTTTGTTTTTGTAAAATGGCAAATGTATCAAGAACTATTTCCTATTCAAAAAATTTTGAATATTCACGCATCAATGCTTCTTTGATTGCTACATTTCCTGTGCCACCGGTCATTCGCTTTGTAAAATCACCGAAAATTGCATCTTCCCAATCTATCATTGCAATCACATCAAATGTTTTTTCATCTAATATAAAATTATCCCACAAATCATTATTGTTCCAACCATATGCTTTGGCCGGTTTATCTTTTGGATTTGATTTTAAATCGCGTATCTCTTTTGGGTCGGCCATGCCTATTTCATAAAAACACTTTGCCAACTGTTTTGCGATTTTTGGCGCATATTTATTTTTATCCGATTCGCTTAACCCATGAAAACCAACACCATGAATACATTCATATTTACGAACATACATTCCGTTCCATTCTATGATTTCCATGTCTGGTATTTTTATTGATGATATAGGGCGCAACGAATCAGTTATTCTTTGTTCACGAATCGATTTTTCTTTGCCATTATCACGCAAAGGAAATTTCAACACCCACACATCATCAACATTTACAACAAAATTCGCGCATCTGTAACCATAGGTATATTTTATCTTCGGTTTTTTGTTTGCACTGAACTTTTTTGCGAATTTCGCCATTTGTTTGATAATTGGATTATTTAATCTGGTTCTGATTCGTTTGCGCGCTTGACGCCCAGGAATAAATCCACACAAAATATTTATCAATAATCTTTTCATGCTATTTCCCAGATTTACCAAAATACAATTTAGAGTATTCAGCCATCACATCGACTATGATTCCTTTGTACCCGAATTTATCCCAATTGTGCGATGCGACCTGTAATGCGGTTCGAAAACTTTGGAATTTAGTATCTTCCCAATCTATGAAAAATGTTATATCGAAAGTTTTTTCATCCAACATAAAATTCTGCCATATATCACCTTGGAACCAACCATATAAATATCCTGGCTTTTCACTTGGGTGTGGTTTCAAATCACGAATTTCAACAGGGTCTGCCCGACCCACAACATACATCATATTCGCAATTTGTTTTGCAATATGTTCGCTGTGTTGCATGATAATTTTTGGATCTATGTCAGACAACAATTTTCCACGCGCAAATTCATATTTTCGAATGACTATGTTTTTATAGGGAATGATTTTCATCAAAGGTATTTTCACAGGCGATATACCATAAAAAGCATCAACTATGCGTTTTTCGCGTTCCGCTATTTCGCGCCCATCATTCAGCAACGGGAATTTAAACACATGTTTGTTGTTCAAAATGACTATGAAATTTTTACAGCCATATCCAACAACAGTTTTTATTTTGCATTCTTTCATATTTTTGGCAAATCTGCGCACATAGCGAACATAATCAAAAACAACCGGGAAACGAATACAAGTGCGCACTTTGTCCCGCAAAGATTTTTTCCAAATCAGCCCAGAAACAATATTAGATATCAAATGTAACATAATTTTCCTTTAAGATTCAGGTATTGCAATCATAGGACTTTTTTCAGCATTATGCAAAGTAAATATACAAAAATATTTAATTGAAAAAATAAATAATACATATATAATGTGTTGCGCATTGGGGCATAGTTTAATGGTAGAACATCGGACTCTGACTCCGCTGGTGTTGGTTCGAATCCAGCTGCCCCAACCAAGATTCAAACACATCCTTGTGGTGCGTTTTAATATTGGACGTGAGTGATGGTTCGGCCATGCAACACAAGTTGCTTGGTTCGGGACGTAGCGTCAGCGGAGTGAAAGGGGCCCGCGAATGAAATGAGCGGGAATTACAATCAGCTACCCCAACCAAGATTCAAACGCACCCTTGTGGTGCGTTTTAATATTGGACGTGAGTGATGGTTCGGCCACGCAACACAAGTTGCTTGGTTCGGGACGTAGCGTCAGCGAAGTGAAAGGGGCCCGCGAGTGAAACGAGTGGGAATTACAATCAGCTGCCCCAACCAAGATGTACAACCTTTCATTTCAGAGCGGTTTTTTGTTTGGTTTCTAATGTTTCCACTGAGTTCGAAAGTCGGTTTTTGAAAAATCTCAAAAAATTGTCACTTTCGAACTTTTTGTGGTATAATGGCGAAAGTTAAACGGGGTTAAAATGATTATAACTATATGTGGCAGTTTGAAATTTCAACAAGAAATGATAGATATAGCACAAAAGATGACTTTCTTGGGGCATTGTGTAATCACACCAATTTTCCAAACCTCTAAAAATCCAAATTATACTGAAGAACAAATACAAAAGTTAAAAAATGCACATTTAAAAAAAATAGATATTTCTGATGCGATATTGGTTGTAAATGTAAATAATTATATCGGCGATTCTACAAGTTTAGAGATTGAATATGCTGAACAACACAAGAAACAGGTGTTGTATTATACAAACCTTATGCGAGAATTAGAAAAATAGATTGTTTTTGTCCTATCAATCTCTTGCCCAATCTGAATCAAATCGGCTCGCGAATTGCACAGATAGCACAACCAAGAATTTAACCGGCCACAGTGCCGGTTTAATTTTTGGTTCTGAGCGATGGTTCGGCCACGCAACACAAGTTGCTTGGTTCGGGACGTAGCGTCAGCGAAGTGAAAGGGGCCCAACGAAGTTGGGAATTACAATCAGCTGCCCCAACCAATGTTTAATCAAATTTTTTCAAATGTTTTTTGATTTGTTTAAATGTATCTTCAATGGACAGGTCTGTTGAATCTACGACCAACCTGTTCACATGATTTGAATGGAAAGCCGCCCCATCCCATTCTTGCAACATTTTGCGGTACTTTTCTTTGTTATGTATTTTTTTGCGTCTTTCTCGTTCTGGGGTTTCACAGCGATTAACCAACGCATTATTACTGACTGCCAATTCAATTGGTATAAAATCAGCATTTATGTCATGTGCAAATTTACGCAACTGTCCCGGCAATTTTTCACCGCGCAACAAAACAGAAGTAAATATATATCGTGTATATTTTTTTGTTGGATAAAAATGTCGAACTACATCTAAAAAGGCATTACGTACCGCAGAAACTCTGTGGATATAATCATGCCATTTTTCATCAGTACCTTCGGTCATACCAATGAACAAATCATAGAAATAATGATTATCCAACAACACACCGCCACATTTTTCCTGTATCTGTTTGGCAACGGTATATTTGCCACTGGCGGGTAAACCGTATAATAAAACAACCTGATTTCGCTTCATAATTTTGTCCTTTCAATCATAACAATTATATCAAAATAAAACCTTTTTACAAAAATTTATGATATAATTGACAACAGAGGTTCATGTATGACAGCAAAAATTTTTAATCAAGGGACACGAAAATTAAAAACAAAAAACACACCATATTATCATGGATCCGCTACAAAAATTACTGGCGGTTATTTGAAACCACGTGAACAATTTAACAGCGTTCAAAATGCCCGCGTTGTCGGGGCTTTCGTTACAAACGATTTAAATCATGCACGTTATTTTGCCATGCAAAAATGTATTGGTGGTAATGGTATGGTGGTCGATTTTGATTCAGAATCTGGTGTCAAAAGAATATTTTTTGAAAGATTGCGCCACACTATCACGCCCTATTTTTATATTTATACTGTGTATGAACCTGTGGGCGAACATTTTATAAATGACAGATTTGATGAATTTTATTCACCCGACCCAATCAAAATTGCAAAAAGGGAAAAATTCGATACGGTCAAAGAATTTATACGGCTGGGCTATGAAGTTTATGTATTGGATAAACCTTTGCATGATTCCCAGCATCCACGCAATCGCGATAATAATTTTGAAGATCAAAGATTAATCCGCGAAGCAATCAATGCAGGCAAATATCATCGTGTTGACATCACAAAAATGCCAAAGCAAAAACCAGAAAATTTATTAACAACAATCATTCATAAAATCTCAGGCTTTATGAAAAGTTAAATTGTATTTACCCAAACTCTGTGTTCTGCAAAATCATCAAATTGCCAATCTGGTAATTGTTCGCCACCATATAAATTTTTTGCTTTGTTAATCACAGCAAAAGAAGCATCATTTTTTGTATTACATGTAATTAACACTCTGTCCATACCCCGCTTTTTCGCCTGAATTAAAACCAACTTCAAACCTGCAAATGCATAACCCTGACCGCGCTTTGATGGTGCAATAACATATCCAACATTACCACCGATTTTCATCAAAGAATCTGTCAATGCATGACGCAATGTAAAAGAACCTATGTATTCCCCATTGTCCATTAACCAATATGTTGTTCCACTGACATATCCATCTGGTAAATCTATGCCTAAATCTTCATTTCTTTTTTTAACAAACCATTTATCAATTTCGCCATCATCTAACATTTGAATCAGTTTCCTCATACTGTCCATTCCATACTTGGCTGTGTCTTTTCTATAATCATCTACACATTTTAAAAATGCAGGTAAATATTCTTGTGATGGTTTAACTAATTCTAATGTCATAAAATCCCCCTATTTTTCAAATATATTCAAATTGCCAAAATCATTATGTTTTGCATTTGGAACAATTTTGATATCTGTTTCTTTTGCCCATGTTTTTGCTAATTCACATGGAACAATGTCGTCATTTTCCCCAACAAAATGAATTTGTGGGACATTGGGTAAATCTTCCATATTCAAAGAGTTATCCAATGGTTCATCATCAAAATATCGTGTCCATTTTGCGTGATCTAATACCCCAGCAACCGTTATCCATTTTTCTATATTTAAATTTTTATTTGCTTTGATTATCAAACCCGAAACCATGGCCCCACCCGAATAACCAATCAAAGTTATTTTCTTGTTCCCGGCAATTTTATTTATAACCTTTGATTCAACATCTATGATTTTTTTTGAAAACCGGCCATTTGTCCAATCTGTTTCACTACAATTTTTATCCATTATAAATTGGCATGGGCGCGCAACATAAACCACATTTTCAAATTTATCTTGTGTTGCTAAATCTCGCACCAGTGTCCCCCGCGGTGTTGGATCTGTGGTTGGTTGACCATAGGCATCAAATGAATTACCGTCGCCCTCTATATATATATGAATTTTTGGGTTTGACGGGTTGCTTATTTTTTGCCATGTTGCGATTTCGTAAGTCCCTGAATCAACCGGTACATATGTAAAATCTTCGGGTGCAACCCAATTTGTCCCCGCGCACCCCGCCAACAAAAATAAAGCATATATTTTTTTAATCATGTATATATTTTACTATTTTATCAGCCCTGCTTCAACAAAGTAAAATATGACCTGGAAAACTATTTTTTTTGTGTTATAATCGCAAACGCCTTAAAAGAAGCAAATTTACAAAAAAAAGGAAAAGATATGAAAATTAAACCATTTGCAGGTGTCAGACCACCACGTGAATTGGCCGCAGAAGTTGCTTCGCGTCCATATGATGTGTTGAATTCAGTAGAAGCAAAAGCCGAAGCCGGTGAAAAATCTTTGTTACATATTATTAAACCAGAAATCGACTTTGATCCTATTGCAGACGAACACGAACAAAAAACATATGACAAAGCTGTTGAAAACTTCAAAAAATGGCAAGAAAACGGCTGGCTGGTTCAAGACGACAAAGAAATGTATTACATTTATGCTCAAACAATGGACGGTCGCACACAATATGGTTTGGTCGCTGCTGCAAATGTAGACGATTATATGACAGGTAAAATTAAAAAACACGAATTGACTCGTAAAGAAAAAGAAGATGATCGTATGATTCACGTTCGTATTCAAAATGCGAATTTGGAACCTGTGTTCTTTGCATATCCAGATGTCGCAGAAATGAACGAAATCGTTGAAAACATTGTTAAAAACCAAGAACCAGAATATGACTTTGTCGCAGAAGACGGCTTTGGTCATACTTTCTGGAAAATCGAAGATAATGCAATCAATGCTCGCATCACAGAAATTTTCGCAAAAGTTCCTGCTTTTTATGTTGCAGACGGGCATCACAGAACCGCTGCTGCTGCACGTGTAGGCGCTGAAAAACGCGAAAACAATCCAAATCACACAGGTAACGAAGAATACAATTATTTCTTGGCTGTGATTTTCCCAGAATCTCAATTGAAAGTTATTGATTACAACCGCGTTATCAAAGATTTGAACGGTTTAACATCCGCAGAATTTATTGAAAAATTGCGTGAATCTTTTGATGTTGAAGAAATGGGTACTGAAATTTATAAACCAACAAAATTACATAACTTTTCTATGTATTTAGATGGCAAATGGTATTCATTAACCGCAAAAGCGGGCACATACAACGACAACGATCCAATTGGTGTTTTAGACGTAACTGTATTGTCCAATTTAGTATTTGATAAAATATTGAACTTGGGCGATTTGCGCGTCAGCAAACGTATAGATTTCGTTGGCGGAATTCGCGGTCTTGGCGAATTGAAAAAACGCGTAGATTCAGGCGAAATGGTTGCAGCATTTGCTCTGTACCCTGTAACAATGCGTCAAATTATTGACATTGCAGATACAGGCAACATCATGCCACCAAAAACAACTTGGTTTGAACCAAAGTTACGCAGTGGTTTGGTAATTCACAAATTATCATAAAAAACAAATGAAAATAAAACACCGACAAATTGTCGGTGTTTTTTTAATTTCCAAATAATCCGCCCAATCCACCGCTGTTACCCAACATACTGCCAAACGAAGACGAGAATCCTTCCGCATTCGATGTGTTTAATAACTGACTGGCATCTTTACCCTTTAAACTGGATGACATAGATGCAAAATCTACATTACCTATTTTATCTTTTAATCCACTTAAATCTAAATTACTAAAATCTAATTTATCCACATTTGTCATTCCAGCTGAAGATAAACCTTCTTTTAATTGTTTAACTACATCATCATCTGTTTTATTCCCAGATTTTTTATCTTTTCTGTTCTTTATCAATTCTCCCAATTTACCATTTATCAAACTGTCACCACCTATGCCCAATGCTGTTCCACCAGCTGCTGCTATGGCACCATACTTAACTCTCTTTTCTGATTTGGCTTTATCAGCATCTATCTTCTTTTGGTCTTCTTCACTGCCCTGTTTCGCTCTATACAATGATGCGTATGTTCCGCTTTCTATACCCTTGCTTTCATCATCATATAATCCCATTTCTGCTTTATCTAATATCTCTTCACTTTCTATACCTGGTAACATATCCATGGCTGTTTTGCGTTCTTTCAAACTTTTTGCCAATGCTATATATTCACTGCGGTATTTCATCAAATTACCATCGTTGCCACCAGGTAATTCTATTTCTTCGGGGCCGGCCTTTACAGATTTTCCACCCGCATATGTGCAACGCATTGTTGCCATGTATGCCGCCATATCTTGTTCGGCATCTGCATCCGCTTTTTGTTCCGCTTTGCCCATCATTAATTCCATCATTCCCAATCCGGTTGCGGCAACTGTGGCTGCAGTTAATAATTTATTCCCCATGGACTGTTCTTTCGCTTTGGCTTCCTCATATGCTTTCTTCAGTTGCTCTAATTGTTCTGTTTTTACTTCGTAATCAGCCCAATTATCAATAATATCAAATACATCTTTCTTGGTTACCCCAGATGAAATTTTTGCTTTCTTTTTATCAAGACGTTTTCCAGAATCATCAACATCTCTTGTTAAATCATCTATGGCTTTATCGGTAACTACACCTGTTCCCTCTGTAATACCATTTTCATCGTCTGCGGTATTATCCGTGTTATCATTTGATCCATCTGATGATGATGGCGGTGCACTTTCGGCTGGCACACATTTGTAATTCACATTATCCCAAGTCTCTGTACCTTGACATTTACAAGTATTACGTTTCCATTTTTTTCCAAGAACAAAACATGCCGTATATTCTGGGTTACTGAATTTATCTATGTATTTATTTACAACATTAACAAATTGTTTAGATGATGCAAGAAACGCACGATTTTCAGAAGACTCTGTAAATTCAATTGCAACATCAGCAGGTCCAAAAGAACATACCCCATACAGATCATTACCACCCCTGGCAACATATCCCCCGCCACTGTTACCCTGCCATGAATCACACGTCGAAGGCAGAACATCAGGAGATACATTGTTGTATCTATGGGCAGATATCATACATTCACTCGCCTTTAAACTTTGAACCATAGTTTCTCTGATAGGTCTGATATTAGCCTCTACCAACTTTTCATCCAAAATCCTAAAGAACTCTTTTCTGTCTAACCTGTTATCAATTGTCGGCAAAATTTCTTGTATTTTTTGAATTTCCCAATCTTCCAAAACTCTGACAAATCCCCATCCTGCATTCAAAACACCTATGCTGGTATTTTCAACATTAGGAACCTTCAGATTGAAAAAACTATCGCTGTAATATTTTGGGTCTTTAACCAAAAATACAGCCCAATCCCCATCTTCTTCAAGTACTCCTTTGTACCCCGTTTCAAGCAACATTAAATCAATCTTGTCGCCAGCGTAATTATGTACTTCATATCTTGCATTATCTTTTAAACAATGCCCTGCTGATACAATTATATTTTTTGAAACATATTGTGCTGTGCAAGAACTTCCTGTATTTGATAACCACCCATATAAATGCACAAAATTTTTATACGGTGCCGTTGCCCACATTTGTTTATCTACATAAAATCTGCTATCAACATTGCCAACACCAGCAACCCCAGGCATACAAAACACCCAGGCAAAAAACATTATAGATAAAAATGTCTTTATTATCCCTCTCACAACAAAATTATTATACTATAAAATAAAAAATTTTTATACAGATATTTTTTTAATTTCCAAACAATCCGCCCAATTCTCCACTGTTACCTAACATACTGCCAAACGAAGACGAGAATCCTTCGGCGTTCGATGTGTTTAATAACTGACTGGCATCTTTTCCCTTTAAACTGGATGACAATGATCCAAAATCTACATTACCTATTTTATCTTTCAATCCACTTAAATCTAAATTACTAAAATCTAATTTATCTACATTTGTCATTCCCGCTGAAGATAAACCTTCTTTTAATTGTTTAACTACATCATCATCTGTTTTATTCCCAGATTTCTTATCTTTTCTGTTCTTTATCAATTCTCCCAATTTACCATTTATCAAACTGTTACCACCTATACCCAATGCTGTTCCCCCAGCTGCTGCTATGGCACCATACTTAACACGTTTAGCAGATTTTTCTTTGTCAGCATCTATCTTAGACTGATCTTCTTCGCTGCCTATCTTGGCGCGATACAATGAAGCATAGGTTCCACCCGTTATACCCTTACTTTCATCATCGTATAACCCCATTTCTGCTTTATCTAATATCTCTTCACTTTCTATACCTGGTAACATGTCCATTGCTGTTTTACGTTCTTTCAAACTTTTTGCCAATGCTATATATTCACTGCGGTATGACATCAAATTACCATCGTTGCCACCAGGTAATTCTATTTCTTCGGGGCCGGCCTTCACAGATTTACCACCCGCATATGTGCAACGCATTGTTGCCATGTATGCCGCCATATCTTGTTCGGCATCTGCATCCGCTTTTTGTTCCGCTTTGCCCATCATTAATTCCATCATTCCCAATCCGGTTGCGGCAGTGGTTGCAGCGGTCAAGGTTCTGTTTGCCAAAGATTGTTCTTTGTTTTTTGCATTATCATAATTTTTCTTTAAATTTTCATAATCATAATTCACAGCTTCTGCATGTTCATATAAATCTATAATCGACATTGCATCAAAATCAGCCTCAGCGGCATAAACGCCCCTGACAGATAATAACAACAAAAATAAAATAAATTTTATTTTCATCTTGTCGAAGTTCCACTCAAATCCAATTGTCGTCCAACCACTCTGCCCCCTGGTACTGTGTTACTTTCCCAATCGTGGTTCCAATGTCCATTTGCATCTCTGTCTTGATTGATACCATTTTTTATATCTATACGTTCTTGATTTTCCCATTTTCTGACCGCGGACAGATCTTGGATTTCATCATAAAAACTGATATGACAATTGCAATTAACCAAAGCGTCCACGCTGGTTTGTTCACAATTACAATTTCTATATGCATCTGATTCCGTATGGGTATTATTCGTCAGATTATCATACTCAAAATGCAAACTGTCTATCGTATCATCAGTTTTATCTATGGAAAACATGACTTTTTCATACATTTCAGGTCTTAATTCAACGTTCCAACATTCCACACTGACCAAATCGCACGTTGTGTTATAAGGTCTAAAGAACCACGTTTTGCCTGTTTCCCTGCCGGCCCGTTTTACCAATTTTTTATATGCACGTTCCGCTTCGCGCAATCTTTTACGAGCTTCACGAATTTCTTGACGCGAACTACCAGTTCTGCGTATTTCTGCGGTGTATTCTTCATTAGCTTGTTGAAATTCCGCGAAAGCATTTCTTAATTCTCGTGCCATCTCACTTGATTCAGATGTAGATTCCATACAATATTTTTCACAATGCATAGCCACTGGTGCATTTGCAATTTCTTGTGCTATTAATTCATCAAACAAAGCAACATCTTGCTGTCTAAAATTCCCCTCATCATCACAAGTTCTGCATCTTCTTCCAGCTTTTTCTATCAAACCTTTTCCTGTAATATATTCGGTTCTGTATTTAGCATCAGATTTATTGAAATAGATTGTGTTGTATCCACTTTCTTGGATTTCTACACCATCTGTTGCTTTGGCATAGAAGTTTCTAATATAATTTTCTTTGATTGAATCAAACGCAATACGCGCCAAATAATTTTTGATTACAACACGTTTAGCCCCGGCATCCAAACCATCAAATTTTGCCCAATCAAAATCAGTATATCTTCTTTTTACTTGTTGAACAATTCTATCAAATTCTTCTTCGTTAATTTTAATACTGTTTTCCACCGCAGTTGCGTTTGTTTCCGCATCTATACTGGGGACATTGGCCAGATCGTCTGAATATGAAGCCCCAGACAACATCACACAAAACAAAATAAAAAACACAAATTTTTTAAACAAACTCTCTCCTTTCAGGTCCCACTGAATTCAAGAATAATTATATCATAAATAATATGGCAAAAGTAGTTTTTTAATAAAAAAATCGCCATATTGGCGATTTTTTCTATCTTGTTTCCTATTAAAAAGGAATATCATCTGCGATGGTATCAACATTGATTTCTTCACGTGGTTGTTCCGCCACTGGTTCGTTTGATTCAGATGCACCGTCCATAGTCTTTGCACCAGATAAGATAACCATTTGACCAGCATAAGGATTCAACACAACTTCCGTAGTAAATGTGTCAACACCCTGTTGATTTTGCCATTTGCGTGTGCGCAGTGAACCTTCCAAATACAATTTAGTACCTTTTTGCAACATACGTTCTGCAACTTCAACTAAATTTGGATTAAAAATCACAACACGATGCCATTCTGTTTGTTCTTTCTGTTCACCAGTTTGACGATCACGCCAACGATCTGATGTAGCCAGGGAAAAACTGACCACCTTTTGTCCACTTTGCATTTGGCGAACTTGAGGTTCTTGACCTATATTACCGACCAATATCACTTTATTTATACTGCCTGCCATTTTTTCTTCCTTTGATTAGTTATAATTGTATGATTGCGAAAAAAATGAATAAAAACAAGAAAAAAAGAACGCATCAAAAATTGATGCGCTTTTATTTATTCCTCTTCATCGACTTCTTCTGTTTCGTCATCTTCTTCCACAGCATTCAAATCGATTTCTTTTGGCACACCCAAAATATCTTCGATTTTTTCGGATGCTTCATCTAAATCCATTTTATGCAACACTGCAAATTCTTGAGCCATGCGTTCCAAAGCACGCAAATATAATTGACGCGCAGAGAAAGTCATTGTATCTGTAGCAGTTCTGCGTTGTAAATCACGAACAACCTCTGCCAATTTCATAGGATCACCAGAATTTATATTTTCTTCGTATTGTGCGGCACGACGCGCCCAAATCATACGTTTGGCCCCCGCTTTACCCTTGGCGGAAGCAATCGCTTCATCCATTTGTTTGGCACTGGCCAATGGGCGTAACCCCGACAATTCGGCCCTGTCCAAAGGAACACGCAAAGTCATATGGTTTCTTTCGAAATCTATGACCATCATTTTCATTTTTTGACCGCCGATTGTTTGTTCTTCAATACGCAACAGTTTACCAACACCCTGGGTTGGATAAACGACATATTGACCATTTTTAAATTCAAGTTTTTTTGTTGGCATATATAAACACCTTTACAGTTGCCATTCTCTCTCTGTTTCGTGGTAATTATAACACAAAAAATTGAAAAAACAAATATTTGGCAAAAATATTATTGCCCCAGACCAGATGGCGAAAACCGACCAATATTGTTAAACAATTCTTCCAGGGCATTCAATTCGATAGCGGCCGGTATTTGTGTTTCGCCGTCTGCCAATTTTATATCCTGTAAATCTTGGTCGTGTAAAACCTTGGTTTTCAAAATTTTGCCGTTTTTCACCCATACTAACAGCACAGTTTTATCCGTATAAGTGGTTGGTAATGGGCCACGCAAATTTTCTTCGGCACCATAATAAACCCACACTTCATCCCCGTAAATCGTGCGTGCCTGGGGATCACCGATTTCTTCTTGCAGTTTTGATGTGGTTTTTATTCCAGCGATTTTGCTATCTAAATCTTCCGGAAAAACATACCCACGATGTTTGGTTTGAAAAGTGCAAGCCGCCATCAAAACAACCATCAAAACGCAAAATATTTTTTTCATCTCTCTTATCCTTCGCCGTTATCTTTGTTAACTTTGACCGCAAAATTAGCAATATGTTGTTTCAATTCTATTTTGTATAAATTATTAGATTTTGCCAATTCTACCAATTTATCAAAATTAGGATTTGCCGCACGGGCCGCTGCGAATCGCGTTTCAGATTTCATAAATTCTTCCAATGCCAATGGGTTATCAACACAATAATCCATTATCAAAGGATTTTCGCCCGATTCTATGTTTGCAGGATTAAATCTGTACAGTGGCCATGCCCCCGTGTTCACTAAATTATTTTGATGTTCAACACCGTTTTGCAATGCAAACCCATGTGCAATACATGGCGCATAGGCCAAAATAATTGATGGACCATCAAAGCTTTCAGCTTCACGAAATGCCTTAATCGCCTGGACAGGATTTGCCCCCAACGCAATTTGTGCAACATAAGCACCCGACATCATAGCCATCAATCCCAAATCTTTCTTGGCATGTTCTTTACCACCAATCGCGAATTTCATAGATGCACCAAACGGTGTAGATTTAGATTGTTGACCGCCTGTATTTGAATAACCTTCGGTATCCAAAACCAAAATGTTCACATTTTCACCACTGTGCAACACATGGTCCAAACCACCATATCCAATATCGTATGCCCAACCGTCACCACCAACAATCCACACAGATTTATCAACAATCGCATCCAATAAATGTTCTGCATATCTGGCACGATCATTATCTATCTTGGATAATTTTTGTGCGACATCTTGTTTTATTTCGCGTTGTTTTGAAACATCTTTTTCAGCGAATATGTTATCAACATCTTCAAAACCCAATTCAAACAAAACACTACGCAATGCAGATTTCTTTTGATTCAATGCAACACGCATACCCAAACCATATTCTGCGTTGTCTTCAAACAAAGAATTTGACCACGCGGGTCCACGACCATTTTCATCTGCACACCATGGGGTTGTTGGCAGATTTCCGCCGTATATAGACGAACAACCTGTTGCGTTTGCAACGACCATATGATCGCCAAATAATTGTGACATCAAACGAATATACGGTGTTTCGCCACAACCAGAACATGCACCTGGGAATTCAAAATAATGAGGTAACAGTTCAACATGTTTTGGTATATTTAAATTCAATTTATCTTTATCTATACCTTTGATTTTAATAGATTCATCAAATGATTTTTGATTTTTTATTCCTTCCGCCATTGGAATCATAGATATAGCAGACACAGGACAATTCTTCATGCACAACCCGCACCCTGTACAATCAGCCGGCGATATATTTAATGTGTAATATAAATCACTGCCCAATTCAGGTGTTTTCACAGGAACAACAATCACACCACGTTTGGTTGCAGATTCCATTTCTTGTTTGTTCATAATCTTGATACGAATCGCACCATGTGGACACAGCATTGAACATTTTCCACATTGAATACATTTGCTTAAATCACAACTTGCAACACGGGTGGACAAAGCACGTTTTTCATATCTTGATGTTCCCACAGGATATTGCCCCGCCCCGAACAAACCATCAACACGGAATCTGGACACAGGCACATCATCACCATGTCCCGCCGCAATTTCACCCAACGTACCCGCAATCTCCGCAGGTGCATCTGCCGTCATAGCAGGTATGAAATCAGGTGCTAATTCAGAAACACTGGATGGGAATTCGTATTTTTGTAAATAACTTTCCGCTTTGTCCACAGCGTTCCAGTTAGCCTGGACTATATCCATACCCTTCTTTTTATATGTTTTTTCAATCGCGGTTTTTGCTGCTTCTTTTGCGACAGCCGGGTCAATCACTTTTGTTAAGTTGAAGAAATTCAACATAATAAATGTGTTAATTCTGTTGCCCAATCCTAATTCGTTTGCCGCACGATTCGCATCCAAGAAATATAAATTCGCACGCATACGAATCAAATGTTCCTGGGCTGACTTTGGTAAATTTATGAATGCTTCATCGGGAGCCATAGATGTATTTATTAAAACAGTTCCACCTGCACGCAAAGCAGCGAACACATCAAATCTTTGTGCAATCATAAAATTGGATACACAGATGAAATCTGCACTTTCAACCAGATATTCACTTTTAATTGGATTGGATGAAAATCTGATATGAGATTGGGTTACCCCACCCGATTTCTTGGAATCATATACAGCATAAGATTGTGGATATAAATCAGAATTTTCCCCAACGATTTTAACAATATTCTTTACTGCACCAACTGTGCCATCACTGCCAATTCCCCACAACACAGCGGTTTTGACATCTGGGTTTTCAATTGTAAATGTTTTATCTGTGACCAAAGATAAATGTGTTAAATCATCATCTATGCCAACTGTGAAATTATGATGTAATTCATTACGCATCATAGATTCAACAATGGCTTTGACATCTCTTGGTTTGAATTCTTTTGATCCCAAACCATAACGACCGCCAAACACAGATATTTTTGAATCAACTATGCTACGAACATTTTGATACAAAGGTTCACCGATACTGCCTGCTTCTTTTGTTCTGTCCAACACAGCAATTTGTTCAACTGTTTTTGGCAAAAATTTCAAAAATGCTTTGATTGGGAAAGGACTGAATAAATGAACACGAACCAACCCGATGCCTGCTGGCAAGAAATCCAAAGTTTCTTCGATTGTTTCACATGCAGACCCCATTGCAACAATTACATACTTTGCATTTTTATCGCCAACATAATCAACCAATCCATATTTACGACCGGTTAATTTTGCAAATTTATCCATACATTCTTGCACTATCTCAGGAACAGAATCATACAAAGAATTAGACGCTTCACGACCCTGGAAATAAACATCTGGATTTTGGGCCGTGCCACGAATCTTTGGATTGTCAGGATTCATACCACGCGCACGATTTTGTGCAACCAAATCATCCGGCAACATTTCGTGCAACACATCATCATCAATTCGTGTTAATGCAGATTCTTCATGACTGGTTCTGAACCCATCAAAGAAATGCAAAAATGGAACACGTGATTTCAAAGTTGCAGAATGCGCAATCGCCGCCATATCATGCGCCTGTTGTACATTATGAGAAGACAACATCGCAAAACCAGTTTGACGAACCGCCATAACATCACTGTGATCACCAAATATAGACAACGCATGTGTTGCCAACGCACGTGCCGCAACATGCATAACGAAAGGCGTCTGTTCACCCGCGATTTTATACATGTTTGGAATCATCAGCAACAAACCCTGGGATGCAGTAAATGTCGTAGCCAAAGCACCCATCTGCAAAGCACCATGCAATGCACCCGCCGCACCAGCTTCTGATTGCATTTCGATAATTTCAGGTATCACACCCCAAATATTTTTCTTGTGTTGGAAAGACCATTCATCCGCCAATTCGCCCATAGTACTGCTGGGGGTAATTGGATAAATCGCCGCACAATCAACACATCTGTAGGCAACATCAGCCGCTGCCCAGTTTCCATCTACAATCAACTTTGACATTTTTTTAACCTATCCCAATATTATTTTTTGCTATCTTTTTTTGTATCTGATTTCTTATCTTCTTTTTTAGTTTCAGATTTTTTATCTTCTTTTTTTACTTCAGCTTTAGAATCTTTCTTGCTGTCTTTTTTATCAGATTTTTTATCTTCCTTGTTATCTTTTGATTCTATATTTTTCTTGCCTATTTTTGACATAGCCCGAACCATATCCATTGCGCGTTGCAATTGATAATCGCGTTCGTCTTTTTCTTCATCAGACAAACTTAACAAATCTTCTTCGTCATCATCATCTGATTTGTCAGCCTTTTTGTCTTTCTTTTTAGCAGAATCTTTTTTCTTGGCAGAATCATTTTTCAAAGAATTCTTAAATGTAGCTTCGGAATACATACTTTCTTTCTTTTCCAGAACTTCCAATTTACTCTGCAATACTTCGACATCAGGTGTAATACCTTCGTTTTGAATAGATTTGCCACTTGGTGTGTAATAACGTGCAATAGTAATATGAATTGCAGATCCATCACCCAAAGGTTTTTGCTGTTGCACAGAACCTTTACCAAAACTTTGAGATCCCATAATAATTGCACGACCATTATCTTGCAATGCCCCCGCCACAATTTCAGATGCAGATGCAGAACCATGGTTTATCAATACAACCACAGGTTTTCCATTTACCAAATCACCAGATTTAGCAAACATGCGGTCTATGTCTGTTTTTTCTTTGCCACGTGTGGAAACAATTTCACCGCCATCCAAAAATGCATCAGACACATCCACAGCCGCGGTTAAATATCCGCCAGGATTATTACGTAAATCTAAAACATAACCCGCAACTTTTTTCTTTTCCAAATCTTTGATTGCGTTTTTCAATTCCTTGGTTGTTGTCGCGCCGAAATCAGATATACGAATATAACCGATTTTTGCCAATTTATCATCATCTGCCGCCGCAGTATCATCTTTGGCAGAATACTTAACAGATTTTACTTTGATAATTGCACGTTTCAAAGTGATTTCTTTGGGTTCTTCGCCCGAATGAACTATGGTCAATTTAACCTTGGTTCCTGGTTTACCCTTCATTTTTTTAACGGCCTGATTCAAAGTCAAATCGAATACCTGTTCACCATCAATATGAGTAATGTAATCGCCCGCTTCAATTCCGGCCTTGGCCGCAGGCGTATCATCAATTGGGGAAATAACACGAATTGCACCTTTGTCGCTGGTTATTTGAATGCCCAACCCACCAAATTCGCCATGTGATTTATCATTAAATTCTTTGTAATCTTCTTTTGATAAATAGGATGAATGAGGATCCAAAGCCGCCAACATACCATTCATAGCGCCTTCTAACATTTTGCGTTCATCAGCTTCTTCTACGAATTTATCGCGTGCAGTTTCGAACACCAAAGCCAATTTTTTCAATTCAGCATAAATCTGGTCATCAGTCAAATGAACAACAGGTTCTTCCTTCTTGGTATTCTTTGGTGCAGCATCTGCAACAATTGGGGTTAACAAAACAAACAATAAAAATAATTTTTTAAACATAAAATTTCCTTTTATTACAACGATTACTTCCGTAAAGCATAGTAAAAAAACAAAGGTTGTGCAACACGATTTTTCAAGTTTTTTTATTTCGCTAAATTTTTATAAAATCCATGATTTACAAACCAAATCTGATTTGATAAAATGCGGTTGATGGGTCGTTTCAAAGTCATTTTTTTAGGTTTTATATGTGGGTTTATCGCCAGCCCATGTTTTTCGAATACAGAATTGATAAAAATTCAAAATCAAATCAAGCAAACTGAACAGCAAAACAAAAAACTGGAACAGCAAATTATCACCTCTGTCAAAGATATGGAACAGACCAAGAAAAAATTGGTCAAAGCCGCCAACCAGGTCAGTGATTTAGAAGAACAACGCTCTGCCCTGGCGAAACGTATTGCCGAATTGGATGCACAACGCGATATTATAAACAAAGATTTATCCAAAAGTTATGATGGTATATCTGACGCTACATCCAGCATTTTATTTATCGCATCAAATCCAACTTTTGATTCCGAAACCATGCATGAATATGTTTTAACATCTGTGGTGTTGGCATCTGCAGCAGACCAATTTGATGAACAAATAATGGACGCGACAAAAAAAATCAAGGAATTGGATAAAATCCGCGAAGAACGCGCGATCGAAAAAGAAAAATTGGACCGCAGTGCAAAAAGATATACCAATGAAAAAAATAATCTGGATAAATTATTAAAAACGCGTTCCGCACAAAATGTAAAATTAAAAAATCAACAATTGGCAATCCAAGAAAAATTAAGAACTTTATCTGCCCAGGCAAAAAATATTTCCGAATTGTCCGCGGGGGTTGGTTCATCTGAAATGTCCGGGGACACTCGTTTTTCAAGACGTAAATTAACACCGCCAGTTCGTGGAAAATTGGTTGTTAAATACGGTGAAAAAACTGCATTGGGTTTAAAATCAGACGGATGGCGCATCCATACGCGCGGAACAACAATTGTTACTGCACCAGCTGACGGCGTTGTTAAATTTGCAGATAATTTCCGCGGATTTGGCAAAGTTATAATTATGTCGCACAAAAATGGATATAACACAGTCATGACAAACATGGGCGAAATCGACGCCTTGGTTGGCCAGGAATTTTTAGCTGGCGAACCTTTGGGGCGTATGAATGAAAGCCGTCCTGAAATGTATTTAGAGGTCAGACGTGGCAACAAATCGGTTGACCCGGCATGGATATTTAACGAGCCAAAACACAGCTTATTTTTCTAACAAAAATAATTGATTAAAATTCAAATCTGACACCAACCAATAAATTGGTGTAAACCATATTTTCAGCACTGAACCATTCGCGATGCATTGTGCCTGCACTGTTTGAAATATTCCACATGATTTTTGGAATATAAATTAATCGCGCCTGGAAATCTAAGAACGCATAAGATGTTATACCGTAAGACAACCCCACCGCCCCCAACAGAGCGATATCCGTAGAATCAGGATACAAACTGGCATCAGTTGGGTTATCAAATTGTAAAATACCTTCGCTGTCCACAGTGCCATATTTTTGTAAATCTGTATCCGTAGACAAATCGCCATAAATATCAGACAAATGTAGTGTTGTTTTTGATATAGCATACCCCATTCCAAACCCAACATATGGAACGATTTGATTCATAGGTTTGTATGTGCCGTTAAAGAAATCATAGAATCCCATTATAGATATAACATCTGTCGCGATAGTAGATTTTATCCCCATACTGCCGACATGAACCACTGCATTTTCTATACTGCCACCAGTAACAGGCAAATTACCTTCTATCAAAGGCATTTGATTATAATTTGTTTCTGCTATGTGATCATAGCCCGCTTCAACACGCCATTGGGTATGATTTGGCACAGTAAATCCCAAACTGACCCCAGCAGTGAAAACACTTTTATCAAATCTTTTTTTGATTGGCAATTTAGATAAATCGCCATATCCCGCGAAAGTATAACCACTGGGCGATCCTGCGTTCTCATATCCAATCCACGATATAACATCACCATTATCATCGTTTACATAATAATAGCCATACAAACTGCCAATATCATTTTGCATTTTGGCATCGGCAAAAGAAAAACCACCACGAACATTGATAACAAATCGTAAACCATCTTCGGTGTATATGCCATCATCCACATAATATCCATCGTATTCCCACCCCGCAAATGCAGGTGCCACAGACAGCATCAACAGCAATGAAAAAACAGTATTTCTCACCTTCATAATTACTGATATTATATCACAAAAAAGTAATCAAAAAAATATAAAAGTATTAAATAAAAATGCCCCGAAGGGCATTTTTATCTTTCAACGGAATAAACATCAATTTCGGTATAATCAGTTCCTTTGTCAACATTACCATATATGGTAACCATATCATTGACACGAACCGTTTTACCGTTCCAATCTTCTTCTTCTATTTCCAACATGACAGTCCCCGAAGAATCTTCGAACATATAAATATTATCACCCATATTTTTTGTAATACGACCGCGCATTTTCACAGGTGTGTTGTCTGGCAAAGTCATTACTTCTGTTACCGACCAATAGGTTGGTTGATTATTCGTATTGTTTTTTGCCTGGTTGTTTTGCATTGCCATGGCACCACATAATGGAACCAATGTTAAAACTGCAAACAAAGATATTTTTTTCATTTTGTTTTCTCCTTGATATATTTTTGTTTTCCAATTAATTACATTATAGCAAATAAATATATAAAAATATTCAGGAATGAAATGATAATATACAAACAAAAAACCGCCAATAACGGCGGTTTTTACTCAAACACATACTATCTTACATTTGAATATCCTGACATGTTTCAACTGGCGTACCCGATTTACATTCTACACCACGTGAATCCCACAATCCCAAGAATCCACGACTACCTTTGTTTTTACAATCTTGAGTTATTGTTGATGTACAAACATGACACATACGTGTTTCACGATTAAACGTAGACCACATTTCACGTACCCCACCATCAAATTCAGATGAGTATTTATCAGATGCTAATGCCACAACCGCCTTTGTCGCCGCATCAGTAATCATACCTGCAGGGTTAAAGGAAACAGCTGCACTGGCTATCTTTCCACCCATGCTTAAGAAACTACCAGACATTCCTGCCATGGTACCAGCAACTGTGCCAAGTGCACCACCATCTGAACCACCAGCGGCACTACCACTGGCTGTGGACATCCTTGCCCCACCAATTCTTTGTGATGACTTCGTACCACCCTTAAACAAAGATGAATTTGCAACACCACCATATTGCAACACCAATGCATTAACGTTTTCTAATCCAGGTCCATCAAGCTCCTGTTTGCTAACTCCTGTGTCACCACCCGCAGGTAATTTATTACACATCAAATTTGCCATATCCACATCTGCCGCAGACATCGCTTTCGCCACATATTCATTATATTTTAGATTATAATTGTCTTGTGCTTTACGTAACGCTGCGTTCGCTATTTGTATTTTCACTTGATTTAACAAATTTGGGAAACGTCCTTCGGTTTTTTCTGTCTTCTTTTTACCAGATTTAGTTTTTGTTGCACCCTTGATTTGTGACAAATCACGTCCTTCGACACAAAATTGGATTTTTGGATCGTTTTCTATCAATTTCACCGCACGATTTATCGTACCTTGGATGTTTTCTAATTCATACAAAATAGAATCAGCAATACCAACATATTCTTCTGGAACAACCTGAGCTTCAGATAAATAATCCACATAACCTTGAATATCTATCAACCCTGCATCTTCGGCTGATGTTCCAATTTTAATCTTTCCAAAACTTATTCTACCTGTAACCACATGTACACTACCATCTTTCTGATAATTTAAACTGCCTGTTCCCAAAGAATCATCGGTAGCAAAAGAGTTACAATCTGTTGTACTGCCACAAATCTCTAACATTTTCTCATCAACTAATTTTTGACAATTTTCCAGAGCTTTATTATCAATATTCAGATACAATCCCATCAACATATCATCCAAATCAGACATTTTGAAATCTGGGTTTGTTTGTTTACATACAACCAATTTATCGATTGGGCAGATATCATGGATATATTTATAATCCATACCAATACAATTTACAAAATCTTTTCCACATCTGTCTTCGGATGTAAAGCAATCTTTAACTTCCTGGGTACATGCATCAACACGCATAGCGGCCAATTTACTTACCACGTAATCCCAAATTTGTGGTTCCATACGTTCACAAGGATCAATTTGAATTTTACAGAAAGAACGTGCCATATCTGGACGCGCCAAACATGCATCCATTGTGTCAACGCCCTTGCCTTCGATATCATCTTTACATGCTTTCTGAATACAATTGGAAATATCTTTCAAACAAGATTGACGTTTGTTGGATTCAACATTTTGTTCTGCCAAACGGATCGTTGGCGCTGCTTCGCGTAAGAAATCATCCCATATGTAATTACGAACCGCGACACAACTATCCAAAACTTTTTCACAGATGAAACGTTTTGATTCCAAAATTTCCATTGTAGATGCAGTAATATCATAAGTATTTATAGTTTCAACTTTGGTTCCTGCAACGCTACCTGATGAGTTGTTTTGCATATTTTCAGATGCAATCGTAAACACGCAATTTGACCAATCTTCACCACACGCATCTTCAGTGCGCATACATTTTTTATATTCGACCATACATGTTCCACGATCGTATTTATTAGATTCTTCCAAAGATTCCTTCAAAGCACTACGCACCGCTTTGTTTGCTTCTGCCAAAGCGGACTTGGCTTCGCCCTTCTTTTGTTCGATACTGTTCGCCAAACCTTTACAATCTGACGCAATTTGACGTGAATACATTTGGACCAAAACTTTTAAATCGCCCGCACATTCTTTGTCCATTTGTGCTTTACAAATTTTGTTTGCAACGGCATATAATTCATCACCTGTCTTTCCGGCTACGCTATCTTCTGCTTCTTCATCTTCTTCGTTCTCTTCTTCATCATTATCATACAATGAAGATGTTGACCACAGAGATTTGTTAATTTCTGTTTTATCTTTCGTTGCTTTTGTCGCTACCACATTGCCTTTTGAATCATATTTTCTTTCGCCATTAAACAAAATATCCGCATTTGCACCAGCCTGAACTTTTTCAACCTCTTCCGTTCCAATACGTTCGGCTTCTGCCAACATATTTTTAATTTCGTCCAATGCAGATTCATATTTTTTCACTTCATTACTGCAATTACACGATCCGCCCATTTCATTATCTACAATACAGAATTGATCCATACAGCCATAATATGCATCATAACATTCTTGATCATAAACACCTTTGGCTTCTACTTTGCCACGAACTTTGGTTCCCATATTTATCGCAGCTTGCTTTTTTGCAGCAAACGCATCAACCGTACCTACAAATACAGTCAATATTCCAACCAGAAAACCAAATTTTAATATTTTTCTCATGTTCTCTTCTCCTGTATTGCCCTACATGTTTATATCTTCGCAAGATTCAACTTCCTGACAAAAATCTTTTTTACCACCAGACGCGGCACCCAAAATACCGGCACCAACCGCACCCACAACACCACCAATCGCAGTACCCCATCCAGCGCTTATCATAGTTCCAGCAGACGCACCAGCAGACAAACCACCCGCAGCAGCTTTCAAAGCAGATGTTGCCTTGGATTCACCACCTTCTTCACAAACTTGTTGTATACGACACACGTGGCAATTACGCAATTTTTCTTCAAATGAAACAGTATGGATATAACTGTAATTACTCTTAGATTCTTTTGGTGATTCTGGTTTATAAGTTTCTAAACATGTCTTGCGAGCTGTTTCAATATCTTCTTTGCGTGCCAATTCTGCAATCTTAGAATCCAATTCACGCAAATTACGATTTTCAGCGGACATCTTCGCTATCAATTTTGCAGTATTGAAAACGTTCACACCAACGGATTCTTTACCTTTAACTTTCTTGGCTTTGACACTTTGACTGTCTGAACATGCAGCAACTGTTTTTTCTTGTTCAAACTGTTGAAAGAATTCTTCCACCGCAGCATCAGAATTAGCGATTACAGTTTTACGCAATTCTGTCAACTTCTTGGAATCATCTGGCAACTTGGTCAAAGATTCGATTACTGTATCTATTGGCAAACAGGTCATATCTGTTCCGCAAACCTTGGATAATTGTTCACTGAAATAATTCACACAACCTTGCAACATTTGATAATCTAACTGCAACATCGCAGATTGAACGATTATATCAAATTGTTCTGCTGTTTTGCATGACGGGAACATACTCTGTGGGCACAAAGCAGCAATTTCGTATGGTTTTTTACCAACACATTCAGCCTTGGTGAAATCTTGACCGCATTTATCACGCAAACATTTATCTACATCATTTTCACAGAATTTTGTTTGCAAATATCCCAATTTATCATTGACCACAGCCTGTAATCCTGGGATTTTTGCATCACATTCTGTAATAATTGGGCAAATACCAGCAGCAACATTAACATCACTTAAACATTCAGCATTTGTAGATGTTGAACAACCTTCTTCCAAACAATCTTGAATTTTTGCCAAACATGTTGCGCGTTCATATTTATCTGCGTACTTGGTCGCTTCGGCCAAAACGCTTTTCATTTCTTCTTCCCAATCTTTTTTAACATAATCACGTGTCGCCATACATTGATCCAAAACATTATCACATGCATTAGAACGACGTTTTAACAATTTTTCATCCAAACAGTTTTCGAAATTAGTTCCGCATCCACCTTTATCCGCAATACAAGAACGATAAGCCAACAAACATTCACCACGATTATATTTGTTTGTAGTATCTAACATTTCCAAACGTGCCTTGCGGACCGCAGCTTCCGCTATGCGTTTATTAGATTCTGCATTTGTTTTTTGATCTTTCAAGTATGCATCATAACTTTTACAATCCTGGGCAACCAAACGAGTATATAACATTTCTTCCATTTCACCCTTGTCACCACAAGATGCCAATTCAGATTTACAATACTTTGCAGCCATTTTATACAAATCTTCACCCATTGTGACATCTTCACCAACTTCTTCGTCCTCTTCACTGTCACTGCTCAACCAAGACATAAAGTTAGCATTTGAAACTTTTTTATTTTGATTATTTTCACCGAAAACCAGACGTGCCTTGGCACCCAACTGTTCACGTTCCACACCTTCGGTAAATAATTTATCCGCTTCGGCTTGGATATCCAAAACCTCTTTAATCTTCTTTTTGGCAGAATTTATATTTTCAGAACATGCGCAACGTTCACCCTGGCTTTCGTCTAACATACAGAAATTATCCATACATTCACGATATGCATCACGACAATCGCCTGATACCGCCTTAGCCTTTTCTTTTTTGCCGGATTTCTTGGTTTCTACAACTTCTTCGACTTCTTCTTCAACAATTTCTTCCGCATCGTCGACATCGTCAACAACATCTTCAACACTGACTTCTTCGGGCTCCGCTACTTCTTCCTTCGCAGCAACAGCCTCTTTGACTTCTTTTACGTCTTTAGCACTGATAGATGCAGATCGCATACTACCACGGGCCCCAGCCATTCCAACACGCGCCTGACTGCGATCTGCAGCCACAGCGACAGTTGCACAACATATCAACAATACTGAAAAAACGTTAATTTTCATATTATTATCCCTACACTCTTTCTTGAATATTTTATCAAAAAAGGAAATCTATTGCAAGCGTAATATAAAAACTTCTTGCAATTTTAGCATCGTGCGAATATTATTAAACGGAACAAAATCAAACAAGGGATTTTATTTATGGCAAAAGATGATGTTATTGTTTTTTCCGGCACAGTCGAAGAAAGATTGCCAAATACAATGTTCCGTGTTCGTCTTGAAAACGGTCATATGATTTTGGCTACTATGTGCGGAAAAATGAGAAAAGCAAGAATATGGGTTAACACTGGTGAAAAGGTGCATGTTGAAATGACCCCATATGATTTAGACAAAGGTCGTATAACATTCGTAGAACGCACACATGCGACCAATGAACAAAGTTCTCAAAATTAAAAATTCCACTTCATGTGGAATTTTTTTTATATATTGCAAAATACCCTTGCCTAAAATACTCTGTTTTTGATATTATTATTAAAAAGTAAAGGATGGGATTGAGAAAAATTTATACAATTTTTCTTGCTGTTTTGTTTTGCATTGGTAATGCCAATGCTGCTGTGCGTAATCAAAATACAATATCCAGACCCGACACAACCAATGTTTCTACGCGTAATTTTTCAAACACAAAATCTGTAAGTGCCAGCCGTTCAACCACAACACGCAACGCAACAACAAATAATAATTCAACCAAGAAAGTTGCAACACGTAAAACGACTGCACGCAACACGGCAAAAAAAATTATTACGTCACGTCCAAATACAACGCGCAGTGCAACTACTGTCCGTTCCGCACAAAAACAAAAACGCGCTTCACGCGCAGCTGTAACAACTGCCACAAAAACTTTTGGCGATAATTATACAACATGTCGTGATTCTTATTTCACATGTATGGATCAATTTTGCGCAACACAAAACGAAACATATCGTCGTTGCGTTTGTTCCAGCCAGTTAAAAAATATTCAAAGCAAAGAACAGTTATTATCTCAAACTGCTACTAACCTGCAAAATTTCCAAGATTTCAATATAGACGCAATTTCAAAAACCTCTGCTGAAGTAAAATCTATGCAAACCGCCAGCGAAGGCGAAGCCAGTATAAAGAAAGATACTTCTGCCAGTGCAAAAACTTTGAACAATATATCTGCTGTGTTAAATGATTCAAAACAACAATACACATCAAATAACAAATATAAAAGCGAACTGAAATCTATTTGGTCAACCACTGATTTAATCAGTGGCACAGATATTGCGAACATGACAGGTGAATCTTTGTATAATGCAGTTAACGCACAGTGTTCTGCCCTGGTTGCACAAGATTGTGCTGAAACCGATATAAAAATGATTGCATCGGCTTATGGTATGTATATTGAAAACGATTGTTCTTTATTGGCCAGCAACATTGATGCCAAGATGACCAGTGCCAACGCAGCAATTCGTTCAACCAGATATAAAATGCAAGATGCCAGATTGGACAATTATAACGCACACAATTCTTTATCATTAAATGATTGTATCGCCAGTGTCAGAAAAGATTTAACTGCATCACATGCATGTGGCGAAGATTATGTTCACTGTCTGGATGTTACAGGACGTTATTTAAATATATCCACTGGGGAACCAATTTATTCTGTAAATTTTTATGAGCTGGAAAATCAAATTTCTTTGTCTGGTGATATTTTAAGAAATGCACAAAACACACCATATGTAGCGATATTAAATAAAAAACGTGAATTTGCAAATCAGTCTTTGGATTTATGTGTCGACGATGCAGATGCCGTATGGGATGAATTTTTACGTCAAGCGTTGGTGGAAATCAGCCAAAGACAAAAACAACGCGTTCATAATGTAAAAAATGAATGTCTGGATGTAGTTAACAAATGTTATTTACAAAAAACCGATGATTTAAAAGTCTTTTCTGATAATTCATCAGAAATATCATTGGGACAGATTTTAGAAGTATCCGAAGATATGTGTGCAGATAAATTAAACACTTGCAGTAATTTGTATGGTGGCGGTACAGATGGTTTATATTTATTGGTTAACACAATGGCCAATATCACAGATCAAACAATCGCACAAACCTGCCCTGACCTTTTGGATGATTTCTTACAAGATGTTTGTTCAGTATCAACAAAAGATTCACTGCATTCATACCCATACGGATGTCGTGCATACGCACCCGGCGAATCCAGATATGCACGTGTTGAAACATGTAATATAACTTTGACAAATCCTTTCTCCAGATCAAACATTTTGGTTACAAAAACAGAAAGCGCCCAGAGTGCCGATTATGTTTGCACAACAGGTATAAAACATTATACAACATGTTCTTTCAATTATTATCTTTATCATAATGATAACAGTTTATACGCAACTTGCGGATATTCCCAACAGGAAGATTTTGAACAGGATCAAAATTTCTGTCCAAACGTAGCAAATGAATGTCGTTTATGCCCTACTGGGTTTACGTGCATGGGCGGAACAAGCAAACCTATCAGCGCAGACCAAGATTTATATGTAGCATGTGGCGTTGATTACATAGGCAGTTTATATCAACAATTGGTCAGATATGCTTTACAAAATTGTATCAGACCATCCACAGAAACAAATATATTACCAGAATCTGTATTGGGTGATGTGGATACCGCTATGAGAAAAGTTCAATCTGCATTAATGGTAGAATTATCCAAAGAATGTATAAATCTGGAAGGAAAATGGGTTGATATTCCATGGAAAGATGATAATGGTGATGGTCGTCATGATTCAACTGGTGATGAATTGATGCCAGAATTCTATTCAACCACAGGTGCAAATAAATTGTGGGGATATTGTACAAACCAATAAAAGAAAGCCCGAATTATATCGGGCTTTTTTATTTATTTAAACAATTTGTTTTTTTAAGCTGCTTTTTTGTTTTCTGCAAATATTTCAACTGGCGCTTTCTTGCCGTTTACAACATCTGCATCTATAACAATTTCTTGTAAGCCCTGTTTATCTGGGGCTTCAAACATAGGCTGTAATAAAATCTTTTCCAAAATTGAACGCAATCCGCGCGCACCTGTTTTACGTTCAACCGCCATTTTTGCAATCGCGCGCAAACCATCTTTGGTAACATTTAATTTTATTCCATCCATTTCCAACATAGCCGAATATTGTTTTACAATCGCGTTTTTCGGTTCTGTCAAAATTTTAACCAACGCATCTTCATCCAAAGGATTCAAAGTTGTGACAATTGGCAAACGACCAATCAATTCAGGAATAATTCCAAACCGCACCAAATCAGCAGATTGAACATCTGCCAAATGATTTTTTTCTTCGCGTTCTTTTTTACCTGAAACTTCTGCTCCGAAACCTATACCCGCACGGTCAGCTGTTCTGGACGCAATAATTTTATTTAACCCATCAAACGCACCGCCACAGATGAATAAAATCTTGCTGGTATCTAATTGAACGGTTGTTTCCCCAGGATGTTTACGTCCACCGCCACCCGCAGGAACATTTGCAACTGTGCCTTCTATCAGTTTCAACAATGCTTGTTGCACACCTTCGCCAGAAACATCACGTGTTAAAGATGGATTTTCAGATTTTCTTGAAATCTTATCTATTTCATCAATGTAAATAATTCCCTTTTGTGCGCGTTCAACATCAAAATTCGCATTTTGTAATAAACGCGTCAACACAGATTCAACGTCATCTCCAACATAGCCCGCTTCGGTCAAAGTTGTCGCGTCTGCAATCGCAAAAGGAACATCCAAAACACGCGCCAAAGTTTGTGCAAACAAAGTTTTACCAGTTCCAGTAGAACCAATCATCAAAATATTAGATTTTTGGATTTCTACATTTGATGCAATTGATGCGCTGTTGCGTTTATAATGGTTATACACAGCCACAGACAAAGTGCGTTTTGCTTCGTCTTGACCTATAACATAATCGTTCAAGAATTTATAAATCTGAGATGGGGTCGGCAATTTTGCAGAATCATGATTAACCTGTGTTTTTTTATCATCTGCCATGATATCATTGCACAAATTAATACATTCATCACAAATGCAAACATTGCGTCCACTGACTAATTTTTTTACTTCATATACAGATTTACCACAAAAACTGCAAAACTGCTGTGGATTTTCTGGGGTGTTCTGTGTTTTATCGTCGCTCATTTTTATAACCTTGGATTATCAAAATTATTTACGAATTAAAACGTTATCAATTATTCCAAATTTCTTGGCTTCTTCTGGTTGCATCCAATTATCACGTTCCATCGCATCAAAAACTTCTTTTTCTTTGCGACCTGTGAATTCAACCATTTGTTGAATCAATGTTTTTTTATTGCGTTGAACTTCCTTCAAATAAATTTCCATATCAGTAACTTTACCTTCTGTCCCAGCAGATGGTTGATGAATCATAATCTGGGTATTTGGTAACGCAAAACGTTTACCCTTTTCCCCGGCAGCCAATATCATAGAAGCCATAGATGCAACCAACCCCATACCAATCGTAGAAACATTTGGTTTAATGTAACGCATTGTATCCATGATTGCCCAACCAGCGCTGACATCGCCACCACCAGAATTGATATACAAAGAAATATCGGCATTTGGATTTTCAGATTCCAAAAACAACAATTGTGCAACAATCGTATTAGCCATACCCGTTTCAATTGGGCCTGTAACCATAACAATTCTGTCGCGCAACAAACGTGAATAAATATCAAAAGAACGTTCACCGCGTGGTGATTCTTCTATAACAACAGGAACAAGTGACATATATAAATCCTTTTTTTTCAATAAATTATAACACAAAACAAGCCGATTCGCCAATTTATAGTGTATAAATAGGCTTTTTTTCTAATTTTGCAAGCCACAAATCAAAATTATTTAATCAGCGCTTTGATACCAGGCAATTCTTTGCCTTCGATAAACTCCAAAAACGCACCGCCACCAGTCGAAACATAGGTCATATCGTCATGAACCCCACAGGCATCCAACGCAGCAACCGTATCACCACCACCGACAAAGGTTTCTATTTCGCCGGCCTTGGTTAATTCGCCCAACGCACGTGCCAATTTGAACGAAGAATATCCCCAAACATCGCCCCATTCTGCCATGCCAAATGTCCCGTTCCAAACCACAGTTTTGACATTTTGCAATAATTCAACATTACGTTTAGCGGTTTTTTCACCATCATCAATTATAACATCATCATCTTTGATTTCGGTTACATCACGATTTTCACGAACTGCATCTTTAGCAAATTCTTTGCCAACCCCCTTGTCCAACGGCAGATATATTTCGCAACCATTTTCATCCGCAGTGCGCATAATTTCCGTTGCGAAATCTGCCATAGATTCTTCATACAAAGAATTTCCAACTGGCAAACCGTCTGCGAAATTAAAAGTCGTTCCCAATGCACCCCCAATAACTATCTTGTCTGCGATTTGAACAAATTTTTTCAACACACCCATTTTAGTTGAAACTTTGGATCCGCCCAAAAATAAAACCAATGGATGTTTAGGATTTTCCATAATATGCGATAAATTTTCAATTTCTTTGATTAACAAATTGCCCGCAAAAGACGGTAAAAATTTAGTTACCCCAACAACACTGGCAGCGGCACGGTGCGATACAGCAAATGCATCATTAACATACAAATCAAAACCAGATGCTAATTTTTTTGCAAATTCAATATCGTTTTCTTCTTCGCCAATATGGAAACGCAGATTTTCCATTAACACCACATCACCGTCATGCATATCTAATAAAAACTCTTTTGCCAAACAATCTTCAACAAAAGGGATGTTCATATATTCTGCAACAACACGCAAAGACATTTCAGGCACAACTTTGCCCTTTGGACGTCCCAGATGTGAACAAATTACAACGCGCGCGCCATTTGCTGTTAAATGTTTAATTGTCGGCATAGACGAATCTATGCGAAAAGTATCTTGGATAACACCATCAACAATTTGCACATTAAAATCATCACGCAACAAAACATATTTGCCACGCACATCAACATTTTTCAAATCATGAATTTGCATACTGACCCTTCCTTGTTTCATTATACAAAGTATATCATATATTTTGTGAAAACCAGACGATTTATTTCATAAAATCGCTTAGTGAACTTTTTCAGTTGTTTGCGATAAATAATTAACAATTGGCGCAGATGGTTTCCCCGTAGCATTTGGCCATAATTCATTTAAATCTTTATCTATAACACAAATGCCTTTTAATTCCAAACTGTCAGTACTTAACACTTTGTATTTTACATTACGTCCGTCAAAAGATTCCAAATAAATGGGGGTGTCTGGTGCCAATTTTTCAGGATTATCAAAATGGAAATTCGGGAATTTTTGTTTTAACAAAGGTTCAATATCTTTAATACGCAATAATTTGCCTGTCGTAGATAAAATCACAGACATCGGTTTATCGTCAAAACCTTCATTATGATGTTTTTGCAAATCTAATGTATCAGCAATCAAAACTTTGCGTGCCAAATCTATTTTATATGTAACTTTGTTCAAACTTTTGTTTGCTGCGTTAATCAAATTCGCAAGCATTTTACGAAATTCTGGTTCGTTATGCACAGTTCCATACGATTCCAGCCCCCCGGCATAATGTCCGTTCAATGAATATCTGTCATAAAATTCTTTAGTGTTGAAATTAAATATAACTTTCTGTTCAAGATACATAGGGGCACCCTTTTATGGTTGTATCCTCTCCGTATTTCTCCCCTTTTGTTCAATAACCAAGGTACAATATAAACAGCTATAAATCAAGATAAAACGAATATCAATCTTTATTGCCCATGCATTTTTTCACAGGTCCATAAGTTTTTCTGTAATGTTCATTTATTCCATATTTTTCTATAGCCTGCAAATGTTGTTTGGTTGGGTAACCCGCATTTTTATCCCATGCATATTGCGGAAATTGAATTGCCAATTCGTGCATGATTCTGTCCCGGGTTACTTTGGCGATAATGGAAGCGGCCGCAATCGACATAGATTTAGAATCACCTTTGACAACTGCCTGACCCGACATAGAATCAATCATTTTATTTCCGTCAACCAAACAATATTCAGGAACAATATCTAACTTTGCAATCGCACGTTTCATAGCCGTCAAAGATGCACGTAAAATATTCATTTCATCTATTTCAACCGCACTACATTGACCAACCGCCCAAATTATATCTGGATTATTTGTAATCCAATCATATGCGATTTCGCGTTGTTTTTCATTCATCTGTTTTGAATCAGAAATTATTGGCATATCATTAAAATCATATTTTTTGAAAACCACAGCCCCTGCAACCACAGGCCCACATAACGGCCCCCGCCCTGCTTCGTCAACACCAACTACAATTTTATGTCCACAATCTTTTTCAATACAAAAATCAGGAATACTGCGCATTAACCCATCACCAAAATTTACAAAGACATATCTCTGTTAAACATTTGACTTTGTACATATTCATCTTCGCTGTTGTAATATGGCCAATGTCCATCTGCCAATTCTTTCAAAGCGGTCAATGGTTGATTTAATCTTGCACGATACAACCACAAATTAGACATAACGCGTTTTATATAATTTCTGGTTTCATACGCAGGAAAACTTTCGATATATAACAACGGATCAGATGTATTAAAACTTTTTTCAAATTTAACCAAATTACCCATACCCGCATTATAGGCAACCAACATTTTAATAATATTATTTTGAATCATTTGATGAGATAACAAATCAACAATGTATTGTTGTCCCAAAAACATATTATGTTCAGGATTCGACATATCTATATCAGATAATTTAACATCGTTTTTACGTGCCACTTTCTTGGCTGTGCTGGGCATAATCTGCATTAACCCATTTGCCCCAGCATTAGATTTAGCATTTGTTTTAAATCCACTTTCTTGTTTTGTAATTGCTAATAACAAAGCCCTGTCGATTGACCAACCGCCCATAGGTTCCCAATTTGGTAATGGATATTGCGCAGAATAAATAATATCGTCATTGATTTCCAACACACCCCTATCACGCATAACACCCGACACCAAAATAGAAACACGCGGCAAACCATACATAGATGACACTGCATTCACAGCATGCAACATTTTATCCGACGATTTCGCAGTTACCAAATATTTCAAATATTCTTCCGCCCTGTCTTTGCGCCCGACCTGTAACAAAGCCAATGCTTTGCGCCCATATTTATTTTGACGTAATTCTATGATATCTTCATCGGAACATTCTTGGTCAAAAAATTCATATGCGGGTATATCGCCAAACATAGCAGATGCCAATGCACCATAAAAAGACATTGGATATGCGGCAGCTATCTTTAAATATTTTTTCATGTCTTTTGAATCACCCAACATATCGGCAGACCGAGCCGCCCAAAAAGCAGCTTCTGTTTTACGAGCATTGTTAATCTGGGTCAAATCTAAAATCTTGCTGAAATATTTTTTACTTTCAGCATATTTTTGTTCTTTGAAATATAACAATCCCATGGACCATAATCCATATTCAGATCCCGCATCAGACGAAACAAAACCCCACTTTTTTGCCAATTCATATTCGCCATTTGTGTAATATAAAAATGACAAACGCCCCGCCAAGCGCCCATAATCAGATTCAGACAAAGCCTTTTTAAATTTTCTGTCTTCCAATATATTACGTGCGGTTTTAGAACTGCCTGAACGAATAGCCTTCTTAAATAATTTTATATTTTTCGTAATATTGTCATTATAAGTTTTCACAGTCCATGTTTCAGATTGTGCGGTTTCTATATAATCTTTCCCAGAAATAATATGTGGCACTTCTGGCTTTCTGACACTGGCTTTCTTTATAACCGCCATTTTTGCCAAACGTTCAGCCCCCGGCATGTTATAATTTTTTTCCATCCATTTTTGTAATTCAGCCCCGCGGGTGTGATAGGTTTTCGAAGTATATCTTTGATACAAAACTTCGTTCATTAAAAATTTATCTGTTAATTTGCTTTCTAATCTTGTTGCCGTTTCTATTTTTTCTTTGTCTTGCAGATTAAAAATTTGGGAATAAACTTCGGCATCTTCATTTGTTAAAATATCAAGCGTTTCAGCCGCATACACACCCAGCGGTAATAAAATTGCGATAAACAAAGATAATATTTTTCTCATTTTCAAAACAAAGAAGTTTTCGGTAATTCGCAAACTACCGCATCTTCATCTGCCTCTGGAATTTGACTGATTATCTTTTTAAAATCCGAAACCTTGGAAAACTTTCTGTACACCGAAACAAATCTGATAAATGCAATAGGATCCAAATTCAACAAAGAATCAGAAACCATTTGTCCAACCTGGACACTGGTAACTGTATCATCTGCTGTTTCTGTTTCTAAACGTCTTTGAATAGAAGCGACCAATCTATCAATTTGTTCATCACTAACATCACGATTACGACACGCCAATTTTATACTGCGAAACAATTTATCCCTGTCGAAAGGTTCTGTTTTTCCACTGTTTTTACGAACGACCAAATCACGCATTTGAATGCGTTCAACCGTGGTGAATTTCGCACCGCATTGATTACAAACACGTCTGCGTCTTATGACTGCATCACCAATATCAGGGCGTGAATCCGCCACCCTGCTGTCTGTAGAATTACAATATGGACATCTCATAATTATTAACGATAGAAAAATTTCAGTCATATGTAAAGCATAATTTGTATAAAAAAAATTACTTTTTTACAAAAATCAAGTGTTTTTTTTTCAAACCGATTCGCCAAGCGCTTTTATAAATATCAAAAAAATGGTACAATGCATATTGGGGTATAGTCCTGTAAAACCAGGCAAAAGAAGAGAGAAAATGCAAAAATATTTGAACCAAATTTTATGTGGGGATTGCGTAGATATTATGCGCAATATCCCTGATGCATCTGTGGATGCGGTTTTTGCAGATTCCCCTTATAATTTACAACTGGGTGAAAAGACATTATACCGCCCCGAAGACCAAACCGCCGCACGCGCAGTTCGCGATGAATGGGACGCGTTTGAATCGCAAAAAGATTATGATGATTTCACACGTAATTGGATGGCCGAATGTAAACGCGTATTAAAACCAACTGGATCTATGTGGGTAATTGGTTCGTATCATAATATTTTCCGCATTGGTGCAATTTTACAGGATATGGGTTTTTGGATTTTGAATGACATAGTATGGGTAAAAACAAATCCTATGCCTAATTTCCGTGGAACGCGTTTTACAAATGCTCATGAAACATTGATTTGGGCAACACCCACCAAAACCGGAAAATATACATTTAATTATGAAACCATGAAAAAATTAAATGGCGGAAAACAAATGCGTTCAAATTGGGATTTGAATATATGCTTGGGTGAAGAACGCATCAAAGATGAAAATGGCAAAAGTTTACACAATACCCAAAAACCTATGGATTTATTAAGACGTGTAATTTTATCTTCTACTAAACAAGGCGACATTATACTTGATCCTTTTGTGGGGTCCGGCACAACTGCCGCTGCCGCAAAAGAATTGGGACGCCAATTTATCGGTATAGATCGCGAACCTGTGTACGTAGAAGCAGCACGTAAAAGACTTGAAAACATAGAATGCGCTGATTTATCAAAATTAGAAGTTTCCGCACCAAAACGCGAAGCAATCAAAATCGCATTCCGCGAATTAATTGATGCAGGTTTATTATATGTCGGTCAAACTTTAATCAGCCCACGCGGTGAACGCGCAATGATTACACATGACGGACAATTGATGCATACATTGTATGGCAAAGCATCTATTCATGTAATGGCTGCAAAAATTCAAAACAGTGTCAGTTTTAATGGCTGGGATTATTGGTCTGCTGAAAGGAAAGACGGATCATTGGTCGCTATTGACGAATTACGCAAATATTTACGCAATGTAAAACAAAATATCAAGAAAGCGGCATAACCCACAAAACCACCACAATCAATCATGTCCATTGGACATTATTTTTTTATAAAAAAAAAGAAATGCCACATGGGCATTTCTTTTATCTCACCAACAAACAACCTTAATTAACACCATATAATTCTGCTAAATCTTGATTCATCAAACACATACTGCCCTGCATTATGCAAGCATAAGATATCACTTCGCGTTTGTTATCATGTTTGTAAATCACAGATGCATTTTGACAATCATCGAAATTACCTTGGAATTCAGAGCAAGCAACACCCCAAGAAGTTTTATCCACCACAGGAGTATTTGCCAACACTGTATCTGGTAAATTCAAACCACGTTTCACATAGAAATCTTTCAAAGAACCAATTGTATAAGATTTGTTCAATGAAACGGATGCCAAATCACTGCCGACTTTACATTTAATATTGCTGCTTTCTATAACAGCTGTTATCGCAGTCGCAACACCACCAGCTGCTGCACCGGCTGTTGCACCAACCAAAATACCCTTGCCTACACTTGGACCTTTTTCAGTTGATGTAGAAACTTCGATTTCAGCCAACAAACCACGCATAGAATTTAATTCTTGTTTGATTTGTTTCACGCTTTCGCATGCACCCTGGTGATTACAGAATGGATTTGTATCGATATTTCTCTTCAAGAAACCGATGTTCAAAGGCACAAACAAACATTCATCATTAAATTTGTTTATATCAGTTGCTTCAACACCCATAGGTTTAGTAACGCATTCAACTTCGCTGGTGCAAACTACTTGATTACCTTCTTTGTCAACAATTCTCACATAGTTTTTAACACCACCAACAAATGAATCTAACAACATCTTGTTCTTAGAATTTGCTTCACAAGTTTTGATTGCTTCGTCATACACTTTTGCTTTGGAATACAAATCAATAATTGCATCGCATTGTTCTTCCGTCAAATCGTAGAAATCAACTGCACCTAAACGAGATTCACCAGCACTGAAATCGCCAGTATCTTCATCGATAATTGCTTCATACAAATAATTCTGCAATCTGGCATCGTTGTATGTAGTTTTTATTTTTTTGCCCAATTCTTTGCGATAGCTCTTGTCGGAACAAGGATTTGCCATAGCTCTGTTTTGTCTGTTCTTGGCAACGATACCACCGACAGTTCCACCAACAATCGCAGCACCTGGAATTGCAGTCGCAGCAACTGTCGCAGTATTGTTCATCAAAGAAAATCCAAACAAACTTTTGTTGCAGGTAAATGCTTCACCTGTTTTCAACCAAGCTTCTGCATCTTTACCATTACCCGCAATACCGAACAACCATTCGTTTGAAATTGGTTTGTCTTTGTTGTATGCGACAATATGGATCAAACAATCACCATTAACCGCATCCCAACGACCACCAATTGCAAAGCAAGTTTTTTCAGCCTGGTTTGGTGTTAAACCTGTTCTGTACAAAACAAAGTTGTAATATTCAGGTTGCAAAATTCTTACACGAAAATCTAACCACACAGCTTTGTTTTTCTTGTAAACTTTGTGGCAATCTTTACGGATAGTCAAACATTTATCAACAACCTGTTGGCAAATTCTGACACTGCCGTTCAAGATTTGATTAAAGAAATCTTCGTTAAACAACCCATGCATACCATTAGAAACACCGCCAATATTGATACATTGGGACAATTCAGCCATACACATATCGACCGTGTATGGTGTGTTTCTGACGCCACCATCCGGACATTCTGGGGTTGGTGGGGTTGGCGGAGTTGGAGGTGTTGGGCCTGGTTCTGGCTCTGGTTCTGGCGTTGGAATAACAATACCAGTATTTGTATTAACAGGTTGAGAAACCGTGCTGACCGCCGGATTTCCAATTGTATTCATTGAAACAATTGGCATTGTTGGCATACGCGCAGTATTTACATTTGTGCCCGCACGTGCAGTCGCATTACCCATAAAACTGGCACGCCCAGTATCAGCCACACTAACCCCGGCAAAAGCGCTGAAAACAAACAAAAAAGCCAACGGTTTTACAATAAAATTCTTCATATTCATGGTATTTTCTCTCATTTTCCTTTCATCATATTTTACCATATATTACCCCTAAAAAAAAGTATTTTTTGTAAAAAGTTGCGAATATATTTTTTATTTTACACAAAAGATTGACAAAGGCTTATTATTGTCTATAATTAAAACATGAAAAAATTGACAGAATTCTTTAATTCCAGATTGTTATTAAAATGGACTATTGAATACTTTTTTGTCCTGTGGTTAATTTTGCGCTTTGTATTCAAATTTGATATGTTTTCAGCGCATTATTGGTGGAAATTTTTTCATGCGACATTACATGGTTTTGGTGGATTTACATTTGGTGTAATTATGTATGCATCAATACCTTTGTATATTGCAACCGCATTATATGTCCACAGAAAGCAAGATTTACCATTTAAAATCTCGACTGTTTGGGATAAAATCAAAGCCATATTTGGAAAAATATTTGGCATATTTAAAATATTTAATATATTGCCGAAACCTGTGGCCAAAGCACCCGAACTGGCCCCAGCAGAAGAGCCAGAAGAACCAACCACCACGCAATATGATATTCCAGACGACGTTCCACCAGAATTGCGCGTTCCGTATATTCGTGCAAAACAAAATTTATCTTTGTTCGGTGCAGTGTCTGTATTTAATAAACAACAACCACAAAGTAAAGAAGAAGAACAACAACAACAGGCGGAACCTGAATTGATGCCTATTCCAACAGATTTTGATATTCCTATGGATGATTTTGAAACTGATTCATCACAAAACGATTCTGGATTTCCAACCTTTAAAGATATAAATTTTGACTTACCATCTGAAATCGAAGAAAAAACCGAAACAAAATTGGAAAATACAGTTACAAAATATTGCGACAAACACAACATAGAATACGAAACATACAAAGATTTAGTCGCGACAGAAAAATATTTAATCTATGATCACAATGACGGCGATTTTTGGATAATGGATAACGAAACATGGTTTGCATCGGGCAAACAACAAACCTCCCCCGTACCAGACATGTTAAATTTGGCATCACAAAATGATTTGATACCGGTTATATTCTTGGAATCGCAAAACGTTATGGACATAGAAGGCACAACCAATATGTTAGAAAACAACGGTGTCCGCGTTATCAAATCTTTGGATGAATTGAAATAATTAAACCCAAGAAATAAAAAACCGCCCAAACGGGCGGTGTTTTATTAACAACCACTCTTCAGGAACTCTGATCCCTTATCATTCCATTCTTTCATTTTAATTTTTTTTGTTTCAACTGTTGGATTTTTTGTATCCCATCTTTTACATGTTCTTCTGTTTACAACCCTTGTCTTTTCACAGTTATAGACTTTGGTTGTCACTATACATTCATTGGTATCTGGATCATACGTTGAAGACGACCCTGATGTTATCAATTTATCCTTATATTCATTTACAGTACCATATATGCTCCTGAACCAAGATCCGATGAATCCAGAAACACTGAAATTTGCATCATAATTATAATTACTGCTTGCACATTCTGTTCTGTTTGCTTCATCTTGTTCGTTTGCCAAAATCTTTTGAGCTTCTGGACTGGACATCAATGTAGAAAATTCTTTATCTGACAAAGAACAGAAATTTTTACCACCCATCAACAATCTTGATAAACGATTTACAATTAATTTCTGTCTACGTTGTGAAATTTCTTCATACATCTTTTTACTATCTTCTGAATCCATAACTTTATTTAATTCTGCGTAATAATCTGTCAACACAGTATTCATAACTTCACTACTTACTTCATATCCCGTAGAATTTAATAATTGTGGATAACGTCCTTCTGATCGACCCAATTCTTTTGCATTACTTTTATTTTTGTTATCCGATTTACGTGTGGAAATACCCTGTATTGTTTTACCTTCAACACAACCCTTAATTGTTGCATCATTCTTAAACTTTGCCATGGTTAATGCGTATTCACGGTTCATACTCTTAAGCAGGTTTTTCATGACCCCACTTGGAGTAGTAACACCTTCTACACAAAAATAATCTTCGCCTGCTGCTTCCTCACCATCTTTTGCTTTATCAGCTTTTGCTTTATCTGTTTCAGAAGAATTTTGATCGGTTGCAGTGCTGGGGTTACAATGTCCTTCTTCATCAAATTTAATTCTGCTTATAAGAGAAAAACTGTTGCTTAACACAGGCAGAACCTTGCCATATGCGGTTGGTGTTGCACTGTTGGAATCTCCAAATGTCACCAAATCTTCGTCTTTGATTTCTTCTAAATAATCGGTACAATCTTTCTTAACCTTAGCGTCTGTTCCAGCAATCTCTTTACAATATCTCCATTTCATAGAACCTTTGATTTCATTTGTTGATAAAACATCCATACCTGCACATCCGTGAGAACTTTCAGAGTCTTCATCCCCACCGCCACAAATTCTTTCCATTGCGGCATCAACTGCGTTTTGACATGCAGTGGCAAATTTATTATCGATATTTAACGCGATACCTTGGGCAATTTGTGAAATATAGTCACGAACCGCCGCTGCACCGCCATTAGCCCTGTCTTGACAAGACAACAACTTATCTGCAGGACACATATCAACAATAGTATCTGTATCCAAACCTATACATCCTGCATAATCTGGACCACAACGATCTTCGGATAACAAACATTCTTTGACATCAGTTGTACATTTATCAACTTTTAATGCCGCAAGTTTAGCCATAATATATTCTTTAACATTGCCCTGGGAAGCGACATCACCGCAACGATTGTATTCTAATTTACAATAGTTTTCGATACTGTTTGGATCGGACAAACATGCATCAAAGTTATCAGATTTATCATCCCATTGTGAACCACACGCTGTTTGAACGCACTTCACAACAGTAGAAATACAATTCATACGATTGTTTGATGCTGCGTTATATTCAGCAGTGTACATCACAGGTGCCAAATCTTTGATAACCTGTTGCCACACAGCATCTTTCTGGTTTGCTTTAACGCACTGTTTTACAACAGATGTACACATCATTTTTTTAGTATTCAAAATATCATATGTTGCAGAACTGATTGTAACACTGGTTGCACCAGTTTTAATCACAGTTGTTGCAACCTTACTGGAAGAACTACCGCTTGTTTTACCATATAATCCAGCCAAAATAGATGTATCGGCAACGCATCCAGAATAATCTTCACCACATTCAGCTGTTGTTTGCAAACATTGTTTGAAACGAACTACGCATTCACCCAAATCATATTTGTTTTCATTTTGGAAAGATTCCAATGCAGCATCACGCAAAGCCTTTTGTGCAGTTGCCAATTTTTCTTGGCTGGCAGCGCGTTGTTGTTTCAAACTGTTTTCATATGCCGTACAATCTGATCTAATTCTTTGGCCGTATGTTAATTGCAAAAATGATGCAGATTTTTTACATTGATCCGGCAATTGTTTTACACAAACACCCGACGCAGCAATCTGTAATTCATCACCAAATTTGTTTGCAAATTCGCCCCCTTCAGGAATACCCGCAGATTCTTCGTTACCACCACCAAAAACATCATCATCTTCACTGAAAATACTGTTGTTTTTCCATGCAGACAAATCAAGTTGTCTGGCTTTACTGCCACTACTGCTGGAACCAGAATTTGAATCTTTGATATTTACCTGTAAATTTTCCTTGCCAATACCATCTGCCGCTGCTTTGGCGCGTTTCATAATTTCATCAACATTTTCACCCATTTGGATACGTTCAACACCTTCGGTTGCCATAGCCAAACTCTGTTCATCTAATTTCATAATTTCGTTCAACACAGCATCTAATTCTTTATTCCTATCACTGCATTGGCAACGACCACCAGACGCGTTATCCAACATACAGAAGGCATCCATACATCCATAATATGCGTTTTGACATTCTTCATCGACAACTGTGTTTTCAGTTGCAGTTTTTACCTTGGTTCCCATATTCAAAACTTTTTGGGTCGCCGCAGCACGTGCACCCTTGGCACCAGCTGTCTTACCGCCAGTTGCTGTCCCAGTTGATTTTGTTGGAGATGCTTTCTTTACGCCAGTTGTTGTAACACCTGTTGTTTTTGCCGCACGGGCTGTAACACCTGTCGATTTAACAGTCTGTTGTTTTGCGGCACGCGCAGCCTTTACACCAGTGGCACCAGTAGTACCAGTAGTACCAGTGGTACCAGTAGTACGACCACCACGTACATTAGCAGCAAACGCACCAGTATCAGCGACACAAAACGCCATAATTATCGGCAAAATCAACAACTTACGCATAAAAAACTCCTTATACCTTCTTGATAATTTTATCATAATACCCCTATTTATGCAAGTATATAATTGATTTTTTCCATATGAAAAAAAGAAAAAACCGCCCGATTGGGCGGTATATTTTTGTGCATTTTTATTAGCAATTATTTACCAGTTGCACGACGTTTAACTGCAACAGCTTTCTTTGCACCAGTTGCCTTAGGAGCAGCCGCTTTCTTTTCTACTGCAACACGTTTTGTTTTTGGTGCTGCTGGTTTTGCTTCTTCTTCTTTGGCCACAGGTTCTGCTTTTTCAGCAGCAACTGTTTTTGGTGCTACTTTCTTGGCATTTTCATCACGATCAACCAATTCGATAATTGCCATTGGTGCTGCATCGCCATAACGGAAACCAGCTTTCAAAACGCGTGTATAACCACCAGGACGTTTTGCATAACGTGGGCCCAATACAGTGAATAATTTTTTCACTGTGGCAGCAGATGAATTACCTAATTCAGATGCTGTCAAACGACGATTTGCAACAGTATCAACTTTTGCACGGGTAATCAATTTTTCGACAACACCGCGTAAATCTTTTGCTTTTGGCAAAGTCGTTTTAATTTGTTCTTTTTCAATCAAGTTTTTTGCCAAACCAATAAACATGGCTTTTCTGGCATTTGTGTCGCGATTAAATGTGCGACCTGCTACTCTATGTCTCATTGATTACTCCTTTGTGTTTCTGCCCTGCTTTCACAGGGATTTCTTGAGACACCACAACCAGAAAAATTTCTGAATTGTGGATTTTTTGTTACACTTCTAACCCCTTGCGGAGTAAGAAAATTGTCAGAACATGCCAGTTGGCAGTGTTTGACGGTTCGCGGTGTAGTAAACCTACATAAGAGCCGACAAACACAACAAATGGCGTGTTATCACAATTTTATTTGTATGGGTCTTCATATTTTTTGGACAATTCAGCAATATTTTCTGGTGGCCATCCTGGTACTTCCATACCCAAAGACAAGCCCATTGCTTCCAATTGAACTTTGATTTCGTTCAAAGATTTGCGTCCAAAGTTTGGTGTTTTCAACATATCATTTTCTGTCTTTTGCACCAATTCACCCAACCAGTTAATCTTGTCGTTCTTCAAGCAATTTGTTGCACGAACAGACAATTCCAATTCATCAACATGTTTCAACAATTTTGGATCAAATGGTAATACGTCTTTTGCCTTTTCATCATCAGCAATTGCATTTACCTGGGTTGGATCTTCAAAATTGATGAACACAGTCAATTGATCTGTCAAAATACGCGCTGCATATGCAATCGCATCTTCTGGTGTCACAGAACCGTTTGTTTTAACTGTTAATTCCAATTTATCATAATCTGTGCTTTGACCAACACGTGTTTGAGAAACAGCAGATGCAACATTCAAAATTGGTGAATAAATAGAATCTACTGGGATTGTTCCCAATGGCAAATCCACAGCATTAACAGATGCAGGAACATATCCACGACCTGATGCTAATGTGATTTCCATATCCAAATTTGCGCCTTCATCCAAAGTGCAAATTTCTGCATTTTTATTCATCACTTCAATACTGCCAGATGTTTCAATCATGCCCGCAGTTACAACTGCTGGGCCTTTGACTTTCAGTGTTGCTTTGTGTTGACCTTCGGTTAATGCTTTAAAATAAACACCTTTCAAATTCAAAATGATATCAGTGACATCTTCACGAACACCAGACAAACTGCTGAATTCGTGTTGAACACCATCAATTTTGATATAGATTGGTGCACATCCTTGCAAAGAAGACAACAATACACGACGTAATGCAGTCCCCAATGTTAAACCGAAACCTTTTTCCAAAGGTTCTGCAACTAATGTAGCAATATTAGGATTATTTTCATCGACTTTGATATTTAATTTTTTTGGTTTAATCAAAGTCATCCAGTTTTTTTCGATCATATTTTTTTTACTCCATGGCTTAGTTTATTATTTTCACCATAAACACGCAGAAAACCTTACGTGCCCGCGTATTTTAACATAATTTCATAACAAGTCAACTGTTTTATTGAAAAGAAAGATATGTGGTATCTACTCTTGCCTCAGGAGAGATAGTTGCAGGCCATTCAAAACAATCATTATCAACACAAAATTTATCCACATAATGAATACAATCTGTCTCTTCTCTTGAACCTTCATATATAGTGGTATATCCACTCGAGCAAGCAGTGCAGCGCGGGGTCATGGAGTTGGAAGTCGCATTAAATGTTCCTTTTGGACAAAGAACACAATCATCTGTGGAAGGATCTTTGTATTGCCCAGCAGGACAGCCATCGGCCATGGCTGTACCACAAATCACAAAAGATGATAAAAATACAAATAAATATTTTCTCAACAAAATTTCCTTTCAGCACAAATAAGTGTATAAAAACAACGCCTTTGGGTCAAGAATATTTTTGTAATCAAATAAAAAACCGCCCGAACGGGCGGTTAATTTTATTAAACACGACGCACTTTCTTTGGACGGCACCCATTGTGTGGAATACGCGTTGTGTCTGTAATAGATTGAACAATCAATCCGGCGTTAGCCAATCCACGAACAGCAGATTCACGACCTTGGCCAATACCGCGCATCAAAACATCAACTGTTTTCATGCCCATTTCTGCAACTTTCTTACCAACTGCATCTGCAACAACTGTTGCGGCGTATGGTGTAGATTTTTTTGCACCTTTGAAATTATTAGCACCTGCGGTTGCCCATGTTAAAACTGCACCGCTTTGGTCTGTGATTGTAATACGTGTATTATTATTTGTAGCGACAACATGAGCAATGCCATGTGACACTTTCTTAATTACTTTCTTTTTTGATTTTGTAACTGCCATTTGTGTTTTTCCTTTTATTAGATGTCTTCAATTAACTATCGTGTTAATCTCTACCCAATTAAACTTTATTTACCCTTGGTCGCAGATCCTGCAACAACTACGCGTTTACCCTTACGAGTACGGGCGTTAGTTTGTGTGCGTTGACCACGAACTGGTAAACGATTACGATGACGAATGCCGCGATATGTTTTCAAATCTTGCAAACGTTTAATATTCATTGCAACTTCACGACGAACATCACCTTCTACTTTGAAATTTTGTTCAATGTAATTTGAAATTTTGATAACATCCTCGTCAGTCAAATCTTTTGCGCGCAGACCGTCTTTCAATTTCAATGCAGAACAAATCTGTGCAGATCTTGCTGGCCCAATACCATGAATGTATTGCAACGCAATTTCAATGCGTTTTTCACTTGGAATGTTAACACCTGCTATACGTGCCATCTTTTATTTTCCTTTTTTTGTTATTACTTTTGGGATGTTTCCATCCACACTTTCAACATTCAAAATCCACACGTTTTTTGAATGTCTTGTGATTTTTATGTTCAATTATTTTATTATGTTCAAACACAAAAATCAAATCTTGTTTTTATTTCCACATTAATTGCGGAAACGACCTTTCTTTTGTGCTTTGTTAACAACACCTGTGTATTGTCTTTCAACTAAATAAGATTTTACCTGGTTCATAGTATCCAATACAACACCCGCAACGATCAAAACACTGGTTCCGCCAATCATTACTGGCATTCCTGCACGGGTATTCAAAATGATAGGCAACACACAAACTACGATTAAATAAACAACACCAATCGCAGTTGTTCTGGAAACCACATCATCCAAATAATGCATTGTCTGTTCACCTGGACGAACACCTGGGATATATCCACCAACGTTTTTCAAATTAGTACTGGTTTCTTCGGAATTGAACACAACGGCTGTTTGGAAATATGCAAAGAACGCAATCAATACAGTGTACATAAGCATATAAGACCATGTTCCATATGTGAAAAATCCCAATATGTTTTGAACCGTCAAATTTTCGCTTTGCACGAAACGTTGTATAAACGCAGGCAACATCATAATAGATGCAGCGAACACAGGTCCCATAACACCAGAAATATTAACTTTGATTGGTAAATATGAAACATTTGTATTCATAACACCATTTGCCATCGCCTGACGTGGATACAAAATTTGAATACGACGTTGTGCCTGTTCCATGAATGCAATCAGTGCGATAATACCAATAACAAAACCCAACACCAACGCAATCATAGCTGGGGACATTTGACCGACCCCGGCCAGTGAGAACAACTTTGCGATGCCACCTGGAACTTCTGCAACGATACCGGCAAAAATCAATAACGATGCACCCTGGCCTATGCCACGTGCAGTTATTTGTTCTGCCAACCACATAACGAATACAGTTCCACCAACCAACGCAATTATCGCAGACAATTCAAATGCCATTCCTGGATTTGCAACCGCAGCAACACCATTAACTGGCGCCATAGATTCCAATCCACGAACAACCGCCCATCCCTGCACAACTGCTAATAACACAGCCAAATAACGAGTATATTGGTTGATTTTAATACGACCAGATTCACCTTCTTTGCGCAAATCAGTCAAAGATTTGCTGGTCGCACTTAACAATTGAATAACGATGGATGCTGAAATGTATGGGAAGATGTTCAAAGCCAACACAGACATACGAGACAAAGAACCACCAGAAAACATATCAAACATTCCCATCATTCCATTATCACCGTTGAACAGGTGCAAAACAGCACTGGCGTTAACACCTGGCAATGGAATAAAAGAACCAATACGATAAACAATCAACGCACCCAATGTAAACAGAATACGTTTTTGTAAATCGGATAAATTTCTAAAAATATTTCTGAACGATTTCATGGTGTATAAACTTTGTGTTTATCAACACATCTGTAAAGAACTTACAGATGTGCGATTGATTTATTTGGATTGAATTTTTCCACCTGCTTTTACAATTGCTGCTTCTGCGGCTTTTGACCATTTGTTTGCAACAATGTTCACAGCTGTTTTGATTTCGCCTTTGGCCAAAACTTTCAAACCATCCAATTTGCGATTTACGATTTTTGCATCAAACAAAGAATCTAAATTGATTTCTTTTTTGGCATCAATTTTGCCAGATGCAATAAATTTTTCGATATCGCCTAAATTGATTGTTACATAGTTTTTAGCAAATGGATTGTTGAAACCAAATTTTGGGAAACGACGCAAAATTGGCATTTGTCCACCTTGGAATGTTGCCTGTTTGCGTGATCCAGAACGAGCTTTTTGACCCTTGGTTCCACGACCTGCTGTTTTACCATAACCAGATGCCATACCGCGACCAACGCGTTTGATACCTTTACGAGCACCATAATTATCCATCAAAGCATTTAATTTCATTTCTTTTTCCTTTTAGTCCTATGACTATGATATAGTCTGTTTCGCACGCAATACAAGATTGCGTACTCGGTTTATTTTAATTATTTTGCTTCTTCTGCTGTTTCTACTTTTTTACCATCACGACCAGCGATGATTTCAGAAACAGTTTTACCACGACGAGCAGCAACAGTTTTTGGCGAATTCATTTTTTCAAATGCCAAAAATGCAGCACGAATCATATTGTTTGGATTGTTTGAACCTTGTGATTTAACCACAACGTCTTGAACACCCAAGCATTCGAAAACTGCACGCAAAGCACCACCCGCAATAATACCAGTACCAGGAACAGCACTGCGAACAACCAATTTGCTGGCGCCATATTTTGCAGAACTATCATGGTGCAATGTACGACCTTCTTTCAAAGGAACGCGGATCATTTTTGCTTTTGCTGCTTTTGTTGCTTTTTGAACAGCGGCTTGCACTTCCAATGCTTTACCTTTGCCAAAACCAACTAAACCTGATTTATCCCCGACAACAACCAATGCCGAGAAAGACATGTTACGACCGCCCTTCACTGTTTTAGAAACGCGGTTGATAGAAACTAATTTATCTACCAAATTATCTGTCTGTAATTTTTTATCATCAAAACGTGCCATTGTTTTATGCTCCATCTAAATTAAATTTTCATTCCGTTTGCGCGCATAGAATCGCCCAAAGCCTTTACACGACCATGATACAAATAACGACCACGATCAAAATAGCAGTTGTCTTTGATACCTGCTTTTGCTGCACGTTCGGCAAAAATCTTACCAAGCATTTCAGCCCCAGCAATATTCCAACCTTTGCCTTTGAAATCTTTTTCTTTTGTAGATGCAGCGCACAATGTGCAACCTTTCACATCATCAATAGCTTGGATTTCAATATGACGATCAGAACGGAATACTGACAAACGAATCTTGCCAGGATTCTTTCTTTTCAACGCACCACGATTTGCCAAAGTGCGTCTTTCTTCAGAAGATAAATGTTTTAACATTTTATTTTTCCTTATTTTTAAATTCCCGTAACAGCGGAAATTATATTGTTTTATTATTTCTTCTTGCCTTCTTTACGACGGACATATTCGTCTTTATAGAAAAGGCCTTTTCCTTTATAAGGATCTGCTTTGCGGATTTTGTGAATTTTATCTGCAAATTGACCCAACAAATTCTTGTCTATACCTGAAATTGTAAATTCAGTTGGTGTTTCGCCAATTGTAACTGTCAAACCAGCTGGGATTTCCATAACAACATCATGAGAAAAACCAACAACCAATGTGAATTGATTACCTTTGACGGATGCTCTATAACCAACACCTTTCATGTACATAGCTTTTGAAAAACCTTCTGTAACACCCTGCACTGCAGATTTGATGTTACGTGTCATTGTTCCCCACATAGCGCGTGAAGCTTTGTCTTCTGCGTCTTTTGGTGTAACAACAACGTGGCCATCTTCTACTTTAACGTCAACCAAATTGGCATGTTTAGTATCCAATGCGATTTTCAATTCGCCTTTTGGACCTTTTACAACTATGGCAGAATCAGTCAATTCAACCGATACACCATTTTTAATTTCTACTGGATATTTTCCTGCACGAGACATAACAAATTCCTTTGATTAAATAACTTTGCACAACACTTCGCCGCCGACATTCATCAAACGAGCTTTGTGATCTGTCATAACACCATTTGGCGTAGATACAATCGCGATACCCAAACCATTCAGCACGCGAGGCATCTTTGCACAACCTGAATAAACACGACGACCTGGTTTAGAAACAGTCGTGATTTCTTGGATTGCGCCATTGCCGTTAACATATTTTAATTCGATGATTAAATTAGAACGTTTTTCATCAATTTGTTCTTGGCGAAAATCTGTTATAAAACCTTCGTCTTTCAAAACCGTCAACACTGCAGCACGTAATTTGCTGTTTGGAACGGTGACGAATTCTTTACCTGCATTTTGTCCGTTACGGATGCGGGTAATCATATCTCCGATTGGATGTGATAATGACATATTTTACTCCTTAAGTATTTCGCAAGGTTTCCCCTGCACTTGGGCTGCATTGTCCACAGCTTGCATTTTTGTTAAACGATTACCAACTGGATTTGCGAACCCCTGGTAATTTTCCTTCGGATGCTTGGGTGCGAACCTGTTGGCGGCACAAACCAAACATACGTGAATATCCACGTGCACGACCTGTTACAGAGCAACGATTATGCAATCTTGTTGGATTTGCATTACGTGGCAATTTAGCCATTTTTTTCATTGCGTCCATACGTTCTTCTGGGGTCGCTTTCAAAGACATTTTTTCTTTAAGTGCAGCACGCTTTGCGGCATACTTCTTAACCATCTTTTCACGTTTACCTTGTTTTTCTATCAACGCTAATTTAGCCATTTTTATTTCCTTTTGATTATTTCAAAACCAATGGCAAGCCGATTTTTGTCAGCAATGCACGTGCTTCATCATCTGTTTTTGCTGTTGTAACAATGACAATATCCATACCACGGATAGAATCAATTTTATCAACAGAAATTTCTGGGAATATCAAATGTTCTTTGATACCGAACGCATAATTTCCACGACCATCAAATTTAGATTTTGACAATCCACGGAAATCTTTCACACGTGGCAGTGCCACTGTAATCAATTTATCCAAGAAATCATACATTCTTTTGCCACGCAAAGTAACTTTTGCACCAATCGCTTGACCTTCACGCAAACGATATGTTGCAATAGATTTTTTTGCATGTGTGATTATACATTTTTGTGCAGCAATAGCTGTTAAATCAGTTGCTGCAGAATCCAATTTCTTTTTATCAGACACAGCTTCCCCAACGCCCATGTTCAAAACAATTTTGGACAATTTTGGAACTGCGAACTTATTTGTGTACCCGAATTCTTTAACCAATTCAGGAACAATATTTTTTTCATAAATTTCACGCAATCTGCTTTGCATTTTTATGCCCTTTCGTTTATCGATTCCGTAACAGCGGAATCATTTGTTTTTAGATTTCTGTTCCAGATTTTTTTGAAACACGAACTTTTTTATCACCATTTACTTTGTATCCAACGCGTGTTGCTTTCTTTGTTTTTGGATCAACCAATGCAACATTAGATACATGGATTGGTGCTTCGCGATCAATAATATGACCTGGTTGTTCTTGTGTTGGTTTGATGTGCCATTTATGACGGTTTACACCTTCAACCACAACACGGGATTCTTCTGGACGTGCTTGTAATACTTTACCTTTGACGCCTTTATATTTTCCCGATATAACTACGACTTCGTCGCCTTTTTTAATTTTCATATCTCAACCTTTTAGTTAGTCAAAAGTATTATATTACTTCCGGTGCCAAAGACACAATTTTTTGAACGTCATATTTACGACGAACTTCACGTGCAATTGGGCCAAAAATACGTGTTCCAATTGGTTCAAAGTTGTTTTTATTAATCAAAACAACTGCGTTATCATCAAAACGGATGATAGATCCGTCTGGACGTTTTACTGGGAATTTTGTTCTAACGATAATAGCACGTTGAACAGTTCCTTTTTGAACTTTACCACGTGGAATGGCGTCTTTAATAGCAACAACAATTTTGTCGCCAACTGTTGCATAACGGCGGTGAGAACCACCCAAAACTTTGATACACATAGCTTTACGTGCACCAGAGTTATCTGCAACTGTCATAACTGTTTCATTTTGTATCATAACTTTTTCCTCAATCCTGCAAACGGGGCAATCCCCCATTGCTTTGTTACCGGGTTTCGACTGTTCCAGATTTAACAAACAAATCTGAAACCTCAAAAAACCCACCTGATTAATTAATCAACATTGACAGATGTGTCTTTGCTGACCCCAACGCGCCCTTTAACGACCCAAGATTTTGTCTTGGAAATAGGACGATGTTCTTCGATAGCAACGATTTCGCCAACTTTATATTCGTTGTTTTCATCGTGTGCCTTGTATTTTTTATTCTGCTTCACAAACTTTCCGTACAATGGATGACGAAAACGGCGTTCTACTTCTACAACGACAGTTTTATCATTTGCTGTACTTTTTACAGTTCCTTGCAGTATACGTCTTGGCATAACTTTAGTCCTTATTTTCTTGTTTTTTCGGCCTTTGATTTTACACTAAAAAAATCAAAAGTCAAAGATTTAGTTATTTCGCAGCGTTCAACTTGGTTTTTACACGTGCAATTTCGCGGCGAGTTTTACGCAAAACATGTGTTTTTGGCAATTGACCCGCAGCCAGTTGAAAACGTTGATTCATTTGTTCTTTTTTCAAATCAACCAATTTGCTCTGCAAAGCTTCCTTTGTCAAAGCATCTTTTTCGGCTGTTTTCTTTACTTTTTTTTCTGCCATCTTTTCAAACCTTTTGCACTTGTATAATTAGTTTACTTTGCGTTCTACGATTTTTGTTTTAACTGGCAATTTTGCAGCAGCCAAAGCAAATGCTTCATATGCGACTTCTGGTTTAACACCGTCTAATTCGAACATGATGCGGCCTGGTTTAACGCGGCAAATCCAGTATTCAACAGCACCCTTACCTTTACCCATACGAACACCACCTGGTTTTGTGGTAACTGGAACGTCTGGGAAAATACGAATCCATAATTTACCCATACGTTTCATATGACGTGTAATGGCACGACGTGCAGCTTCTATTTGACGAGCTGTCACACGTTCTGGCGACATAGCTCTTAATCCAAACGAACCAAACGCCAATTCACTTCCACCTTTGGTAACTCCGTGAATACGACCTTTGTGCTGTTTGCGAAATTTTGTTTTATTTGGCATTAACATGATTAAAACCTTTGATTTTAATTATTATTTGCTTTTCTTTTCGCTGCTGCCGGCATATTCAGT
>JAGCOR010000003.1 GCA_017642585.1 Alphaproteobacteria bacterium | reverse complement strand
TTATTAAACTGTTTATGTCGGCGCAAAAGGATTCAAAGAACATTCGGGAAGAAGGTTCGACCCGCAGGCGAGAGGCAGACGGCAGTATGCCGGTGAGCAAAGCGAATGAGCCAAGGGAGCGAAGTCCAAATTTATTTGGACAAAGCAATCCTTTCGCCCCACATATTTCTAATAGAGTTTTTGTTTATGGTTGGTTTATTGGTCGTCAAGGAGGAATCGCCCCGACCAGAGAGTTCAAACCGCTCGTTAAGAGCGGTTTTTTGTTTGGTTTCCAATACTTACAAAGAGTTCGAGAGTTGTGTTTTTAGAAAGTGCTATTTTTACCCCATTTTCGAACTTTTTAATGTCAAATTTTAATAGTTTCTGTAAAGTTTTTTATGTTACTGGTCTGTCCCGAAGTCCATATAAAGTGTCGTTGGTGTATCGGGCATATCCGCTTTTAAACGTTCGCGTTGACCTTTAATTGTTTCTGTATAACCACCATCATCATGTTCAAAACCGAATACTTCTTCAACGGAATATCCTGTTGCAATTTCTTCACCAAACTCGTTTATCTTTCTATTTATTTTCAAGACCCCAGACAACAAGTCATTTGCACCAAATTTAACTTGGTTTGATAAAATAAGTTGTTTAAAATCTGAATCAGACATATAAAAATCTATAATTTCCCCCTTATATTCACCTTTCCATTTGTATCGACCGTTGTCATTTAATACTGGCGATATAATAGCAATCGTTGCCTTTCTGTCTATTATCGGATCTAAATCACCAGAATCCAAAATAAATGTTCCGAATTTATCGCGCGGTATGCTTGCTTGTTCTACAAATTCTTGTGTGTTTTTATCCACAGTTTCAACAGAAAATTTTTTAATATCGTCATCTGATGCAAGAGTTTTGTATAGCACTGATTGTTTCTTTTGTATTTCGTTTTTTGTTTGGTTATTTGTTGTTAATTGGTTTATCCCCTTGGCTATGTTTTCCAGCAGTTTTGTTTGTTTTTTTTGCTCATCTAATTGCAGGTCAACATTATGTTGAATTTGTGCTGTTAAATCTTCAATTTCTTTTGTATATTTTTCTATATTTTGAATTTCTGTGTTTGGATTTTTGGTAAGATAATTCGTTGTTAAATTTCCTAAAACATTGGCTATATAACCAACAATAAAAGCACCACCTAAATATATGATTTGATATTTTAACCTGTCTCTGATTCCGCCTTCGGTTCTTATAACAAACGCCAATTTAAATTCATTTTCTAACCCAAGGGTTTCAATGATTTGGTCTATGATTGCGATAACTTTTGCTTCACAGGTATTCAATACCTTGGCATCCATTTCGTGCTTGTTATCTGGCAAATGAAAATGTATAACGATTTCATTCAATATAAAAACCTTTATTATTTGTCCTGATTATAAATAGCAAATTTTTGCGATTTATCAAGCAAATAAGTGTGTCTGTACAATATTTAACACCGCATAATACCCCCTTAATCAAATAGTGGTTTTGTTTATCCAGTGTCAAATTTTAATGGTTTTTGTATGATTCTATATGAGTCCGAAACGAGAAAAGAAAAAACATTATATATCGAATCTGTCAAATTTTAATAATTGCCGGAACATGCATCAATTGCCTCTTGATAAGAATTACTGTCGCCTAAAAAATACACATCTTCAACTACACAGCTACAGATAGATTTGATATTTGCTGAAGTTTTTTTCTTGTTTTTAAAGCCAGAAACACAGTCATCAATATATTTTCTCATAATGACAGTATCTAATAAACTTTCTGCTTCTTTTTTTCTTTGAGAAGCAATTTTAGTATACTTAACTTGCACACCTATTATACAATTTAACGAATACTCCGACTTATCGCCTTCCGCATCAAGCACATCAAGATAAGAACTTGATTTTGGTTTAAAAAAACCTGTTTTTGCTTTTGCTTCTACACCACATTTGCATGTGCACATATCACGCCAATATCCATCGGGGAAATATATTTTTTCTTTTTGAGCTTCTTTAAATGTTGACAACTGTTCTTCGCTAAGTGGTCTACCAATATCCTCTTTTAAATGCATTATGTCCGATTTAATTTTAAGACGATTTTTTCGTATTTCTTCTGATGGCAGGCTTTTACAAGTTATGTCACAAGCTTCAAATAATTTTTTGTACTCTCTCATTGCTTCATTTTTTAAATTTTGGGAACGAACGTACCAAACAATCCCGGCAACAACACCAATAGAAACTAAAACAATACCAATTTTCATAAATTTATTCATATTCTCCCCCGATGTTAAAAATACAAGTTGACACAATTCTGTTCAGCTTTTTTTAATTCCAATGCCTTCTCTATTACAGAGCCATTCATTTTCTTTATCTTTTTTTGATTAGAGATAAAACATTCACAATAATTTCTGATGTCTTGATCTGTTGGTAGAGATAAAACCGCTTCCTGTTTCAATGTGTCTGATTTAATTTGTTCTAGTGATAACTTTATTTGTTCCTTGTTTATCTTTATACATTGTTCAAAGGTTGCATCTAACAAAGCTTGTCCTGCTGTTAATTTTCCGCAAAAATCTGGAGAATTACGTTTGCAAATACAGGAAATGAATAGTTTGTAATCCGCAGGATACATCGTCTTTTTTACCTGATCTGCAGACATATTAAACTGTTTGCCTAATCCGCTATAAAAAATATTCTCATTATATTTACTAGACGCTAACCGGACACATTTGTCAAATTCATCTGTGATTCTGCCAAAACTTAAATATTTGTCCGAGCAACGTGCAACAACAGCTTCTTGTGTTAATTGTTTGTTCCTCGTTGAATCTTTACAAGCACAATTACAATAGTTTTCAAAATCTTCATCATTAAAGTTGAAATTTTTCTTTATATCTTTTGTTTCTTTGCTTTTAGATGCTTCAATACATTCTTTGACACATGTTTGTTCAAGTAATGAATTTTGTAACTCTTTATTTCGTTGTTTCCTTTCGAAACTGTCAATTAAACCTGCTACAACAAACAAAAAAACTAGTATTATACCAATAATTTTAAATATAACTGATAAGTATTTTTTCATAATAAACCTTTTCAATGATTAAAATTATACAATATAAAAGATAAAAATCAAAAAATTTATCATTTACCAATTTTCAATTACTTATTTTACCCGTTTACACCGTAGTATTTTGGTATAATAATAATAATAACAATGGGGCGATGTGTAAATTTTCAGTCGTCTCTTTTTTATTAAATTACCAGTTTGTTACCCAAACTTTTTTAATATAAATTCACATATCTTAGTTTATTTTTTATATTATTGATTTCTTGTCCAATCTTGATAATATCGGCTCGAGAATTATTCACCAAGCACGACCAGAAAATCAAAAACCGTCACGAACCTCAACAGAATTCGCACAAACAAAAATTATCAATCAACCAGTTATTATTTACGTTTTTTTGGTGTTGCTTTCTTTATCGTTTTCTTAGCCTGATAATGTTCATCAACATAGGTCAATATTTTTCTGGTATTCTTTCTTAGTGTAGATTGCATATTTGCACAATGGCTTTCCATTTCAGTCATGATAAATTCAAGAACCTCTTTGGCTGTTTTTTCACGTTTCCAAACACGAATACCAAATAAATAATATTTTACATAGTACAGCTCTTTTTTTACTTTAAACATAGACAACTCCTTTGCTTTCAATCGCATTATATCAAATTTTCGAGTTTATCGCCAATAAACAATTCAAACTTTGCATTTTTTATCCTTGTATTATTTTCTAAAAAGTCATATAATGGCAAAGTAGTAATAAGAGGGAAAAAATCATGTCAATTGGTCTTTATCTTGGTGTTTTAATGTGGCTTTTTGTGTTGTTGTTGCCTGTGTTTATCGCAGAAATACGGCATGCAGATCGCGAAGTGATATTGGTAAGTTTTGCTCTGTCAATTGCAACTATTATCTTTTTAATCCCCCCTATTCTGGTCAGTAACGGTGTATCAATTCCTAACATTTACGGTGGTTTTTTCGGTGCAGATATTTGGGCATGGCTGTTCTTTATCAACTTGTTCATAGTATTGTGGCACAAACGCAAAAATTGGAATTAAAACGAAAAAATATTTTCTTGAAAAAAAGATTTAAAAACCGCTTGTTTAAGCGGTTTTTTTACTAGATTAAAATACGAACAAAAAATCACATTTCAACATAAAAAGCACTTGTATAAAATTTCTCTATTTAGTATATTGCCTAAGTGATAAGGGGAAAAGATTTCATTGAAGCGGATAATTTGTTCGATTTTCACGTGTTTGTTTGTCGTGTTTGCTGGCGCACACGCAGATAATTGTTTACCCGAATTTCGTTTAGAGAACGATGTTTGTGTTTGCGATGAATTTACTGTGACAACCACCAGTTTATCCGCAAATACGGAAATATCATTCTATCTGTCTGCCGCTGGTGTGTTTGGGGTTGATTGGGGTGATGGTACAAAAGAACCAATTGATCGTACCAATAATACAGAGGCCGCTGAAACATATTCGCATACATATACCACAGCTGGAACATACACAATTGGATTATGTGGCACACCAACCGCGTATCGTGTGCTGGGCAGTGCAGATAAACCTCCAATCACCGACACAACAATCAGTTTTAACACTCCGTCAAAATCAAAAATAGCATCCATTGGCGGTTCACTAGGTGCGCTGTTCCCGACATTGAACAATGGTGCCACGGACGAAGATCAACCGCGTTTCTATAAAACGTTCCAGGAATGCACAAACCTGACCAATATCCCGGCGGGATTGTTCACCGGGGTAACCGGATCTACGGCAAATATGTATCGTGAAACTTTTGATCGTTGTAGCAGTATAACAACAATACCATCGAACTTGTTTGTTAATGCAACGGGTGGTGCAAAAAATATGTTCCGTTCAATATTTAACCTGTGTACTGGGCTGACCTCTGTACCGGAAAATTTGTTCAGTGGCATTACTAATGCATATGATGGTGAATTTAAGTATGTTTTTTATGGCGATACTGCTATGACTGGTTATATTCCTCCATCTACATTTGGTGGATTGATTGCAAATGGAAGTCCCACCGCCACCAACATGTGGCAAGAAGCATTTACCGGTGGTAATACATTGGCAACCAATTGTGATGGCTTTGAAGGTATGACACAATTTACAACAGGATATGAAGGCAGTACCAATACTACTTGGAACAACAAGGTATCATGTGCGCCACTAACATGTCCCACCGGTAAAATGCTGATTAATGGTATATGTGATGACCCAGCATTTACTGTCACAACAACATCCAGCGCAACAGAATTATCATTTACTTTGGCAGCCAAAGGCGCGTTCTATGTTGACTGTGGCGATGGTGGAACATTGGCTGGCGGTGGTGTGTCTGGCACAAAAATTACACGCAGCGGAATTAGCTCATCGGTTTATACTTGCACATGGGAATCGGCGGGCGCACATACGATACTTTTTGGTGGCGCGGCGACCGCGTATGGAACAACTTCATCAATTGCTTTTTATAAAAGTTCCAACGGAACTCAGGATAAAATAGCGTCTGTTACGGGTAATTTGTCATCGGTATTTCCGCAACTTGGGACGGGCAACGGTGAAGCCCCATTGTTTATAGATACGTTCCGTGGCGCGACCAATTTAACAAGTATCCCCAGCGCGTTATTCAGCGGTATTACCGATGGTGCACAAAATATGTTTAATGGCACATTTTATGGATGTACTAATTTAGCCAACATACCGTCTGGCTTGTTTGCTAATCTGGAAACCGGTGCACCTGATATGTTCGCAAACACATTCCGTGATTGTACCAGTTTAAGCAGCATACCCGACGGAATGTTTGGCGATATCAGCACTGGCGCAGCAAGTATGTTTTATGGGACATTCCGTGATTGTACCAACATAACCGCAATACCAACAGATTTGTTTAGTAAAATTACCACCGCGGCAGATTATATGTTCAGTGATACTTTCAATGGTGCAACAAGATTGGCTGGATACATACCACCAACAACATTTGCTGGATTGATTACAAACAGCAGTCCAACAGCAACTAACATGTGGCAAGGAACATTTACAGACACAAATGTCGCAACCAGTTGTGATTCATTTATCGATATGCGCCAATATATCACTCATTACGAATCTTATTGGAATGGCAAGGTTTCTTGTGAAGATTTGCCGAATAAATGTAAGGGTGCAACATACTATGACGAAAACAATCCAAACGCTGATGCAAATGGGTGTGTTGCGTGTCCATTGGGCTATACATACAATACCACAAACACGAAAGATTCTATTACCCAATGTGAAATACACTGCAATTCTGGAACATATGTCGCAACGGCTGGCGGCACCTGTGTTGCGGTGGACAGCGGGTATTTTGCGACAGCCACCACATACGCCTATGGCGAAACAGGCAGTCAACAGGCATTACAGTCGTGTACTGGCGCAACATATCGTAATGCCAACAACCAATGCGTTGCCTGTCCAACTGGGTACAATTACAATACTGAAAATGGAAAAACATCAATCAACCAATGTCAAATTCATTGTAATGCCGGTCATTACTTAGCTAATACAGGAGATTCCAGTTGTTCCGAAGTGGGTGACGGTTATTACGCTGCCGCGGAAACATTAAATTATGGTTCGGTCAGCGTGCATGCACAATGCCCAAATCCGGAAGAAAGAACCGGAACTACTACGGCAGAAAGTGCTGCGGAATGTTCAATATTGTGCACTGGTGCAACTTATTTTGATTCACGTACAGACCAATGTGTTGCATGTCCGACCGGATATACTGCACATACAATATCTGGTAAAAACTCTGCTTCACAATGTCAAATTGCATGCGCTAGCGGAACCTATTTGGCGGCGGCAGGTGATGCAAACTGTATTCCAGTTGGTGTTGGATACTGGGCAGCTGCATCAACGGTAAATTATGGTTCAACAAGCAGCCGAACACAATGTTCATCGGGACAAACAACAAACTCTAATACCGCTGGAAGTATATCAGAATGTCTGGTTACGTGTACTGATGCAACATATCGTAATTCTAACAATCAATGCGTTGCATGTCCAAGCAGTTACCTTGATAACACAGATGATGGAAAATCGTCTATTAATCAATGTCAACATATGTGCGCCGCTGGGACATATATGACACAATATACACCTGTTGAATATATTCAGGGTAATGGGACATCCGCATTTATGGACACAGGATACGAAGTCATAACAACCAATATAACAATTCAGGCGGTTGTTGGAACAGCAACATCAACAACGGGTGATGTTGGAAACTTCTTTGGTAACATTTATACAAATGATGATGAAACAGATAACACTGGCGGTTTCAGCGCTAACTACAAAGGTAATGTTTTTGGTTTGTGGTTGCGCAAGACAGATAAAAACGGGGATAAGGCAAAATCACCAACCATGCAATTTGCCGCGAACCAAAAGTATACCGTTGACTATACGGTAACCGCATCTGGAGAAACAGCGACAGGAACACTGCGTGTTAATGGCGGTACACCAGCAAACAAAAATCAAACTCCGGTGATACTTAATGGTGATGGAAATAGATTTAAACTGTTCACAAACGGCGCCGCGTACATTGACGAAAACGATACTGTTGTTGGTAATCGTTGGGGTGACAAGATATCAAGTGCACGTATATACTCATTAAAGTTGTGGGATGGCGGAACAACAGATGAATATTTAAAACTGGATTTGGTGCCAGTTCGTCGTAATTCCGATAACGTTTTGGGATTCTATAATCGTGTAAATGACGAATTTTATCCAAATGTTGGTAAGGGCAATTTTTCATCTGGCGCATGCGTTGTGGATGGCGACGATGCCACAGATGCATGTGATGTGATTGCCGCGTGCAGTCCAGTTGGATACGGATATTATGCTGGACAAAGTTATAACAATTATGGTTCAAATGGCATTAGAAACAAATGTCCAAATGATGCAGGAACCATTGTTAATGGAAACCCTGTAAATAATGCAGGCAGTATTTATATCTGTGAAGGTGTCGATCCATGTACTGGGGCGAATTACCCAGATCATGAAACAGGTATCTGTACAACGTGTCCAGCCGGATATACCGCTGATACAACAGATAACAAGGAATCTATCAGCCAATGTAAAATACATTGTAATGACGGTTATTATGTATATAACGAATTTGATTCACAATGCACCGCCGCCGATAATGGATATTATATTGCTGGCGCAGATGTAAAATACGGTATCGCTACCGAAGCATCAATGTGTACCAATGCACCGGGACACAGCACATATACTGGATCAGCAGCAACCAACAGTTGTCCGTGGGTATGTGATGCTAAATATTATGCAAATAACGGTTCGTGCGTTGATGCAGGCATCGGTTATTATTCAGCCGAGGGCGAAAACGAACGTCATGCATGTACTAACACTAAACCGGAACACAGTTCTTATATTGCTTCTGCTACATCTAACGATTGTCCGTATGCGTGTGATGCGGGATATTATGCAGTTGGTAACGAATGTGTCAATCCAGGCATTGGATATTATTCCCCTGCCGAAGACAACAACCGTTATGCTTGTTCCAATACGATACCAACAAACAGTTCATACAGCGATTCCGCATCATCAAATAATTGCCCATGGAGTTGTGATACAGGATACGAAGAAAGTAATGGTGCATGTGTAGAGGTTGTACTTGCTTGCGAGGGTGCAACATATCTAAACAATGGTGTATGTGTCGCGTGCCCAACAGGATATGACGCAAACACAACATCTGGCAAAACATTGGCATCACAATGCCAAATCAGTTGCACCGCCGGAACTTATCTGGCAACCGCCAATGATACATCTTGTACAAATGTTGGGACAGGATATTGGTCGGCGGCATCAATGACTAATTATGGATTAACCAGCAATAGAACAGCCTGTATAAACGCAAAACCAGCAAACAGTTCATATACAGGTTCAGCAACAACAAATGCATGCCCTTATGCGTGCGACGCAACGTATTATTTGGATAATGGTGCGTGTATTGATGCAGGTGCGGGATATTATTCCGCAGCTGGCGAAAATGACCGTCACGAATGTAATAACAAACCAGCACACAGTTCATATACTGGCTCATCAGCGACAACCAATTGTCCTTGGGAATGTGACAGCGGATACGATGAAAACAACGGCGCGTGTGAAATTGCGATGTGCTTTGGCACAACATATATGGACAACGGGGTATGTACAGCGTGCCCGACAGGCTACACCGCTAATACAACTGATGGCAAAACTGCGATTACCGATTGTCAAATTGATTGTGGCGCAGGAACATATTTGGCAACTGCAAATGGTGCAACTTGTACCGATGCAGGAGTTGGTTATTGGGCAACTGGTGGTGCTGTGAATTATGGTTCAACAAGTATGCGCGCACAATGTGCAACAGGATTAACCACTGTTGGGTATGGGCATGGTGCAGATGAATCGGCCGATTGCGGTCGCGAATTGCATATCGGGAATTACGTCCTTTATACAAAAACGACCAAACCCACAACACCAGCGCTGAATATCCAACCAGAAAATGAACTTTCCATATCTTATCTTGGTTTGGGAACAACAGACCACACAATATCTCAGCTGCATGTAAGTCATGAAAATCAGCAATACACCGCCTTTGACGACAGTCTTTCTTATGGTGAACGTGATTTTGAAACCAACGCACGCATTGTTCAACCATAAAGAATTTTTTACATCAGTAAAATGCCCCCGCCCCAATTTTAAATCGTTCCACATGGGTATTACTGAAAAAATTAATTTCAAATTTCATTTTGCTCTTGTATAAAAACACGAAAAGTTGTATAATCAGTTTCATAGGAAAAGTAGAAGGGGAAAAATCATGTCAATTGGACTTTATCTTGGTGTTCTTATGTGGCTTTTCGTGTTGTTGTTACCGGTATTCATCGCACAAATACGCCATGCAAATCGCGAAGTTATATTGGTAAGTTTCGCATTATCTATCGCAACCATTATTTTCTTGATACCACCTATATTGGTCAGCAATGGTATGTCCATTCCAAACATCTATGGTGGATTTTTCGGTGCAGACATTTGGGCATGGTTGTTTTTTATCAATCTGTTCTTGGTTTTGTGGCATAAGCGCAAAAATTGGAATTAAAACAAAATATTTACCCCCAAAATTGGGGGCTTTTTTTACAAAAACAAAACCAAAAAGAGATTATTGAATCCAAATACGCGCGTGTGTATTGCTGGTTTGTCCACCCACGGGTATCATCACTTCCCCTTTTGTGACAGTCACAGTTCCATTATTTGCTGCGACAGCAGACACCACCGCCCCAGAACCGCTTTCCACCACATTAGTCGAAGTTAATTTATCTTGTTTTGCACTATCCATTGCGCTATACGCACCATCAACATAAGATGCCGCAGCAGCAATAGTAGCCCTATCCAATGCTTGCTGCTGTTGTTGTTCCCCTTCGGCAAACGAAGGGCTTATAAACATAAACGAAAATAAAATACAAAATACCTTTTTCATTATTCAAACAAAATATTTTCTATTGTATTAAAAATCAAAACTTTTTGTGAACGGCTGAAAATCACTCCAACCGTTCACACCAAGTATTTATATATTATGGTTCTTCTGGTTCTTCTGGTTCTTCTGGTAATGTTGGTGTTGGTTCAGCATAAGTAGCTGCAATGCTGCTTACTGTCACACCAACTGTGCTTGTGGAACTATCACTACCCCAAGTGGTTAATGTTGGAACAGTCGCTGTGATTGTCGCTGTTTCAATAGTATTTTCTACACCATTCTGTGTCGCATAATTACCAGAAGCAGTTTTCAATTCAGCGATGGCACCTGTAACAGTCGTTGCTGTTGTCCCCATAGCGGAATTACCTAACAAGGTTTCAGCATTATCAGCTTTTGTACCTTGAGCCGCTGATGCATATGCTGTAGATGCTGTATACGCTGCAGAACCCAAACCATGAACTGCTACATCTGTACCGTCAACATTGATTGTACCGTCTGTTGTTCCTGTTGTTACAGATTGAACAGCACCATCAGCGGTTGTTCTTACTGCTTCGATAGCTTCAACCAATGTTGTTTCACCACCAGTCAAGTTAGCCATTGTACCAATGTGTGTTTCAGCATTATCAGCTTTTATACCTTGTGCTGCTGTTGCAAAAGCATCTGTGTCTTCGTATGCTGCAGAACCTAAACCATGAACAGCTACATCCGTACCATTAACAGCAACCGTACCATCTGTTGCGCCTTCTGCAACCGTAACATTCACTTTACCATTTGCATCTGGTGTCAATTCACTACCATTAACTTTAACACCTTTGACTGCACTATCTGCTGTAGTTGCAACTTTGTTGATTGCTTTGATGGCGGCATTATATGCACCTTTTACATAACCCGCTGTCGCCATATGGTTATCATCGTTTGCGCCAGCTGCTGCCAAAGAATATTTTGGTGCATTGGCTGCTTCTGGACCGTTGGCATTTGTCGCACCTGGGTCTGTAGTGGTCACATCATAAATCGGGTCTGCGTTCGCTGCCATTGGCAAAATCGCCAAAGCTGCGATTACCGATATATTTAAAAGTTTTTTCATTCTCTTTCTCCTTGATTTAATTTTTTATCTGATCGCATTATATCATAAATTTGACATCAAAAAAATGAAATAACGCATTATTTTTAATTTTTTTATTATTTTATGGTGTTG
>JAGCOR010000024.1 GCA_017642585.1 Alphaproteobacteria bacterium | reverse complement strand
TGTTTTTCCTTTAATCGTAAACATTTTGTATTTTTCCTTGCTTTTTTAATTTTAGTACTTTATTATATACCTCACGGATGGCCAGATAGCTCAGTTGGTAGAGCAAGGGACTGAAAATCCCTGTGTCAGTGGTTCGATTCCACTTCTGGCCACCATTTTTTTATTGCCTATATTTCTCAAATCTTTGTCTCTCTTGATTTACTTTGTTCAATATACTCATGTATTTTAAATATTCTATTGCTTCTGGATTTGTCTTTATTTCTTTTAATAGATCCTCTTCTCGTTTTTTGCTTGTTTGCCGACCTGCTTCAAACATATACCCCATATCTAAATCTTCATGCCAGTTTTTCAAGCAGAAAAGAGAATTCATAAGGTTTATTCTATGAATGTTTGCATTTGGAATAGGGTTGTATATACGTTGCAAAAAGAAAACATTTTGATGTTGATTGATGTAATAATACAACACATTTTCCCAACGATAAGTAGCCACATGCCATGTTGAATTGCCATGATCATATTTATGCATAGCAAATTTTTTGTCTACGTTTGGATTACGGTCAATCCTTTTTTGGATAATACGTTTTAATTCTGCATACTCAAATGTATTAGAATCAGAATCTAACAATATGTTATATGTTTGGTCAATCAAAAAACGTCCCAGTTTATCAAATGTGTTTATTTTTTCTGCCATAATCTATTATTCCCCCATGATTTTTGTTGGTCGGTTGTCGAATGCAGATGCTGTTTCGATATGTTTTGCCAATTGTAATACAGACATATCAGCGAAACGTGGACCAACAACCTGCATACCCAATGGCAATCCGTTTTGTGCCAATCCGCATGGAACAGATACCGCAGGTATTCCAGCCAGATTCATAGCCACTGTGAATAAATCCAAAGCATAATATTCCAATGGCGTCAAATCAGAATTTAATGGCAGGGCAGTATTTGCACCAGATGGGCAAACAATTAAATCACATTGTGTAAATGCGGTTTTGAAACTGTCTGAAATCATACGGCGAACACGTGCAGCCTGCATGAAATATACTTCGTAAGATTCAGATGATAATACCGCTGTGCCGATTAACATACGACGTTGAACTTCTTCACCAAATCCTGCAGCGCGTGTTTTTTTGTATGTATCATAGATATCACTGCCTTCTACACGCAGACCATATCTGACCCCGTCATAACGCGCCAGGTTAGAGGAAGCTTCCGCTGGGGCGATAACATAATATGCCGCCAATGCATCCAAAATATTTGGAATTGAAACTTCGACAATTTCGGCGCCCATAGATTTCAAATCTGCAACACGTTGTTCAAACAGTTTTTTCATATCTTCAGATATTTGAACAGAATTAAATTCTTTGATAACGCCGACGCGCAATTTTTTGCCGTCGCCCAAAATTGGTTTTAATTCGCCATCAAATTCAAATTTTGCATTTGGACTGCTGGTTGAATCTTTGTCATCATGACCCGCCATAACAGATAATAACAAGGCGGTATCTTCAACGGTACGTGCGATTGGACCAGGGGTGTCTAAACTGGAAGCAAATGCAACGCATCCCCAACGTGAACATAAACCATATGTTGGTTTCATCCCCACCAATCCAGTAATAGAGCATGGGAAACGAATTGAACCACCTGTATCAGTTCCGGTTCCGCCCATTGCCATACCTGCAGCGACCGCAGATGTTGTTCCGCCAGATGATCCGCCGGCTGTTAATTTATCATTTTTATGCCATGGGTTCACAGGTGCACCAAAATAAGATGTTTTAGAAAATGTACCCATTGCAAATTCATCCAGATTTGATTTACCCAATAATACTGTGCCTGCATCAATAAATTTTTGAGATATAGTTGATTCATATTCTGGAACGAAATTTTCCAACATGTGTGATGCAGCAGTTGTGCGAATGCCACGTGTTGCAAACAAATCTTTCATTGCAATTGGAATACCGTCCAACACATTTGCAGTCCCGTTTTTAATACGTTCATCAGCAGATGCGGCATCAGACAAGGCACGTTCAGGTGTCAAAGTAATGAAAGAATTTAATTCACCATTATATTTTTCAATTCTTGCCAGATGTGCCTTGGTCAATTCAGTTGCACTGATTTCACCAGATTTTAATTTTTCTAATGCTTGTTTTATTGTCAGGTCTATCATTTTTCTACTCTTGTTTCGTTTATTATTTAAAAAGGTATTTCTTGGGTTCTGTGTTCTTGAATTACTTTATTACGCAAGTTCATATTAAATCTGTTAAATTCACGTTGTAATTTGAATAATTGTTTGCGTGCCGTTTTTGCATCATATGTTTCATCATTGTTCATTTGGGCCACAATCATTTCTTGTTTAATTTGATAGATTTTATCATTCAAATACCACGCATAATTTTCATCCAATAATTTTACATTGTATTTTAAGTTCAATTCTGTGAACAGGTAATTATACACATTTGGAACATATGGATTATATTCGATATCGTCTTGACCGTTGATAATCATTTTTCCAATCTTGCCGCATTTTCTTAATTTACGTTCAGCAGTTTCGCCATGTAAAACGTGTTTCTTTTGTGCAATATCAGTTGCAATCAAAAACAGGGCAACATATTCAGCCACCAATTTATCATGTTGTGGTGTGTTGGCATCGCATGCTTTAATTTGGGCATTCAACGTTCTTAATTCGTGTTTTTGTTCAATATTCATAATCTTTGCATCCCTTGGAATTTATCTTATCCCTCTAATATGATTTTTCAGGCATTCGTTCATGATGCAATTGGTCAACCAACAACCCAGATTAACATCTATGCGTGAATGAACATTGACATTTTCGCCAATGGAATATGAAAATTTTCCGTTGTATTTAGCAATCGCACCAACGTTTTTATCAGGACTTTCATTTGTGTGGTATATTTCCAATTGATATGTTGCATCACGTTTGTCGCATTTGAACAAACGCATATCCAATGGGTGAACAGATACCTGTTGGGTTATCGTATGTTGCATAACAGTCATATTAATCACCTTCCATAACTTTTGGCACTGCGAAATAACCGCGGGATACACCAGCTTTGTCGGGTGTATTCGCCAAAATTTGTTCACGCATATTTGGTTCAGTTACAACATCTTCGCGTAATGGAAGTTTATGTTCAGCAGGATTCAACATAGGTTCAACCCCGGTTGTGTCGATTTTCTGTAATTTATCCAACCATTCAACCACGGAATCTATATTCATCTTTTCAAGTTTTTCATCGGAAATTTCAATACAGATTAAATCTGCAAATTTTTTCAATTGTTGCTTGCTAAATGCCATTTTCAATCCTATTATTTTTGTAATAAAGGAATTATACAATGATTTTTTGTGATTACAAGGATTTTCCAAAAAAACAAGGACGCCTGTTGGGGCTGGATTGGGGAATGCGCAGATGTGGCGTTGCTGTATCTGATGAAGGGCGAAATATGGTTTTTGTTCGACCCCAAATCAATGTTAAATCCCAAAACGAATTGGTTGAATCTGTGTTGGGTATTATTGCGACAGATTCCATAACAGGTATAGTGTTGGGGTTGCCTTTGTTTGCAGACGGTTCTGATTCAGATACCACCAGGGCGGTGCGTGAATTTGCAGACATGTTGGCAAAACAAACCGATGTCCCAATTTTATTCATGGAAGAAAATTTGACCAGCACGGATGCCCAGCAAGAAATAGGGCGCCCAAATATCAAGAAAATCAAACAAGAACTGGATTCTTTGTCCGCACGAATAATTCTGGAAAACGCGATTTGCGTACTTAAAAGAAATTAATCATTGTTCGTTTCGTCTGGTATAGAACCATCCGCCGACAATAATGTAGCAATCCAACGTGTAGATTTAAACTGGGCGGTTGAAATATACACCGTTGCCAAGATAGGTACGCTGAAAAACATACCAGCTGGCCCCCACAACATACCCCAGAACACCAAATTAATCAAAATCGCTAAAGATGAGATGTTTAATGTTTTTCCCATCAATTTTGGATCCAATATATTTCCAAATATTGTTTGAACCCCAACCAGAGATATTGTTGTGAATAATGGAACCTGCCATGTGTCGTGGCTGATTAACGCATATGCAATTGGTAAAGCGCATGCGATAATAGAACCAATTGTTGGAATATAATTTAACAAGAATAATAAAAATCCCCAAACACTGGCGTATTCCAATCCAATTATTTTCAACAACACATACGAAGACAAACCTGTGGCTGCAGATATAAATGTTTTTGTGAATAAATATTTTTTCATATTTTCATCAATACTGGATAAAATGTAATTTAATTTTTTTGCTCTAACCCTTGGTAAATCCAATGAATTGATTTTTCTGGCAAAACTGTTTTGTTCGATGAACATGAATATCAAATAGATAATTACCATTCCTGTTGATGCCGCGACACCCGCCACCGAAGATCCAATATACCCCGCGATATGTGGCAAATTAGGTATCAAATTCAAATCTGCTTCTATGCCAATTTTATTTGATATGAAATGCGAGAAAGATATTAATTTTTGCTGTAATATTGGGGTTGCGTGATATAATTCTATTAACATAGGTTTAACCTGGGTCGCGAACAAAAATACCACACAGAATAGAGTTAAAAATGATAAAAACAATGCGACATAATTATATACCCTGGAATATATTTGGCACGAATCGTCAGTTGTTTTATAGCATGGCATAATACGTCTGTAATATGCGGTGATAGCATTTATTAAATACCACAAAAAAGCGGCGATTAAGATAGGAATGAACAAAGAACGTCCAATCCATAAACAAAAGATTACTGCGATAACTGTTATAAAATTATGCATGTTTTTATCCTTTGATTAAATGTTGAGCCAAAATAGTTATTACGAAAATCAAGTTAATAGCAACCGCTGTTAATGAATAACCACGGTTGATATTTTTCAAAAATCCGTCTTTGAATTTTATATTCCATAATGTATAAATTATTAACAAAAATGCGGTTAATAAGAGTGTTGGAAAACTTACAAAAATATTTAATATCAACAGCAAAACCAAATATATGAAAAATGTATTTAACATATCTGCAACAACCCATTGATTAAATCTGGCGTACCATTGAGTATTTATTTGCATGTTTGATTTTGTTTTGTTTTCTTCTATTAAATATCCAGGTGTCCACATTAACAAAAATGCAAAAGGCATAGACAAAATAACCTTCCATTTATCAATACCTAATTGGACCGCGCGTCTGTATTTTGCATAAATGTTGGATATTGCCAAACCACCCATATACAGATATAACATCAACAATCCGATTGATACAAACCAAAACGCAACAGGGTGTAATACATAGAATATCAAAGCATTGTGTCTCATGATTTGGGGATCAGGGCCAATAAACATTAATGGTATAAACAGAATCAAGAATATCAGGAAACTGCATGCGTTTGTTATCGCGATAAAATCAGGACGAGCCATAGGCGTATGTGGCAAACGCTTGATTGTGTAATATATTGAATATACGTTTGCGGCAACTAACAACAAAGCCAAAGGTCCAGAGGCTGAAATTTCAAACAGGTTAGAGATAATGGCATATATACTGATAATTGCTAAACTGAGACCGCATGTTAAAAGTGCAAACATCATGGGTTTATCAAATAGCCATGTTTTTAACAGGTTTTTATTATTTTGTCTTGGCATATTTTGTCCTTTTGTTTTTTATCCATATTATTTTATCACAATTTCGCCATTATCCAAAGTGGTTGTTTGATTTATTTCAATTTTAGATGTAAATGAATCTTGGTGTGATATAAATAAAAATGTTGTATCTGGCATAGATTTCACAGTATCTACAATTTGTTGTTGAACATCTTTATCTGCCCCAGAATCAGGTTCATCCAATATAGCCAATTTGGGTTGGGTTAAAACCAATCTTAATAGCATTATACGTTTGCGTTCCCCACCTGAAAAACCAACATTAATACATCTGTTTAGCCATTGTTTTGGAATGTTTAATTGTTGGCAGACCGATTCTGTTTTTTCCAAAAATTCACCCATCGATAAATCTTTGCCTGTGTCATAATGTTTATGTGCAATCATTGAATGTTTCAAAAAACTTAAAATAGTTAATCCTGGAATTTCAGGAACATTTTGTGCGCCCAAAAAAATACCCATCAAAGCACGTGTTGTTGCGTTTTCTTTTGTTATATCAACACCATTAAAAATAATTTGCCCAGAATCAATTGTATACATTGGGTTTCCGGCAATTGTATTTGCCAATGTAGATTTTCCAGAACCATTATGTCCGGCAATTCTGTGATGTTCACCATCCCTGACAACCATGTTAATATTTTTTAATAATGGTTTGCCGTCCATAGATACACAAAGATTTTTTATTTCTAACATTTTTTTATTCTTTTTTTAGTGCCATTTGTATAAGTTGTTTTGATTCTACCAAGAATTCCATTGGTAATCTTGATATTATTGGCGATGCCATTGACCCAATAATCAAAGCAATCGCATCATCTGTATCAATTCCACTTTGTTCAAGGTAAAGCAGGGCATCTTTATCGATTGCGCCAGTTGTTGCCTCGTGAGATTGTTGATTGGTTGCATTGTTATGTACAACAGTTGGAATTGTATTTGCGGTTGCATCGTTACCCAAAATGCGACTGTCGCATTTACAGGCATTTTTTCCGTTATGCCCATCAAATAAAACAAGACTGCGGAAAGTCTGTTTTGATTTGCCCAATGCTACACCATATGAAACGATATTAGATTTTGTTTCGTCACCAATATGAATCATTTTTGTTCCAGTATCTGCCTGTTGTATTCCGCGTGTAATAGACAGGGAATAAAAATCACTGTGTGAATTATTGCCATACAAAATTGTTGATGGATATTTCCAAGTCATGGCAGAACCAATCTCTATTTGTGTCCAATCTAATCCTGCATTGTTATAACATTTTCCACGTTTGGTAACGAAATTTAATATACCATTTTTTGTTTGATTAGAATCGCTGTATACGACAGAATCCCCGGCGTACCAGTTTTGAACAGTTGAATATTTTACATATGCATTATCTTTGACAATTATTTCTACAACACCGCTGTGTAATTGATGGTTGGGACGACGCGGTGCGCTGCATCCTTCCATATACGATAATGATGCACCTTCGTCTGCGATGATAAGTGTTCGTTCAAATTGACCAATTTTTGCGGTTTCAATTCTAAAATAACTGGCCAAATCAATTGGACATTTTACACCGCGTGGAATATATACAAAAGTTCCATCTGAAAACACCGCCGCATTTAATGCAGCAAAGAAATTATCATTGTTTGACACGACACTGCCCAGATATTCTTTGACCATATCTGGATATTGGATGACCGCTTCGGACAAAGGCAAAAAGATAATGCCTAATTTTTTCAATTCTTCCGAATATGATGTGTGCACAGATTTACTGTCGATAACAGTATCAGTTGCCATGCCCAATAATGCACGTTGTTCAGATTCTGGTAATCCCATTTTTTCATATGTTGATTTTAATTCGGAATTATCCAATTGTTTTTGTTCGTTATAATAATTCAAAGAATCATAATCAATCGTATCATAATCAATTTCGGCCCAATGAGGTTCCGTCATTTTTTGCCATTTTTTGAACGCATCAATACGCCAAGCCAATAACCAATCAGGTTCTTTTCTGGTTTGTGAAATGTCTCGAATAAGCTGTTCGGTTAATTTTGTCATTTATCTGTGTTTGCTAATGCTTGGGCCTGGGCAAAAAAGGTCAAAGATTGTCCCAATGAACCGTCTGTAAATGTTGTCGCAATAATACCATCAGAATCATTAGAAGCGATATGTTGCAAGAACGCATTTGCGCGGTTCAAATAATTGCAGACATTGCGGGCAATATTCACATCCAATTTTATTGCGCGTCTTAATTTTTCCAAAACAAAAGGATTATTTGCATATTCATCCATAATTCCCCCCAGGGCGCGCCATAATGGGTGTTCGGATGTAGAGCGGGGCATTACATTTATAGCCGCCATAATTGGAATTAAATTTTGCAGTAAATCTTGATAAATAATTTCTGATTTTTCAGTGGTTTCGTTAATGGATGAATTATTTTTCAACATGTTTTGAATTTTTGCTAACAACCCATGTTGGTATGTTAACAATTTAGACACTGTTTTCATATTTTTTATCAGCAATATTACCCCCACAAAAGAGCAAATGCCAAAAAATATAGATATTGATATCAAGATTAAAAATACTGTATTTTCCATAAGTTATCCTTAAATTTTGATTTTTATGAACTTAGTATAACATGTTTTATCGATTCGTGCGATTTTATCTTGAAAATTTTTTTATTTTTTTATGAAATTTGTGTTTTTATAGCTTGCACAGATTCGGTCAAATTGATATAATTATAACAATAAATGAAAGGAAATGATATGTTACAGAGATTTTGTATGTTCTTTTTGGTTTTTGGTCTGGTTGGCGTGGCCTATGGGTCAGAGATGCCTCAACAGGTCGTAACATCAGAGGTTTTTTATGATTATAACAACCAAGAAACCAAAGAAGATTTTGATGAAGAAGACGAATATCAGGTAAGTGAAGAACCTGAGGTTGAAGAAGTTGTCGTCCAAGAGGTACAGGAAATTCCTGCGTGGCCTTTGACTGGTTCTGATGCGGATTTTAAAATTTCTTGTGATGAAGGGGGGTGCCCAACAACTGGTGGAACCAAAGTCGTTACAAAAATGGGCAATGGTTTGATAATCGAAAATAATATCAACACAGTTGGAATCGGTTGGTCTGGTGGTCCAAACATTTCTAACGAAGTAAGAACAGTTGCGGGTTTTGATTATGAATGTGCAAATGGGGCTGAAATGCCGTTGTTGCATCGTGAAATGATGGAAGATGATGGTGGAACAGTTTTGGCTGTATCTCGCAGTTCTCGCAGAATGTGCAATAAACGTCCTGATCCTTACATTGAATTTGCAGAAAAGGTTGGACAAAAAGCCAAAGATACAGAGATAACAGAAACAATGGTTGCTGAAGATATTGTTTCAGACAGTGCGCCTGTGGTTGCAAAAGTTGAAAAAGACATCAAAGTAAACGATTATGTTGATGAGGAACCACCTGCATCTGTTCAAAACCAGGTTCGTTCTTGGGTTGTTGTATCTGGTCAAACTTTGCGCGAAATTTTGAAATCGTGGTGTGATAAAGAAGGTTGGGATTTGGTTTGGGCTACGTCTCGTGAATACCCAATCGAAGCCAGTGCAATATTCAAAGGTCGTTTTGTTGATGTTGCATCTGCTTTGGTTCGTAATTTTGAACGTGCAACACCAATTCCTTATGCAAAATTCTATAAAGGCAACAGAGTATTGGTCGTTTCGACTTCAGAGGAATAAACAGATATTTAGTCTATCCGTAGGAGAATTGATATGTTGAATCGTTTTTATGTCAAATGTTTCGGGCTGATGATGGGAATCTTGTTGGCGGGATGCACTGTGCGTGAATCTGCCAAGGTTTCTTCTGCGGTTGACCAAAATTTTGTAAATGCATATGAAGCATTTGAAATGGCTAAAAACCCAAAAATGAAAGTAGTTAATGGTGATACCGTATCTATATCCGAAGGTGTATGGTTAGGAAATAAATCTACTGTGGCAGAACACAGAAATGCGTTGCCTGACAGATTTGAAACCGATTCAGGTATAACTATTTTGTTGAATAGTCCTGTGACTTTGCAGGTTTTGGCAAATGATATTAATTCTATAACCGGAATACCTGTTAAAATTGATAGCCAAGTTGATACAGAAAAATTAAAAAGAACAGTTGATATTGCATATACTGGAAAATTGTCTGGATTGTTATCACAGGTTGCTACAGATTTAGATTTGTTATGGTATTATAATAAGAATTCAATTGTATTCTATGAAACAGAAACCAAGACATATACATTATATGCATTGGGAACAGATGTTTCGTATCAATCTTCTGTTCAAACAGATGACGGTAGCCAGGTGTCGTTGGAATCTACATTGAAAGAATGGGAAGAAGTGGAAGAAACAATCAGCTCTATTGTTAACAGTGCGAAAAATGCTCAATTTACAGTTTCTCGCAGTTTGGGAACTATAACTGTTACGGCATCCCCATCTTTGCAGGCACGTATCGCAGATTATATTGAAAGACAAAATAAACGTTTATCTCAATTGGTAACTATCGATGTTAAAGTGTTACAGGTTACATTGTCTAATGAATCTGCATTTGGTTTGAATTTGACTGCAGCGGTTAATTCTATATCTGGTTTGGATATCGCTGCGAATTCTGTGAATAATTTGGGTGTTGCTGCGGCGAATTCTGTTAATGTTGCGGTTGTTAAGGGTGGTTCTATGAACAGTTTGGCGGGTTCAAATGTTTTGATAAACGCATTGGCAAAGCAGGGTAAGGTTGCGTTGGTTACAAATGTTGGGGTAACAACACGTAATAATCGCGTGGCACCTGTGACAAATACCAGGACAACTGGCTATATCAAACGTTTTGAATCACGTAATTTCACAACAGTTGAATCTTCTACGGTTGACCAAGATGAATTGGAAACAGGATTTTCAATGCATTTGTTACCAAATGTATTAGAAAACGGCAAGATATTGTTGTTGTTCAAAATGTCAGTTCGTGAATTGTTGAAGATGGCAACCCAAGAAATTGGTGGAACTGTTACATTGCAATTGCCAGAAGTTGAAGAACGTTCGTTCATGCAAGAAGTCATCATGGAATCCGGTCAAATGTTGGTTGTATCTGGATTTGAAAAGCAAAAGAACGATGATACACGTTATGGTTTGGGCGATGCTGATTTCATGGCTTTGTCTGGTTCAAGACAAACGGAAGGTTCACGTGAAGTGTTGGTGGTTATCTTGACACCTCAAGTTTTGGCCAGCCCAATGGACAGTGAAACCAATATCAGAAAGAATTGGGGTGCCCCATTAGATTAATGTAAAATTAAAAAGGTTATGCAAAAGCCCCATATTAATTATGGGGTTTTTGGTTGAAATAAAAAATCGCCCGATTGGGCGGTTTTTAATTTAGATAAAAGTTTGGTTTTAAGCAATCTTTGCAACTTTCTTTGCCAAACGAGCAACCTTTCTGGAAGCGGCTTTCTTTGGCATAGTTTTGCCGGCTGCTTTCATAATTTTGCTTTCAGCTTCGCGTGTTGCTGCAACTGCTGCGGCTTTGTCGCCAGATTCAATCGCACTTAATGCTTTTTTTGTTGCGGTTTTAACAGCGCTGCGGCGTGCAGTATTGATTGCATTTTTCTTTGCTGTTACTAAAATTCTTTTATCACATGATTTATGGTTAGCCACTTTATTTTCCTTTTATTTTTATATGGTTTATGTTATTTTATAAAAAACAAACTTAAAATCAAGGAAAAATAATATGTTATATATAATATCTATAATAATATCTTATTTATTGGGATCTATTCCGTTTGGAATCATTGTTACTAAAATGGCAAAAAACATAAATTTACGTAAAGTGGGCAGTGGTAATATCGGCGCAACAAATGTTATGCGCGTTGGGGGATTAAGATTGGCCGGATTGGTTTGGATTCTGGATATGGTCAAAGCGATAATCGCTGTTTTGTTGGGCAGATATATCGGTGGGACAGTGTTTGGCGTTTGGTGTGGATTTGTTGCGATGTTGGGGCATTGTTTCCCAATTTGGTTGAAATTTCATGGGGGCAAAGGGGTTTCTTCGTTATTTGGTGTGTTTTTGGCTGTGAACCCAATTATGTTTGTAATTTGTGGTATAGAATGGTTGTTGGTCGCGTTAAGTTCGGGATATTCATCTGCGGGGGCAATAACTATATTTTGTTTAATTCCTGTGCTGGGTTTTGCTATGAGTTGTGGAATTGGGGTGGCTTTCACCGCTATCGCGATATTATGTTTATTAAGACACAGAGAAAACATATTAAGATTGATTCAAGGTAAAGAATCAAAAGTTGAATGGAAATGGAAAAAATAAATACATATCTATATGATAGTATTTGTTTTTATCTAAAATTTGTGGTATAATATCCATATAACAAAGAGAGGAATTGATCATGAAGAAGGGAATTTTTTCTGTATTGGTTTTGTCTATGGTTGCGGTAAATGCTTTCGCTGCCGATAATGGACGCGCATCTATGTTTGCTCACAATGTCGCGCCAGCGCCAACGACACAGCGTTACACAGCATCTGTTAACCAATTAAACAGTATGTCTATTGCAACAGGTCAGGCAACTTATAACACAAATGTTGTTCCTGCTACACAGCCAGAACCATTGGTTCAACCACAAGCCCAGGTTCAAACTCCACCTCCACCTGCGCCAGAACCACAGGTCGATATGCGTGAAGCAGAAAGAAATGCCTGCATAAACAATAATATTGGTATGGGCAACACTTTCGTGTGGGCTTCAAAATACAGCAACACATCTAACTATGCCAACATGGTAGAAGATGTTACAAACCCACAAAACAATGTTTGCTTCGTCAAAGTTGATATTAAATCTAATGACGAATCGAGAATTTCTGCATCAGGATTGGAATCTAAATACTTTGTTTGGGGTGAAAACATTGAATGCGGTTCTTGGGTAGATAAAAACGTTGTTGAAAAACGTATTTTGGATGCCAAGAAAAGCAACCGCGTAACAGGTATCGTTTTGTCTTCTGTCGGCGGTGCAGCAGTTGGTGTTGGTGCAATGGAATTGTTCGGAAACAAATTGATTGGCGGAAAAGTCCAGGGTCAAAAAGCTTTGTCTGAACAAGAATTGTACAGATCTCAATTGTTGGTTATGAAAGAAAAGAATCCTTCACAATATAACAGATATGTTGAGAACCTGAAAACTATCAAACAAGCTTGCGCAGCAGATCCAAGTCAATCATTCTGCAGTGATTATGCAGGTTTGATAAATGAATTTGCTAACTAATCTTAAATAAAAAGTAATTTTTTACTTCAAGAAGATTGTAGATTTGTTCTACAATCTTTTTTGTTATGGATAATATGTTATTACAGCAACTTTTGATATTAAGAAGTCCTGGCATAGGGGCGGTTAAATATAATAATTTAATTGCCGAAATGCATGATGAATTTGCCGTGGTTGATTCTTTGCATTTAAGTCAGGATTTCATAGATTCTGTGAAACGTGAAATGGAACGCGCACAAGAATTAGGAATAAGATACATTGCCGATACAGATTCCATGTACCCACAAAATTTATATGCAATTAAAAATCATCCACCTGTGATATCTGTGCGTGGAAATATAGATACACTGAATAAAAAAATGGTTTCTGTGGTTGGAACACGTCATTCAACTGCGGCTGGTATGGAATTTATTGCTGATTTGGCAACGGGTTTTGCGGAACATGGATATACAGTTGTTTCAGGTATGGCAATTGGGACTGATACTGCGGCACATAAAGGTGCTTTGAATGTATCTGGAAATACACAAACAATTGCAGTATTGGCAGGCGGAGTTGATTATATATGGCCATTGGAAAACGAATCGTTATATTATGAAATTTTAGATCGTGGCGCGATTATCAGTGAGATGCCGGTTGGTACAACCCCTATGGCGAATCATTTTGTTCAAAGAAATCATTGGATTGCTGGGTTGTCCGATATGTTAATAATAAGTGAAGCAGATATGAAATCAGGCAGTATGACCACCGCCCGATTCGCTTTGGATTATAAAAAGCCCGTATTTGCGGTGCCTGGGCATCCATCTGATCCACGCAGTCAGGGACCAAATTCATTGATTAAATCAGGACAGGCAACATTGTGTATGTCATTAAATGATTTCTTTGATGATAAAAAAGTACATACGAATAAAAAAAATCAAACATGCCAAAATGACCTTTTAGATAAAATAGGAATGATTCCTGTGTCTGAATCTGTATTGGCAAATATTGTCAAAAAAAGTGTTGCGGAAATCAAGGGTGATTTGGTCATGCTTGAAATACAAGGTTTAATAAGAAAACAAGACGGCGGATATGTTTTAAATTAATTTTTTGTATGTATATACAGTGTATATACAAAGTGCGAAAAACCAGGGAAAAAACGAATCGTTGTCAAAAAATAAATGTTAAAAAATAAATTAACATTTAGTTGCAAACTGAAATTAATCTTATAAATTGTTTTCTGTATCCAAACGATTGATGCATATCAATCAAACAGTCGAGAGAAGAAAAGAGTAGGGCGATATAAATATTAAATTCTTATATAGAGAATTTAGTATTTATCTGCAGGTGGATTTTATACCCTTGCGCAACGCAAACTCTTTGAAAGGAAAGGAGCAAACGACATGCAATCGGTAGCGATAAAACAAAATATGAATGTAGAATCAATCAAACAGGCAATTGCTGCCAGAATGGATTCTGCGGGATTTACTGCTTGGATATCACCTTTGCAATTTGAAATCCAAAATAATTGTTTGAATCTTGTTGCTCACAATCAATTTGCCGCTGATTACGTTAGAAATTCATATAAAGATGTAATTGAAAATGTAGCAGCGGATTTTTCTTTGACTGCGAATATCGTTGTAAAAAATGCTAATAATAATATTGTGAATCAAACTGCTAATGATAATGTTGTTTGCGAATATGTTCCTGAAACAAATTCTAAAAAAGTAAACAATATTATTGGATTTGATAAATTTATATGCAGTGATGACAATATGTTCACTGTGGCTGCATGCAAAAAAATGGCATTGGGTGGTGCTTCATTTTCACAGTTGTTTATATGTGGCGCATCGGGGGCTGGTAAATCTTTGTTGGCTGGTTGTATCTGTGCCGAATCAGATAAACGTGTTGTCATGATGAGTGGCGGTCAATTTGTTGCAGACTTCACGCGCAGTTTACGCGATAAAACTGTATTTTCATTCAAAGATTTTTGTCGTAATTGCGATATATTTATATTGGATGATGTTTGTGCGTTGGCTGGTAAAAATGCAACCACAAATGAATTTGTTCAATTGATTATGGATTTGCGTGATGCTGGCAAAAGTGTTGTGCTGACTGCAAATGTTGCACCAAGTGCATTGGCGGGATTCGATCATCATATTAAATCTTTGTTTGCATCTGGTTTGGTTGTAGATGTTGTTGCACCAAATGCAAACATCAGACGCAATATGTTGGTTCGTAGTGGAATCGATTCGAATGTTGCAGATGAATTATCAAAACATATCGCCGCTGATGGTCATTTGGTAAATGGTATTATAAATAAAATCAAAACTTATGAAGAATTGATGGGGTGTCGTGTTGATATGGAAATTGCAACACGTTTGTTGGGTAATTTGTTAGAAAAAAATAAAACACCTTTGTCTATGGTAAAATCTATGTGCGAAAAAATGTGTGTTTCATACGATGAAATTTGTGGAAATTCACGTGCACGCAGATTGGTCAAGGCACGTCAAATGATGATGGCTGTGTTGAAGAATGTTACAAATTTATCTTTGACTGAAATTGGCAACGTTTGTGGTGGTCGTGATCATGCAACAGTTGTGTATGCATTGTCTCAAATCGAAAATCAAAAATTATCAGATTTAATATTGAACGCAGAAATGGAAGATTTAATCAAATTATGTAAATAAAGTTTTGTTCCCAGAACAAAAAAGGGGAAAAAGAACACCTGCTATTACAGCAGGTGTTTTTATTTAGTTTTAAGCCAGATTAAAACCATCCTTTCTTGTCCGATTTTATCCCGGCGAATTCATTTAATGCTTTCTTTTGTTTTTCAGTCAATTTCTTTGGAATAATTACACCAATTTCGATATATAAATCGCCAAAACCACCGCGAGTATTTGGCATACCGTGTGAACGAACACGCAATTTTTCGCCAACTTGTGTGCCAGCGGGTATTTTGACAGATAATTTTTTATCATCTATTGTTTCTATTTCTATTTCACCACCCAATGCAAGTGTTGCGAAATCTATATCTTTGTGCATCAGCAAATCATTGCCCGAACGAACAAATGTTTTGTGAGGGCGGATGTGAATATCCAGGTAGAAATCACCAGGTTTACCACCATTCTGGGCGGCTTCACCCATGCCGGCCAAACGCAATCTGGCACCATCTTGGATACCAGCAGGGATTTTGACATCCAATGTTCTTTGTTTGTTAACGGTTCCTGTGCCATCACAATCTGGACATTTTTTATCAATTTTACGACCCAAACCATTACAGTCAGGGCAAGGTGTTTCAACAGCAAAAAATCCCTGACGCGTGTGGACGTATCCAGTGCCACCACATGTTGAACAAGCTTTTGCAGGTTTGCCGTCTGCAGTTCCATTACCACCACATTTTTCACATTTAACAGCACTGGTAAATTTTACGGTATGGGTTGTGCCAAAATATGCATCTTTTAAATCTATGACAACTTCATCCAATAAATCGCGACCAGATTGTTGGGCAGCCCCACGGCCAGTTCCAGCGCCACCGAAGCCACCGCCGAAACCAAAACCACGCATGGCTTCGCGTAAGATATCTTCCATGCCACCCATGTCGCCACCGCCCATATTGAAATGGAAAGAACCATTTCCAAATGGGTTGCCACCAAAACCCGCACCTGCGCCATTGCCACCAGCAAAAGCAGCATCGCCAAAACGATCATATGCGGCACGTTTTTGCGGGTCTTTTAAAATATCAAATGCGTTGTTAACCTCTTTAAATTTTTCTTCGGCTGTTTTGTCGCCTGGGTTTTTATCGGGGTGGTATTTCATAACCAATTTGTGATATGCCTTTTTAATGTCTGTATCACTGGCATCACGGGCAACACCCAATACTTCATAAGGATTTTTGTTCATTTTCTATCCATTTATTTCTTTATTATACCAAGTATATAGTTATCTTTTGTTAAAAATCAAGTGTATTGAAATGTTATATTTTAGCCGTTTAATAACAGTTTTGCCTTGCACAAAAAGGGAAAATGTTCTAATAATACCTTGATAAAAACAGGAAAGAATAATGAATAAATATGATGCATCAGATATTCAGGTTTTAGAGGGCTTGGAACCGGTTCGTCTGCGTCCGGGTATGTATATTGGCGGAACAGACGAAAAAGCATGGCACCATTTGCCAGTCGAAATTATGGATAATTCTATTGACGAGGCGGTTGCGGGGTTCGCAAAAAAGATAGTTGTGAATTTAATTGATTCTAAAACCATAGAAATCACAGATGATGGTCGCGGGATTCCTGTGGATGAACATCCTAAATATCCTGGTAAATCTGCGTTGGAGGTTATTTTAACCACATTACATTCTGGCGGTAAATTTAATAATAATGTTTATAAAACCAGTGGTGGTTTACATGGCGTCGGCAGTGCGGTTGTTAATGCGTTGTCTTCCGAGATGATTGTTACAATTTCGCGTGATGGATATGAATGGCATCAAACCTTTTCGCGTGGTAAAACAACCAGTCCAATTTCGCGTGGTGCGGAAACCAAGGCACATGGAACAAAGATAAGATTTACTTTGGATGATCAAATATTTGGTGAAAATGCCGTATTCAAACCAATCAAGATTTATCGCATGGCGCGTGCTAAATCGTTTTTGTCGCGTGGGGTAAAAATTGAATGGCATTGTAATCCATCTTTGTTGACCGAAGATATGAATATAGAGGCAGACAAAGTATTTTACTATCCAAACGGTGTTGCAGATTTTGTCGCAGAAAAAACAGATTCCAAACCACACATTTTGCCAAAGATATTTTCGGGTTCTGTTGATTTTCCAGATGATATGGGACGTGTTGAATGGGCGCTGAATGTGTTGACTGATGAAAATGGCGCGGCATCTGATGATGGATTTTTTGCATCATATTGTAATACCATTGCAACAATTGATGGTGGCACACACGAAGCCGGATTTAAGGCCGCAATTACCAAGGGATTGAAGGCATACGGTGAAAAAATAAATAATAAATCAGCCGCGTCTATTGTCAGTGAAGATGTGTTTGATTCTGTGGCGGCGATTGTATCTGTGTTTTACAAAACACCACAGTTTTTAGGTCAAACAAAAGAAAAATTATCCAATCCTGAAATTGCAAGATATACAGAAAACGCAATCAAAGATCCATGGGAAATGTTTTTGGCATCTGACCCAAAAACTGCGAACGCATTATTGGAATTTGTTATCAATTTAGCAAACGCACGAATCAAGACGAAACAAGTCAAAGATGTTGCGCGTAAAACACCAACAAAAAGAATTCGTATGCCTGCTAAATTGGCAGATTGTTCCAAGCATGGTGTTGAAGGAACTGAATTATTTATAGTGGAGGGCGAATCGGCTGGTGGTACTGCAAAGCAGGCGCGCGATCGTGCAACCCAGGCGATTATGCCACTGCGTGGCAAGGTTTTGAACGTATTGTCTAATTCTGATGAACGTTTCAGTGCCAACAAAGAATTAAATGATTTGATTGATATTATTGGTGCGGGAACTGCGAAAGATTGGGACGATGCAAAGTTGCGTTATGAAAAAATAATTATTATGACTGATGCGGATGTCGATGGCAGTCATATTGCATCACTGTTGATGGCGTTTTTCTATCAATATATGCCCCAGTTAATTTATGGGGGGCATTTGTATTTATCTTGTCCGCCATTGTATAAATTAACCTGTGGAACCGAATCGATGTATATAGACACAGATGAAGAATTAGAAGAATTAAAGAACGGTAAATATAAAAATAAACGTGTTGAAATATCTCGATTCAAAGGTTTGGGTGAAATGATGCCAAATCAATTAAAGGAAACAACTATGTCGCCAAAGACACGCAGATTGATTCGTGTTGATTTACCACCCAAGACAGAAGAGGGATTGGAAGATACCGAAAAAACAAAAACTTTGGTGTATGATTTGATGGGTAAAAAACCTGAATTCAGATTCAAATTTATTACCGAACATGCACAATTCGTGAAAGATTTATTTGTATAGTTAAATTTGATATACAATACAAAATCCGCCGTATAGGCGGATTTTTATAATTGTAATTTTTGGGTTATTTTTTTTATTTAATCTTTTTTAATTTTGCTGTAAATGTAAATGTATATTGTACTGCGGACCACAATGAAGCAGCCAATGAAAACCACAAGCAAAAGATTCCAATTTGTGGCAATCTGTAAATCAAGAAAAAGATAACACGACTGTCAGTTGCAGGGGTAATTGAAGAACCAATTGCAAACCACAACAAAAAGACAACAGTTGCAAACATTTGGGATGCAGTTTTTATTTTGCCCATTGAAAAGCGCGCCTTTGGTACAGGCATTTCAATTTTTTGAGTTCCCAAAAATTCACGCAGACCACTGATGTATAATTCGCGGGCAATCATTAATATAACAGGAATCACAATGAACCAAACCGGCATCATCAGTGTTAACATAATTAACGTGTTGCATACCAATAATTTGTCCCCGATATGATCCATAACGCCACCCAATTTTGAACAGCAATTATATTTGCGTGCCAAAAAGCCGTCAAACCAATCGGACATTGCGGCCAAGGCATATAAAATCACAGTCACCCATGACCATTTTAACATGATTGTTGGGATGATTAAAAAAGCCGCAGCAATACGAAATGCGGACAAGAAATTAACAAATACTTTCATAATAAATCCTTTTTGTTCTTTTTACACAGTTGATTATAACACGTCAGAATGGAAATATGCATATATTTTTTCAGCAGCGGATTTACCAAGACCCGGAACGTGCATCAGTGATTTTAAATCTGCATCCATAACCGATTTAACCGAACCATAATATTGTAATAATTGCTTTTTTCGAATCGGGCCGATACCTTCGATTGAATCCAGAACCGAAGCGGTTAATTGTTTTGCGCGCACAGATCTGTGATATGTAATAACAAATCGATGTGCTTCGTCACGAACCGCACGTAATAATAGAAATAGGGCGGAATCTTTTGGTAATGATTTATTCACAGAACCATCAGGCATAATAAAATGTTCATCACCATTTCTAACTTCGCCTTTGGTAACACCCAATACAGGAATTTTGCCATCACAAACGCGATTCGCAATATTCCATTGTGCGATACCACCATCGACAATAATTAAATCCATTTTTGGACAATCTTTGATTGCGCGTTGGACGAATTCTTCCATCATGGCGATATCATTTCCTGCGCGTTGCATATCATGTAATTTGAAATGACGATATGAAGATTTTATAAAACCTTCATGACCAAAAGCAATCATTGCACCAACTGGATTTTTACCAAACAAATGGGAGTTATCAAACACACCCGCAGATTCAATTTTTATACCCAACCAATTTTCCAAATCTGTAACATTTTTATCCCAATCAATATTTGGTGTATACGGCGTGTTTTGGCGTATACCGCGATTTGATGTATTTGTTAATGCGGTTATTTTATCACGAATAATTGCAGCGTTTTCATAATCTTGTTTGGTGGATAAATCTTTCATCAATTTAGTCAAATCAGAAATGATAGGTTCGCTGTCTCCTGTTAAAATTCTGCGTGCCAATTGAACATTTTTATCATAGTTTTTTTGTGGTAAACAACATGGTGCACTGCATCGACCAATTTGATATAACAAACACGGTCTGGAACGATTCTTCATAAAGGTGTCATTACAGGTTCGTAAATTACAAACGCGTTGAATTGTTTTAATCGTTTCGTTCAATGAAGATACAGATGGGTATGGTCCATAAACATCCCTGCGTTGTGAAATTTTGCCACGGAATTTTAACAGACGTGGAAATTCATGCTTTGTCAAAGCCAACATAGGATACATTTTTCCGTCGGTCAGCATCACATTGTATTTTGGTTTTAATGTTTTGATTAAGTTTTGTTCCAAAATTAAAGCATCTGATTCGGTTTGGGTTATTTCCCATTCAACTTTGGCCACCAATGTACGCATAATTTGTTTATGGTTTTCCAATTTTGAAATGTCGATATATTGACGCAATCTGTTAAGTAAATTCTTTGCTTTGCCCACGTATAACAAATTACCCATGTCATCATACATTTTATAGATGCCAGGGGCCAGAGGGGCATTTTTAATCAAATCTTTAAATTGCGTGTTCATGTTTTTTATGATAAAATATAAAATGCGAAAATACAAGGGAGTATAAAAATGAAAAAACAAATCAAAAAACAACAATCTGGTCGTTCTATGATTGAAATGGTCGGTGTATTGGCCGTTATGGGATTGATTACCGCTGGTGCATTTGTATTGATAGGCAGTGCATCTTCATCAACAAAACGTAATCGTGTGATTGATGACGTTATGGAAATTGCATCTGGTATGCGTTCCTTATATGCGGTACGTGAAGAATTTCCAGCTAAAAGTGATATGCCAGCTGTCAGCACTTTGTTGAATTCTATGAACAAGAGTTCGGTTGGTCCATATAGTGGCAGTGCATATTCTGTAGAAAGGGCAAGTGCAACGACATTTACTATATCTTTAACGAAGGTTCCAAATGGCGATTGCAGTGCATTAAAAATAAAAGAATGGAAAGGAAAAACAGCGACACCTACTTGTACTGTTGATAGCGGAGATAGTAGTGTTTCAACGTTTGCTATTACATTTGAAAAATAACGAAAATATGATTTTATAGAAATATAAAATGCGAAAATATAAGGGAGCAAAAAATGAAAAAACAAACAAAAAAACAACAATCTGGACGTTCAATGATTGAAATGGTCGGTGTATTGGCCGTTATGGGATTAATCACCGCTGGTGCTTTCGTGTTGATTTCCAGTGCATCTTCGTCACAAAAACGTAATCGTGCAACTGATGATATTATGGAAATTGCAGCCGGTGTTCGTTCGGTGTATGCAGAACATGATAATTTTGGTTCCGGCATAGATGCAAATATATTGGCCGCTATTAACAAAGGTACCACAGGTCCATATTCTGGCAGTACATATTCTGTAGCTATGAGTACTTCTTCCAATACACAATTTGTTGTAACGTTGACAAATGTTCCTGCTAAAGATTGTAATGGATTGAAAATCCGTGGATTTAAGGATGCAACAACTACTTGTAGCGTTGCCGCTAATGCTAATTCAGCAGGTACTGTTACTGTTACATTCGATAAATAATAAAGACTTTTGTTGATAAAATAACGAACCAAAGGGGATTCCCCTTTGGTTTGTTGCATATTGTTTTTAAGAGGTGATATTATGGTGGTTGATGAAAAAAAGACGATGAATAAAAAACAGCAATCTGGCCGTTCCATGATCGAAATGATAGGTGTTTTGTCGATAATGGCATTGGTTACTGCGGGGGCTTTTGCATTGATTGCCAACGGGACTTCATCTCAAAAACGTAATCGTGCTGTTGATGATATGGTGGAAATTGCAACGGGTACGCGTTCAATATATGCAGAACACGAAGACCTGCCAACAATAAATAGTACAACTTTGTTGGCTGCTTTGAGTAAAAGTGCCACAGGCCCATACACTGGCAGTACATATTCTGTGGAAAGGCTGTCAAATACAACATTTGCAGTTAAATTAACAGGATTACCAGAAGGCGATTGCACCGCATTGGGCATTAAAGAATGGAAAATTGCAACAGCCCATTCGTGTACCAAGAATAGTAGTGGTAAATGGGTGATATCAATCACAGTTAGTAAATAAAATCAAGTTAAAAATAAATGGTGTTAATTAAATTATTTGTTATAACGGTTTGATTGCACCTGTGCTTTGTGATATAATGTACAATGCTTAAGGAAAGAACAAGGAGAAAGCAAATGAAAAAACAAACAAAAAAACAACAATCTGGCCGTTCCATGATTGAAATGGTCGGTGTATTGGCTGTTATGGGTTTAATCACAGCAGCTGCATTCGTTTTGATTAACAGTGCTATGTCTTCACAAAGATTAAGCCGTGTTGATGATGATGTCGCTGGTATCGTAAACGGTGTTCGTTTGTTGTACAATTCACAACCTGATTTTACAGGGGTTAGTGCAGATACTCTGGTTTTGTTGGGATTTGGAAATGCTGATAAGGCATATCAAAATCCATATGGTGGGGATTATATATTAAATTCTCAACCAAACGCCAGAACATTTACTGTTACATTGGATAAGTTGGGTGCAAAAACATGTACTGTATTATCAACAAAAACATGGACAGCAGGCGGAAAGGTTATTACAACTGCCGTTGAAAGTAGCCCTGTTACATCATGTACAGCCACGACAACCAATACCAATAAAGTTGTCATTCAATATGGTAAAGCAGATTCAAGTATGAACCCATAATAAATTACAATGCAATATTGTTTTATCCCAGGGATAAAATTCCTGGGATTTTTTTATAAAAATAAGGTCGTAATCTTGATATCGGGTTTGTTTTATGATATAATGCAACTGTCTTGAACAAAAGGGAGAAACAAATGAAAAAACAAACAAAAAAACAACAATCTGGTCGTTCCATGATTGAAATGGTCGGTGTATTGGCCATTATGGGGTTAATCACAGCAGCTGCATTCGTTTTGATTAACAGTGCTATGTCTTCACAAAGATTAAGCCGTATTGATGATGATGTCGCTGGTATCGTAAACGGTGTTCGTTTATTGTACAATTCACAACCTGATTTTAATGGAGCAGAAACAGGTGCTACAAGTAAAGGTGAAGATACTCTTATTTTGTTAGGTTTTGGTAATGAGGATAAAGCATATCAAAATCCATATGGTGGTAAATATGAAATTACTCAGAGTATAGGCAATAAAACGTTTACAGTTACAATTACCGGTTTGGGCGACAAAACATGTACTGTGTTGGCAGCCAGAGATTGGACTGGTGCAACCAGCAAAGGAACATGCACAGCAGGAACCGATGGTAAAAAAACTTTGGGTATAACCTATGGAAAATCTGATGAAAGAATGAATCCATAATTTTTGCCATATTTATGAAATTATCCCGGGATTTTTCCCGGGTAATTTTTTTTACATCAAATGTCAAAAAATATTGACGATTCGTCGTGTTTTTTTGTAATATTAAACATAACTGATAAAAAATGTTTGGTATATAACAAAAGGAATAAAACCTTTGGTGGAATTTGTTAATGTTTCCCAGGTAGAAGACGGAACGCGTTTGTTGCGTTGGTTTGGTCGTTATTATCCAGGTTTACCCCAGCGCGATTTTTATAAATTGTGTCGCGGTGGTCAGATAAGAATTAATTCTTCAAGATGTCGTGGAACAGAGGTGTTAACCACAGGCGATGTTATTCGTATTCCACCAACTTTGCAATCATATAAAACAGTAAAAAAAACCGAAACAGGCGATCATTTTTCTTTGTCTGATTTGGAAATGTTGCGTAAATGTATTATTCATAACGACAATGATATAGTTGTGTTTAATAAACCTGCGGGGTTGGCGGTGCAGGGTGGAACGGGTATAAAAAAATCTGTGGATAAAATGGCTGCGGCTTTGTTCCCATATGACAAAATATCTTTGGTGCACAGAATTGACCGGGAAACCAGTGGTTTGTTGGTTGTTGCAAAAAATCAACGTGCCGCCCAAGATTTATCCAAACAATTTCAAAATAAAACTGCACACAAAGAATATTTAGCTTTGTTAAATGGGACTGTGGCGGAAAAAAAGGGTGTCATAGATAATTATGTCGCCAAAGGCCAAGTATGCGAAACCAAGGGCAAAGGTGATAAAGGTGCGCAGTTGCAACATGCGGTTACTGAATATCGTGTGTTATCGCAAGCAGGTGGTTTGTTGACGTGGGTTTTGTTTTCACCGAAAACAGGTCGTACACATCAATTAAGATTGCACAGTGCTTTTTCATTACACGCACCAATTGTTGGTGATGATTTATATGGTAAACCAACTAAATTGGATGAAACTTTGAAATCTATGTTGTCCACGAAAAATTTATTTTTGTTGGCATACAGAATTACATTTGTTCATCCAGGTACAAGAAAAATGATAACACTTCAAGCCCAGGTTCCTGATTTTATGCAACCTGTGATGAAATTGCTTGAGTTTCAATTACCGTAAGGGGTTCGCGCAATGATAATGTATGCTGTATACAGACGGTACCTTTGGTTAATCAGAATAGTGTTTTTATTTCTGATGGGGTTGGCTGTATCGGTTGTAATTGCATTAAGCCAAATCAATCTTGAAACATTACGCGGAAATATTTTATCTGTGATGCGCGATACTTTGAATTTGCCAATTGAAATTGATGGGAATATGTCATGGAGATTTTCTCTGCGTCCAGAAATAGAATTTAATTCTGTGCGAATTCCAAATGCAGATTGGGCAAAAAATAAAAATTTATTTGTCGCAAATAAAATTGATGTGCGGTTAGATTTGATTTCTTTGTTGCGCGCAAAACCTGTGATTCGATATATAAAAATTTATGATGCAAAAATCGCAGTGGAAAAAAACGCAGACGGCAAAAATTCTATCGTGTTTAATGAAACACAAAAAGGCGAAGCAGAAGAGGTGGCTAAGCAGGTTGAAAAATATCCCGTTTCTAAATTGCCTTTCTTTGGGTTAGAAATTGATAATTTGTCTGCTGATATTTATGGCGATAAGTATCATTTGGTCAGTTTTGGAATTCATAATTATATGCGGGCTGATAATATTGAATACAGTGGTTGGGTTAAACCATATGATAAAAATTTTCCATTCGTAATAAATTTTGCTGAATATAACAGCGACAGAAAAATATATCCTGTGCGAATCGCTTTTGCAACTGGTGGGCAGGCATTGATCACAGATGTTGCATTAGAAGGAACCAGTAAAATCCCAATTGATTTTGTTGTGCGTGGGGAAATTCCTGATCTTAAAAAATCTGGGGATTGGTTTAATTTAGATATGGTTGATTTGCCAAAAGTCAAAGTTAATGTTGCAGGTGGTTTCGATAGAAATAAATTATCGTTCAGAAAATCTTCTATATCGGTTAATGGATCTGATATCGATTTTTCTGGTTCATATGATTGGTCGAAAAATAAACCTGTGATTCGTGCCAAGATTAGTTCGAATAATGTGAATTTATATAAATCTTTCCCAGATTGGTATGGTGTAGGGGTTGAATGGGTACACCCAAAACGTGATTTAAATTGTTTTCATGATATGCCTTTGTTTGGAAAATTTTTCTATGATGCAGATGTAGAAGCCGATGTGAAAATTAAAAACTTTTTTGTATATCGCAATTTGAATTTGTCTGATTTCAAAGCCAAATTAAATGTCGCAAATCATAAATTATTTTTATCTGGTGTAACAGGGTTTGCATCTGGGACAGTTAATACTGTGTTAGATGCGGATATAGATGAAAATGGTGTTTATAATGCGCAATGGGTTGGCGATTTGGAACGTGTTTATATCGGGGATATTTTAAATGAAATCAATGTAGATGATGTTATTTCTGGGTTGCCTGTGAATTGCGATTTTTATATGCGCGCACATGGTTCTAATATGTCTGAAATAATGAAGACAATGACGGGACCTTTGTTTATGTATTCTGTGGATAGGGGTCATGCACATGCTGATTTGGTTGAATATATGTATGGTGGCGATTTCTTGACCTCACTGCGTCATAATGTTGAAGATTTATTTACAGGCAACAAACGCGATATGATTCGAATCAATAATGCCGTTGCAAATATCAAAATTCGTGATGGATTAATTGAAACGAAAAATGGTGTCGCTGTGGAAACCCAGGTTATAAATATGCGTCTGGCTGGAACTTTAGATTTGGGTAAGGAAAAAATTCAATTATCTTTGGCGACCGTTCCTGTGCGTGGGTTAAAATTATCTTTGTCGGGTAATGTGGTTAATGCGTTGGAAATAACTGGCAATTTGGCGGAACCTGATTTCAAGATAAGCGCTGGTGCAATCGCGGGCAAGGTTGGTTCTGCCGTTGGATTGGGATTATTATTGTCACCTTTGACCGGTGGGTTAAGTATAGCAGGCGGTTTGTTGGCGGGTTTATTGGCCGGAGATTTGTTGGAAAGTTGGTTGGCTGATGAACATCCCTGCGATACAGCCAAGAAGAAAGGCGCACATTCAAAACGTGATGATCCTGAATGGTTGGGGACACCTGTAAAAATATTGACTCAACCTTTGTTAGACAAGATATCTGAATAAGATTTTAGACAAAAAAACACAAAAAATTTTTTAATGCCAAAGGCGAGATTTACTCTTGCACCGAATCGGTGTTTTTTTGTATACTAAGAACCAGGAAATAAGAAAACAAATAAGAACAGGAGATTATTATGGAATTTTCAGTGTTTCGGCAGGTTTTGATACGTGCACTGGGGCATATGCAATCTATCGTTGAAAAACGCGCGACTTTGCCCATTTTGGTTAATGTTAAAATCGAAGTTGCAGATGATTTAGTTTTGTCGGCTACGAACGTAGATTTGGAATTGGTTGAACATGTGGCCGCAGATATTACATTGGCGGGCAAAATCACGGTTCCTGTACAAATGTTGTACGACATTGTTCGTAAATTGCCTGATGATGCAGAAATCAGTTTTAAACAATCTGGGGATCAATTGGTTGTTTCCAGTGGTCGTGCTGTGTTCCATTTGCCAACTTTGCCTGCGGAAAATTTCCCTGTGATGGCTGGCGGTAATTTAAGCACAAAATTCCAAATGACAACTGGTGATTTGGCACATTTGATTAACCAAACAAAATTCGCAATTCCAACAGATGATGTTCGTTATCATTTGGGCGGTATTTATTTCCATATATCTGAAGATACTGGTAAATTGACCGCTGTGGCAACTGACGCACAACGTATGGCTTTGTGTGCAATAAATGCACCTGCGGGGTGTGCGGGTATGCCTTCGGTTATTATCCCGAGACGCGTTATCGGTGAATTGTCTAAATTATTAGAAGATGCAAATGTTGATGATGTTTTGGTTGAATTGTCTGATACCAAGGCACGTTTCACAGTTGGCGCTGCTATTTTGACCAGTAAATTGGTTGATGCACAATATCCAAACTATCGTGTTGTTATTCCAAAGGGTAATGACAAGATTGCAGTGTTGGACAGAAAACAATTCGTCAGTGCGGTTGATTTGGTTTCAGTCGCCAGTGTTGATAAAACAAAATCTGTTCAATTATCATTTTCTATGAATAAATTGGTGATTAACGCATCCAGCCCTGATGCTGGAACTGCAACCCAAGAATTAGATATAGAATATAATGGTGATGCAACATTTACTATTAATTTCAATGTTAAATTCTTGTTGGATGTCGCAGGTCAGGTCGAAGGTGATAAATTCCAAATGGAAATGCAGGAACCTTTGTCACCAACAATTATCAAATCTACTGATAAAAATACAGATGCATTGTTCGTGTTAATGCCAATGCGTATGTAATAAAAACAAACACAATAAAACCGCCGTTATGGCGGTTTTTTGTTGCATAGAAAAAAAGTTTGTTATATTCTTAGGACATTCAAAAACCAAAGGGGTATTATAAATGGCATCTTATATTGCAAATGATATGCGTGTTGGTTGGGTGATTTCCCACAACGGCAAGCGTTATTCAGTAACTTCTATTACCAAGGTTAAACCAGGCAAAGGCGGTGCTTTTGTTCAAGCTGACCTGCGTGATATTGATTCAGGTAACAAAGGTGGCGATCGTTGGCGCGCAGAAGACAAAGTTGAAAAATTGATGGTTGAAGATTTGGAATGCCAATATTTGTATTCTGATGGTACAGATGCATTTTTCATGAATTTGTCTGATTATGAACAATTTACAATGCCAGTTGATTCTTTGGGTGAACAAATGAAATTCTTGGCACCTGAAATGGTTGTTCGTGCTAATTTTGTTGAAGGTCATCCAGTATCCATCACTTTGCCAAAAACAGTGACCGCGATTGTTGAAGAAACAGAACCTGCATTAAAGGGTCAAACAGCAACCAGCAGTGGTGGTAAACCTGCTATTTTGGATAACGGTGTTCGTGTCCAAGTTCCTGTATTTATCGAACAAGGTGAAAAGATTGTTGTAAATACTGAAACTCTTGAATACGTAGAAAGAGCAAAATAATAAAACGAATTAAATGAAAACGGCGCTTAAGATGCGCCGTTTTTTATATCTTATATCCCGAACCCATTATATTTTGGATTTCATCAACACAATTTTTAGTTATATTGTCCATTGCGTTGGTTAGAAGTGCGCGCGGGTCAAATACTGATTTGTCGTGCGCCAATGTTTCACGAATTGCAGATGTAAATGCCAATCTGGAATCAGAATCCACATTTATTTTTGCAATGTGTAATGGAATTGCCTGACGTAATTGATTTGGGGCAATTCCACGTGCGTTTTTCAAATTGCCACCAAATTTATTTATGGTATTAACAAATTTTTGTGGAATAGAAGAAGCTCCATGCAACACCAATGGTGTTTTGGGTATATTTGTCGCAATTTGTTTCAAAATATCAAAACGCAATTTTTCATTTGTGTTTTTTCTTTTGTATAAACCATGAGATGTGCCAATCGCCACAGCCAAAGAATCTGTTTGGGTTTGTTTTACGAAATCTTTTACAATCGCTGGGTCGGTGTACAACATTTTATCTGATTTTGTGTTTTTATCTTCCGTGCCATTCAAAACACCCAATTCTGTTTCAACCAATACATCAAATTTATGTGCATAATCAGCAACTTGTCGTGATATTTTTATATTTTGTTTTAATGGCAGGTTGCTGCCGTCAAACATAACGGATGAAAATCCCATATCGATTGCGCGTTTACAGACTTCAAAGCTGTGCCCATGATCCAGATGCAGTGATACCTGGCCGACTTTGTATTTTGCGCCCGCAATCATACCCATTAAAATATCGTCGCCCATATATTCCAATGCTGATTCAGAAACCTGTAAAATAACGGGGGATTGGGTAATTTGGGCTGCGCGTAATATTGCCAGCAAAGTTTCCATATTATAGAAGTTAAAGCCCGGAACTGCATAGCCATCACGCAGTGCTTTTGTTAATAATTTTTTTGTGTTTACCAGTCCAAAACTTGAATAATGCATGTTAAATTTCCTTTTCTCTCATTGTTTTTTACAATTATACCACAAAAAATAAAAAATAGGGGGATTTTATATAAAACTTGACAACAGCTCTATTTGTGCCAAAATTGTCTTGTCGAATCGATAAAAAAAGGAAAACAAATGAAAAAAGTTATCTTATCCGTTTTGGGTTTAGCATTGGTTGCAGGTTGTTCCAGCAGCTATGATTATTACAAAACAAACGTACGTTATCACCAAGATGATAGAGATTGTGTTTATTACTACACAGAAGATGGTGAAAGATTCAGTGGTGACATTGATTCTTTGAAAGGCACCAAGAAAGTTGTATATATGAACACAAAATGTTCTGATTTATATGCAGATGATACATTTGGTTATACAGAACGCAACGACAGAAAAGCAGTTGTCCCTGTATTCGTAAGCGACAAACCTGCAAACAGCAAATGTGGTTGCAACAAATGTGGTAAAAAACAAGTTTTGAAAAACAGATATATTATCGTTCCAGAATAATATTTTTGTTAATCGATAATCAAAAGCATCATGTTATTTTGTTAATATGATGCTTTTTTATTTGTCTGGGGCTGTTTTTTATGATAAAATATACTAAAAAGAAAAGGAGTTTTTATATGAAAAAGATTATGAACAAAATCAATTGCGCTATTGTTGGGTTAATGGTTTCTATGCCTGCATTCGCAGATGGTATAACCGTTAAAAAGGTTACAACATCCAGTGATTCATCTTTGTGTGATTTGTTGGCACGTTTACATGGTGTGTTTGATATTTTGCGTATATTGGCTTTCGTTGGTGCTGCATTTTACATGGCAGGTTGGGCATGGACATATATTTCCAAAGCCGGCGATGATAAAGCAGGTTTCAGTGTAGAAGATATCAAAAAGAAAGGAACGGGGTTGTTGGTTGGATTTACATTACTGTTCATTATCGGTTTGGTGTTGTCTTTCGTTATGTCTGCCGCTGGTATGGAATGGGCAGGATGTGCCGTTTTGAAAGAATGGTAAAGATAAAACAATAAATAAAAAAACCGCCCAAACGGGCGGTTTTATTTTATGGTAATTGGTAGAGTTTAGTCTTTTTTTGAATCGTCTATGTTTGCCAAAGAAAACAACACAGATGATATTAAAGATTGATAGGGGACATGTTGTGTATCTGCCAATTCTTTAATCTTTTCCAATATTTGATGTGGAATACGCATATTTATAACGCAATCTGATTTATTAAAAGCACGAAAGGCAGCGTATTCTTTTAACAAAGATTCAATGTTCATAACGAATAATTGTTGCATTACATTAGGCATTGACAATCTCCTATACACTTATATTTACAACTGACTATATCATTGTATTTACATTTGTCAATACATTTATGTATACGGTTGTAATGGCGGAAATATAGGCGTTTGTATATGGTGCTGTATAGCCGGGTTTTGTTGATTATTTGTTTTTTTAGTTTGTATTGTGAAAATTTTTTATTATCATTGTTGCATCACAAGGAAAGGATTTTTATATGCGTAAAATAATATCGTGCTTTATAGGTTTATTATCATGCTTGTTTTTTTCTTCTGCCCGTGCAGAATTACATGTTGATATTGTTGCTGGGGGTGTTGATCCTATTTCAATCGCGGTTCAAAAATTCGAAACGGTTGGAAATGTTTCCAAAAAAGATGCAACAATGTTACGTGAAGTTGTTGAAAACGATTTAAAAAGAACTGGGCTGTTCAGAATTGTAAACCATAATGCGTTTCCTGAATATGTTAAAATGAATGATATGCCAAAATTTGCCAGTTGGGCCGCAATAAAAACACAAGCTTTGGTCCAGGCATCTGTGAAAGCCGAAGGCAAAAATAACTATAAATTGGAATTTTATTTGTGGGATGTAAATGGCAAAGAACAAATCGAAGCACAAAGTTTAGTTGCATCTAAAAAATCTGTTCGCCGTTTGGCGCATATAATGGCGGATGCAATATATGAAAGATTGACAGGTGAAACAGGGTATTTTGACACGCAAATTGTATTCATAGCAGAGACGGGTTCTGTTACTGAAAGACATAAACGTATGGCGATTATGGATCAAGATGGTTATGGCATGCGTTATTTGTCGGATAAAAATACTTTCGTGATGTCGCCACATTTTTCACCAAATATGTCGACTGTCGTATTTTTGTCGTATCGTAATAATGATCCTATGGTTTGGGCTTTGGATTTAGAAAATGGTGATCAAACAAAATTGGGGAATTTTGGTGGTATGTCTTTTGCACCACGTTTTTCACCAGATGGAACACGTGTTGCATTATCTTTGGTCAAAGACGGTGTAACAAATATATATGAATATAATATAAATGATAAAACTTTGAAGCAATTAACATTTGGCAATCATATAAACACCAGTCCTTCTTATTCCCCAGACGGTAAATATATGGCGTTTAATTCTGATCGTTCGGGATCGCAACAAATCCATGTTTTAGATTTGGCAAAAGGAACTGAAAAACGTATAACATTTGGGGCGGGGCGTTATGCTACACCTGCGTGGTCCCCAGACGGTCAATTTATTGCGTTTACAAAAATTACAGATAATACTTTTTATATCGGCATTATGAATCCTCAGGGCCGTCATGAAAAAATCTTGGCTGGTGGCTGGTATATGGAAGCTCCATCTTGGGCGCCTGGATCTCGCAGATTGGTCTATTATGAAACAGAACCCAGTGAAGATGACGAAGAACGTATCAGTCATATTCGCAGTGTCGATATAACGGGACAAAATTTGTATGATATACCGTTGCCTGATGATTTGAACGGAACAGAACCAACCTGGTCGCCAAAAATGCAATAATAAATGAAAAGAAGTTTGATTGCGTTTTTATCGTGTTTTATTTTGCAAAGTGCGTTTGCCATACCTGTTCATGTAAAATATATTATAGATGGCGATACTTTCGTTGCAGATGTTTTATTCCAAAATGAAACCCGAATAAAATCAGTCAGTGTTCGTTTGCGTAATGTTGATACGCCTGAAATACACGGACAATGTGATTTTGAAATACAGCGCGCGAATGCTGCAAAACAAAGATTGGCCCAATTGATACCGGTGGGGTCAGTAATAGAAATTACAAATATAAAAAACGATAAATATCCAGGGCGCATAGATGCTAATGTGTTTGATGAAGACGGTCGCGATGTTGGTTTGATTTTGGTCAAAGAAAAATATGGCCGTGCATATTCAGGTGGAAAAAGACAACCTTGGTGTGATACACAAAAATCAAATTAACAACTGTGTTTATTGATTGCTATTTGAACTTCTTCAGCTGATGAAGAAGATGGGATTTCTGGTTCAAAATATATATGGGCCGTTCCAGATTTTATCTTGCCGCGTTTGGGCCAATACAATCCCGTATCAACGCCAACTGGTGTGATTGGTAATTTTAATTGTTGGGCGATGAATAACAAACCACCTTTGACACGTGCATTTGTGTTTGGTGCAACACGGGTTCCCTCCGGGAATATTATTAATGTCATTCCGTCCATAATTTTTTTAGTAACTGTATGTGCCAATTTTTTCATATTTGTTGCACCGCGTTTTCTGTTTACACCTATTAAACCGATTCTGGCAAATGCCCAACCATAAAAAGGTAGCCATAATAATTCACGTTTCATTATAAAAACTGAATTCGGTATATGGGTGAATAAAATTGCTATCTCTAAAATCGACATATGTTTAGATGCAATTATGGTTCGCCCGTCCAGACGTGTATTTATATTATGTTCAAATGGTATGCCATTTTCCTGGGTCATAGGGTAATGAATTTCATATTTTATACCGGCAATAATGCGAGTTAAAACCAATACCCCCCATGCGTCAGTGCGCAATAAAAAACGTTCAAGTTTAGATGATATTAAACCAACGAATAACACAGGCACCCACAAAAGAAACCATATTGCCAATATAAATTTAAACAACCAAGTTTTTAACATTTTATCCTTCTTTTATACCCAACAATGTAACTATGTATTTTATATATTCTATTGTCCATCTTTTTAATCGTTCAGCAGTATTCATACCCGTCAACGAAGCAGGGCATGCGATTATATCTGTATCTGGGATTTCATCACGCAACAAATATAATGCGCGATTCATATGATCTTCGGTTGTGACGATTACCACACGGGACAGATTTTTCATTTTTACGATATGTTTTATTGCTAATGCGTTTTGATAGGTCGATTTAGATAATGATTCAACCTGGACATGATCTATGTCGGGAATAAAAGTTGCACCAGCACCAATTATATACAAAGAACCATACTTTAAATGTTCCAGCTTTTTCACCGCATAGGGAATTCTGCGCGCATCACCAGTTAATACAAATATATTATCATCTTGTAATAATTTTTCGCATCTGGGTGGGGTCATAGATTTAAACATTAAACCGCCCAGCACGAAACAAAATAACAAAACAAAAGATAATGGTATGTATTTCATTAATTCTTAGATAATATTTTTAATGTTGTTTTTTTAGTTATATGAACCGCATAGAATACAATTAATATTGGCAACAATATTAACATCAACCAATCGTTACCAGATAATGTTAACATCGCCAACAAACCCGTTCTGGCAGAATGAGCCGTTCCCAATATCAATAATAATATTGGAACTGCAAACATAAAACCAACCAATGATGCGACCATACTTATTTTGCCAATGATGATTTGCATTTGCTTTGCCACGAATTTATCAGACGCGCCAATTTGATTTAAAATTTCCAATTCGTGTTTATGCAACATAGCTATGTTTCTTGATATATAAGATACGCATATCCCAATAGATACCAACATAATTATCAATATAAATCCCGTTATGCCAACCAATTTCCAACCCGCATTTACAGATTGTTTCAAAGCAGATGTATGCGTTAAGAATCTGGCCCGTTGTGATATTTCCTGTCTCATGAAATTCATGTCAGCGGATTTCTTTAATTTCAATTCAAACATTTGTGGCAAATAATTATTTAATTTTGCTCCACTGGAAACCCATGCCTGCATCATGTGTTCCATTTCCGCCTTTGGAATTTCACGAACAGATTCAATTTTATCCATATTTTTATCAAATATTTTTTTCACATCATTGGTGTTATTTGAATTCATAACTTGAATTGTGGCGTATTTATCCCATTGGTTATTCCATTTGATAACCCCAGTTCCAATTGACAAAGCAATTCCAAATGCCAGTACCGATAAAAATGTCAGTATTGATACAACAACCGTCATAAAAACAGATTGTTCGTGAACCAAAGAAAATACAAGAGGTGTTTTTCTCATTTATGAATTTCCAATGTTTTCAAGTTGTTTTGACAGGTCTGTGAAATAATTACTGGATTGTGGTTTGGGGCCCTTCCATTTACGGGGGGCTTCTTCTTGTTCATCATATGTTCCGGAAAAACCAACATGATGATTTTCGACCGTAATCACAGGAAACCGATATGTTTCCAATAATTTTTTATTATGTGTTGCAAGTATTATGGTTGTTCCAAATGTTTTATTCATTTGGATAAACATTTCCATTAAACGCGAAGCATTTTCATCGTCCAAATTTCCTGTGGGTTCGTCAGCCAACAAAATAGCCGGTTGAATAATAATTGTTCGTGCCACAGATACGCGCTGTTGTTGACCCCCACTTAATTGTACAGGATAATAATCTGCGTATTTACCCAATCCAATCCAATCTAATATTTTTGTAACCAATTTTTTTATTTTCTTTGGTTCTACACCACGAACACGCAAAGGCAGTGCAACATTATCAAATACAGTCATATGTGAAATCAAAGAATATTCTTGGAATACGATTGCCATTTTGTGACGCAACAAAGCGATATCGTCACGTGTCATTGTGGAACAATCTTGGCCAAATAATCTTATTTGACCGACAGATGGTTTATGTAATTGGTAAATCAAACGCAACAAAGTTGTTTTACCAGCACCACTGGCCCCAGTTAGAAAATAAAAGGATCCCGCACTGATATTAAATGACACATTGGTCAAAACGTCATGACCATTATCATAATTTGCAGATACATTCGCAAAAGATATTACTGTTTGTCCTTCCATAACGAAAATTATCATAGTAAAAATTTTTGAAATGGGCAAGATGTTTTATATTAGAGTTATCAATAATAAACCCAATATAGTCAAAATAATTGCACCGATTGTTAATTGCCATGAATATTTTTTGACTATCGCATTTGCTTGTTCTTGGAATTTCCATAATAAAAAGCCAATTATCGCAAAACGACCAGTTCTGAATATCGCGGATATCCCTAAAAATAACCAGATTGGATAATGGCATAATCCCAAACATATTGCCAAAACTTTGTATGGTATTGGGGTGACAGCGGTTACTGCAATCATCCAAATTCCCCATTTATCAAGCAAATTATCTATGACCGCTTGGATGGCGACATGATCGGTCGGGTCTGGTATAATTTGTGGGTTGGCAAATGTGGCAATCAGCCAGGTTCCAAACGCATCGTACATCCAATAACCAATCATATATGCGATTGCGCCACCAACAAGAGAACCCAACGCTGCAGACAAAATTATTGAGAATACGCGTTTTTTATTTGCTACTATGGCAGGGGTCATGAAAACTTCGGGTGGAATAAACAAGAATATAGATTCACATACCGTCATGAAAAATACGACAAATGTGTACCAAGATTTATTTGATTTTTCTAAAATCTGATTGATAAGTTTCATGACATATATGATAAATGATTCCAAGGATATCTTCAAGCACTTAATAATTTTCTTGTGTTTTTAATATACCAGTGTATTATTGCCGCATAGGGTTCAAGGATTTTTATATGATGAAAAAGCAGACCAATTCTAACAGAAGTGAAAAAATTGCCAGCAAAGTTCAAACTTTGGTTGCCGAAATTTTACAATATAATTTTTCTGATGATGTTTTAATTCGTGGGGTATCTTTGGTTGGTTCTCAATCTCATGGGGGAATGCAATTTGTGAAATTATTTTTTCATTGCCATGAAGACAAACAAGCAACACAACAAAGATTGGATGAAATAACTAAACAGGTTCGCTTTGAATTGGCAAAAAAAATAGATCAAAAATATGTTCCAGAAATCAGATTTGTTTATGATGATACATTGGAACGCGCAGACAGAATTGAAAGTTTATTGGAAAATATTGAAAAATAGGGAAGGAAATGAAACAAAGCCATATCAGAAATTTTTCTATTGTTGCACATATTGATCATGGTAAATCAACTTTGTCTGACAGATTGATTGAATATACTGGTGGTTTGGAATCGCGTGAAATGAAGGCCCAGGTCTTAGATTCTATGGACATAGAACGTGAACGCGGAATTACAATCAAGGCACAAACTGTGCGTTTAAATTACAAAGCTAAAAACGGTGAAACATATCAATTGAATTTAATGGATACGCCGGGACATGTCGATTTTTCTTATGAAGTATCACGCAGTTTGGCAGCATGTGAAGGCGCGATTATTTTGGTTGATGCGACCCAGGGGGTTCAGGCACAAACTTTGGCAAATGCATATTTGGCTTTGGATAATGATTTGGAAATGTTGCCTGTGTTAAACAAAATTGATTTGCCATCCAGCGATGTTGATGCGACCCGTGAACAAATAGCAGATGTTATCGGTATGGACGCGTCAGATGCGTTATGTGTATCTGGTAAGACGGGGGCGGGCGTTCCAGAATTATTGGAAGAAATTGTTAATAAATTACCTGCGCCAAGCGGAAATGAAAATGCACCAACGCGTGCTTTGTTGGTTGATTCTTGGTATGATTCTTATTTAGGGGTTGTGGTATTGGTTCGCGTTGTAGACGGCAGATTAAGCCGTGGACAGAAGATTAAGTTTATTGCAACCAATGCAGAATATGTTGTTGAAAAGGTTGGTTATTTCACACCAAAAATGGAAATGGTTGATGCGTTGGATACAGGTGAAATTGGATTTATTATCACAGGTATGAAAACAATTCATGACTGCAAAGTTGGTGATACAATTTGTGATGCAAAATCAGAATGTGAAGTATTACCTGGATTCAAACCATCGGTTCCAGTTGTGTTTTCAAGTTTCTTTCCAGTCGAAGCAAATGATTATCCTGACCTGCGTGAAGGTGCAGAAAAATTAGCATTAAATGATGCGTCATTTGTATTCACAACTGAAAAATCATCCGCATTGGGATTTGGATTAAGATGTGGATTTTTAGGTTTATTGCATATGGAAATTATCAGCGAAAGATTAAATCGTGAGTTTAATTTGAATCTGATAAATACTGTCCCCAGTGTGTTATATAAAATTCATTTACGTGATGGTTCAACAATGGATTTGGAAAACCCTGCGGATATGCCTGATGTTACAAAAATAGAATCAATTGAAGAACCATGGGTGCGTGCAACAATTATGATGCCTGATAAGTATTTGGGGGCAATAATGGAATTGTGTGCATCACGTCGTGGCGTGCAAGAAAATATCTCGTATGTGGGAAATCGCGCCGTATTGGTGTATTTATTGCCTTTGTCTGAAATTGTTTTTGATTTCTATGACAGGGTGAAATCTTTGTCATCTGGATATGCATCATTTGATTATGTTTTATATGATTATCGCGTTTCAGATTTGGTCAAAGTATCGATATTAGTAAATGATGAAAATGTTGAACCGTTGTCTTTCTTGTGTCACAGGGGGGCTGCGGAAAAACGTGGTCGTCAAATTGTTGAAAAATTAAAAGATTTAATTCCACGTCATCAATTTAAAATACCACTTCAGGCGGCAATCGGTGGAAAAATTATTGCACGTGAAACAATCGCTGCATATCGCAAAGACGTTACTGCGAAATGTTATGGTGGTGATATTACGCGTAAAAGAAAATTATTGGAGAAGCAGAAAGAGGGTAAAAAACGTATGCGGACGTTTGGTAATGTAGAAATTCCGCAGACCGCATTTATCAATGCGTTAAAGGTCAGTGAATAACCCAAAAACAAAAGGAAAATACAATGGCAGAAAAATCACAGAAAGTTGAATATGCATATAATTTTGTCAAAGAAAAAGAAGTAAAAATCACAGTGAATCACAAAGAAATTCATTTGGATTCAAAAGATGAAAAATTGGTACCAGGTGTTGATGGTTGCAAAAATACTTTTGAAAAAGTTTATTTTGGTGCACATTGTGAAGATACAGGCTTTTCACAAAATTGCGAATTCTTTGATGAACATGCAGGATGTTTGAAAAAGACAGAATGTTCAAGACAACCAGACAACCGTAAATATATTGTTGCGGTTCGTGTATATCAAGAAGCTGTTGCGGAAGATAAAAAAGTACAGGGCAGATAATAAAAGGAAAAATAATTATGGGACGGATATCAGACAAAATACAAACACTGAAAGCAAAATATGAAATTGTACAGAAATGTCGTGCAGAGGTAAATGCTGCATTGAAAAACATACAGAAAGTATACGATACCGAACAATGGGTAAAGGTACCAGACAAAGAAAAGGCATGTATTAGGTATTATCAAAATACTGGCATGCCTATGGTGTCAAGGGGATGTATGCATATTCCTTTGTATCACGAATGTGATAGTTTCAATGAATATAAAATCTGTCCCATTGGGCAAGCAGAAAAATGCAAATGGTATGAAGCAAATAAAATATATGTCACAGCAAAAAATAATTTGAAACAAGCTCGCAAGGACTTTTTCGATTGTTTGTTATGTCGGTAATAAATACAGGAAAATGCAATGGAAACAATGACACGCGCTCAAACAACAAAAGAAATAAGACGGTTAAGAATATTAACCGATAAATTAGAAGCGCAATCTGTTGCTGTTGCCAGTGATTTTGTTTTGGCAGGAAATGAGATTTTTACTGTATTTGAAACCACGGATTCAGAATATGTAATGGCATCAGATTTTGGTGTGAATAACCCTTGCTTGTCATTTTATATCTATCCTGGTGATTATGATGTACTGACGAAAATATGGTCCGACCCAAATATAGAGGGCAGGGTTTCTTGTCCTTGTTTTTCAGAGGACAAAGTTTGTAAACATATTGTTTGTAAATACAATATAAAAAATAAAAACTTTGTTGAAACCAGAAAGAATCTGTTGGATTTATTACAGCAAAGTAAAGATACAAAAACGCAAATAAATCGGTTGGTCAGTAGTTTGCGCACATCGCGTGAAAGACAAAGGGTGTAAATCGGTATGATTTGAAGTATGTAGAAACAAAGGAGAAAAGATATGGCACATCAATTTTTCTTTAATACTTATATATTAGATAATTTGCCATCGCCTGAAACGGGGTTTGATGTTGTTCAGGATCTTTCTGAACCAAGATTACGCATGTATATAACCCAACGTGGTGTAAAAAGTTTCTTTGTTCGTAAACGTATAAACGGTGTAGATAAACGAATAATTATTGGAAAATATCCTGATATAGACATAGAAGATGCGCGTGCCAAAGTCAGTGAGATTTTAAGTGAAGCTGAAAAGAAAATTCCCGTACGCAGAAAGAAAGTTACTTTCAAAGAATTTATAGATTTATATTTGCAAAACAAGGTGAGACGTGGCGAAGATTCTTTGATTAAATTAAAAAGAGCCATTGATTTACATTTTAAAGATTTATATCAAAAAAATATTCAAGATATATCGGCGGAAGATTTAAAACATGCGTTGGATAAAATTGCTGGACGCGCCATGGCTGCCCGTATGCAAGAATTATTGCACAGTGTATTTAAATATGCTGTGGACAGCGGGTATGCAAAAAACAACCCTGTGAAAAGCGTTGAAAAAATTGTTGTTGTCAGACGTGAAAGAAAATTGAAAAAGTCAGGATTACAAAAATTATTCTGGGCAATTAACAAAGAAGAAAATGTTAATTTGCGTTCTGCGTTTTTAATGCTGATTTATGGGTTTGCACCAAAAACCCAAATATTTAAAATGCGTTGGGAAGATGTAGATTTTAACCATGATTTGTGGGGCAATATGCCTTTGTCAGACAGGGCAATTTTGTTATTGCAAGATTTATCCCAAGATGGCGAATGGGTATTTATGGGGCGTGGTAAATTCCATTTAACAGATCCGCGTGTTGCATGGAAACGTGTTGCACAGCGCGCAGGTATGCCAGATTTAACTATGGATGATGTTCATAAATTCCTGATGCACGAGTTAGTTTGGAACTCAGATAAGTATATGTTGCGCAATAATATGAACGATTTATTGGCAGATTTGTTCGCATAATACATTTTTTATAAAAGTCAACACTTTGTTATAGTTTGTTATAAATTCTTGACACAGATTGCATAAAATGATATTTTGTTTAGAAAGGCGCCTGTGTAACATGGGCCACACGATTAACAAAAACAAAGGATAAAAAATGACTACTTTTGAAAAAGTAAAAAAAATTGTTTGTGAAAAATTGGGTGTCGACGAATCCAGAGTAACTGAAAATGCTTCATTCGTAACAGAATTGGGTGCTGACTCTTTGGACGTAGTTGAATTTGTTATGGAAGTTGAAAAAGAATTCAAAATCACAATTCCTGATGAAGAAGCAACAAAATTGGTTACAGTTGGTGATGCGGTGAAATATATCGATGCACACGTGAAAGCAGAACCAGCAAAGAAATAATTTTGCTTTACAGAAAATTTATAGCCACCAAATTTGGTGGCTTTTTTATGTCGTCGATTTATATAATATTTTATTGTATGCTTGCTGGGTAATAAAAACCTAAAAGGATTTGGTTATGAAGAAAATTGTTGTTACAGGAATGGGTATTGTTTGTCCAGTTGGCACAGGTGTCGATGTTACATGGAAAAATATATTAAATGGCAAAAGCGGTATTCGCAAAATTACTGAATTTGATGTTTCTGATGTTGCGTCACAAATCGCAGGTGTTCCAAAACGCGGAACAGAACCTGGTGATTTTAATCCAGATACTGTGATTGATCCGCGTGAACAACGCAGAATGGATAATTCTATTATTTATGGTTTGGTTGCTGCTGATGAAGCAATCAAAGATGCGGGTTTAATTGATTATGATGGCGATAAAAATCGTATTGGTGTAGCAATCGGCAGTGGGGTCGGGGGATTGTCCACTATTGATGTAACCTGTCGCGATATTTTTGAACAAGGTGCTCGTTTTGTCAGTCCTTTCTTTGTTCCGAAATGCGTTGTTAATATGACATCTGGTCAGGTTTCTATTAAATATGGTTTTGGTGGCCCAAATATTGCTATGGCCACAGCATGTGCCACAGGTTCACATTCAATTGGTGAAGCGGCCGAAATTATCAAACGTGGTGATGCAGATATTATGATTTGTGGCGGAACGGAAGCCTCTGTTTGTCATTTGGGTATGACCGGCTTTTCTGCTATGCGCGCATTAAGTACACGTAATGATGATCCTGAACATGCGTCACGTCCTTGGGATAAAGACAGGGATGGTTTTGTTATGGGGGAAGGCGCCGGCGTTTTAGTATTGGAAGAATACGAACATGCCGTGAAACGTGGTGCAAAAATTTATGCCGAAGTCGCAGGTTTTGGTATGTCCGCTGATGCACATCATATTACAGCACCTGCACCAAACGGGGAAGGTGGCAAACGTGCAATGCAGATGGCATTGGACAAAGCAGAATTAAAACCTGCCGATGTTGATTACATAAATGCACACGGAACATCAACAGGGTTGGGTGATGTTGGTGAATTAATGGCAGTTAAAGATTTATTCCGCGACACAAATGTATGTATGTCATCTACAAAATCTATGACAGGACATTTGTTGGGTGCTGCCGGTGCAATCGAAGCTGTATTCTGCATATTGGCGATTCGCGATAATATCGTTCCACCAACAATTAATTTGGAAAACCCAATTGAAGAAGTTGGCGATTTTAATTTGGTTCCAAACAAAGCACAAAACAAAGAAGTCAAAGTCACTTTGAATAATTCTTTTGGTTTTGGCGGAACAAATGCTTGTTTGATTTTCAAAGAAGTAAAATAAAAAAATTCGCGGTAATTTTGTAATACATTTATTTTGACAAATATGGGTCAGTGTTGCAAAATTACCGCGTTGTATCGGGGTATAGCTCAGTCTGGTAGAGCGCTACGTTCGGGACGTAGAGGTCGCAGGTTCGAATCTTGTTACCCCGACCAGTTTTTATCTATCAACCAAGGGAAATAAATCACATGGATAATGAAGATATTGTATTGGAAACAAGATTTGTTGGTGACATCAAAGGTCATTTTTTAGTTCCAGAATATCAACGTGGGTATCGCTGGGAAAAATCAGAGGTTGGACGGTTGTTAGAGGATGTATACGAAGCAAATGGTGCAAATTATTGTTTACAACCAATTGTCGTTAAAAAAAATGGCGACATATATGAATTGATTGATGGTCAGCAAAGATTAACAACAATATATTTGATTTATCGTTATCTTCAAACAGAAATGCCAAAATTAAAACTTAATTTTACATTATCTTACGAAACCAGAGAACAATCAGAAGAATTTTTATGCTCTTTGGATGATTCAAAACAAGAAGATAATATTGATTTTTGGTTTATGGCCCAGGCGTACAAAACAATTCGGGAATGGTTTGAAGACAAAGAAAAAAATCATAATCTCCCACAAGATATATTAGCATTCAAGATAGCAGAATGGTTTAAAGAAAAGGTCAAAGTTATATGGTACGAAGTTGGTCAATCAGAAGATGCCATTGGTTTATTCACACGTTTGAACATCGGTAAAATTCCATTAACAAGTTCTGAATTGGTAAAATCTATATTCCTTAGCAAAAATGCAAAATTAAAATCTGCAGAATTTGAAAAAAATACGGATGCACTTGATGCAAAAGCAAAAGAAACGATAATTAAAGAAAAACAAGAAGAAATCGCTTTGCAGTGGGATAATATAGAAAAAGAATTGCATAATGATTCTTTGTGGTTTTTCTTGACCAATAATAAAACAGAACAATATCAGACCAGAATTGATTTGATATTAGATTTGATTGCAGAGAAACCTGCTAATAATCGTGAAAAATATTTTACATTTTTCTATTTTGATAATAAAAACCAAGAATCTTTGGAAGATGTGTGGCGAGAAATTCAACAAACATTTTTGATGTTAAAGGGTTGGTACGAAAACCATACTATGTATCACAAAGTTGGTTATTTAATTGCGTCTGAATCTAATACATTACAGGAAATATATAACGCATCTAAAAATAAAACAAAACGAGAATTTGATGAAGAATTGGACAGATTAATTAAAAAAAGTGTCGAATTAGATCGTAATTATTCCGAGTTAAGTTATGAAAAACCTGCTGATTATGACAAAATGAAAAGATTGTTATTATTATTCAATGTAGAATCTGTTCGTAGAATTGATGGACAATCTGCACGATTTCCGTTTGATAAATACAAATTTGGCGACGATGGCAAAGTGGTTTGGAGTTTAGAACATATTCATGCACAACATTCTGAGGGCATGCAAAAACAAGAATTGTGGAAAGAATGGCTGAAATTACATATACCTTCGGTCAAAGCGGTTAGCAAAGATTCAACAGATTTGATTTCAAGAATGGAAACAGCTATAAATAACAACAAATTAGAACGTTGGGAATTTGAAGAGTTGCAACAAGAAGCAGTTGCTTTGTTGTCTGATAAAGGGAATACAGAATATTTACATTCCATAGCAAATATGGCTTTGTTAAGTACGGGTGATAATGCAGCACTAAGCAATTCTGTTTTTGATGTTAAAAGAAATGAGATTATCAAAATGGATAAAGAGGGCAGGTATATTCCTTTTTGTACCAAGATGGTGTTTTTAAAATATTATACTAAATCCGATGAACAAAATGTGTGGTTTTGGGGATATCAAGATCGCAAAGCATATATAGAAGCAATAAATGAGGTTTTGGCGACAAATCCGAAATACATAGAACCAATCATTTTAGAAAAAGAGGAGAATTAATATGGCAACAACTCTTCATTCTTTTATAGATATTTTTGGTTTTTCAGAAAATCCAGATTCTGTTAAAGTGCAAAAGATTTGCATTCCTATTATCCAACGAGATTATGCCCAGGGCAGGGAAGATACAAATGTAACACGTGTCAGAAAAGGATTTTTAAAAGCATTACATGAGGCAGTAACCAAGAAACCAATAGTATTAGATTTTGTATATGGGGATATTGATAAATACGGTAATATGATTCCTTTGGATGGACAGCAACGGTTAACCACTTTGTTTTTATTGCATTGGTATGCCGCCAAGAAAGCTGGTGTTCCCCAAGAAGAGAGTGTTTTTTTGAAAAAGTTTAGCTATGCAACAAGATATAGTGCCAGATATTTTTGTGCTGATTTATGTGATTTCACACCAACATTTAATGGGGTGTTGTCCGAAGAAATTAAAAATCAAACTTGGTTTCCATTCGATTGGGAAAAAGACCCAACTATTCGTTCTATGTTGGTCATGTTGGATGCGATTGATGAACAATTCAAAGATGTTTCTGGGTTGTGGGAAGCTTTGAAAAATGGTGCAATTAAATTTTATTTTCTGCCGATCAAAGATATGGGATTGACCGATGAATTGTATATAAAAATGAATTCACGTGGCAAACCATTAACAATGTTTGAACATATCAAAGCGGAATTGGAAAAACAAATCAAAGAAATCGATGATGATGTTGCAAAGCGTATTATGCGTAAAATAGACAAAGAATGGACTGATTTGTTATGGAGATATCGCAGTAATGAGAATGGTAATATCATAGATGATGCGTTCCTTCGTTATTTCAACTTTATTTGTGATATTATTGGTTTCATGGACGGTGAAAATCAGCAGAGTAAAGTTAAAGATGAATTTGATTTATTAACAACATATTTTAAAAAAGACACTAAAAATGTTTTGCAAAATATAGATAAATTTGAACAGTTCTTTGGCTGTTGGTGTAATATCCCGGGATATGATTCGCCAGCATCGTTTTTATCCAGTTTTATGTCAAATGAACACGAAACAGGAAAAATATGCACATCATATAATGTCGATATTTTCAATGATTGTTTACAGTCATATACAACACAGCAATTTAAATTGGGGCAGGTTGTGTTATTATATGCCATAATAACTTATTTGATGAATATAAATACAATCACCAGATCAGATTTTGAACGCAGAATCAGAATAATAAATAATTTGATAAAAAATTCTGAATATCAAGTGGCAGACCGTTCAGGTGATGATCGTATGATGCACGTGTTGTTACAAACACAAGCGATTATGACAACTGGACAAATAGATGACAGTGTGGAGAATAATTTTAATATACATCAATTAAAAGAAGAAAAAGAAAAAATTGAATTTGTAAATAATCATCCTGACCAGGCAGAAAAATTATATGAATTGGAAGATCATAAAATGTTATATGGTCAAATTGCTATATTGGGGTTAGAAAATTTGGATTATGCCGACAGGTTTATTTCTTTGTTTAATTGTGATTTTGATAAAATAAATTGTGCCATGATGACGATTGGTGATTATGGCCAGATTGAACAAAATAAACATCGTTATCAATATGGAACCCCAAGTAATGTTGAACCATGGCACGCGTTATTTCATCAAAGTGCAAATGAAAGATTTGAAGACACGAAAGAGATTTTGATTCAGTTATTATCTAAACATGAAGTATTTACAAATGATGTTTTGCAAACAATGATTGATGAATACATTGCAGAATGTGAACAAAAAAGCGAATATCCATTCAGATATTATTATGTAAAATATCCTTGTTTTCGTCTGGGGTTAGATGGACAAGAGAACGAATCATTTGGAAAATTATGGGGGGAGGCACTGGATACAAAAAAAGTTAAAGTAACATCGGGATTGTTAGATTCTAAATATGATCGGTCTGTGATGGCAACTAAAACAAGATTGTCCCCCAGTTCTTATATGCCATTTTTGAAAGCTGCGGATGCTGAACATATATCCAGAGAAGATTTGGGGCAAAAATTGGTTTACAAGGATGAATATATTGAATTTACTAATAATGCGTATATTCATAAAAAACGAATCAAAGAAGTTAATGATGATACCCAAGATGAATTGGTAGATACAATTCAAATCCAACAAAATACCAATGGTATTGATACAGAAGACAGAATCATCAAATTAAAAAAATATCTGGCGGAAAAAATGGGTATCTAATTTCCCAAGATAGATAGGATTTCATACTGGTATGCCATAAATAATTTTGTGCTATAATTGGCTTATCAACGAAAGCAAAGGAGAAATTATGAAGAAAGCATTGGTAGCATATTTTTCTGCAACGGGTGTAACTAAACGTATAGCGGAAATGTTGGCTGAATCTATCGGGGCTAAATCTTTTGAAATTGTTCCAAAAGAATTTTATACAAATGCGGATCTGGATTGGACAAATGATAACAGTCGCAGTAGTTTAGAAATGAAAGATCGCGATTGTCGACCAAAAATCGAATCGCGTGTTCGTGATATGGATAAATATGATGTGGTATTTGTTGGGTTCCCAATTTGGTGGTATCGTGAACCATCTATCATAGATACTTTTGTTGAATCACATAATTTTGATGACAAAGTTATTGTGCCGTTTGCAACATCTGGGGGCAGTGGTATGGGCCAATCACATATCAATATACAAAAATTAGCACCAAACGCGAAAGTCGAAAATGGTAAATTATTTGATGCGGGCATTACCCCCGATAAATTAGAAAAATGGGCAAAAAAATATCTGGAAAAATAGGGTATAACAAAACCGCCAGTAATGGCGGTTTTGTTTTTGACTTTATTATTTAAAACCGATACAATCATGGTGATCTGAACGAAAGGAATTAAAATGATAATGGTTGGGAATATAAAAAATTCAGCCCCTAAACATCGTTGGACCTATGAAGAAGATAAGTTTTGTGTTGAAAAATATTTTGAACATTATGTATGGCATACCAAAATTGGTAATGTTATAAATGAAATCCAGCACCAATATCCACATTTGAAAGAAGGGTCTGTCCGGATGAAAATCCAAAATATAAAATATTTGATAAATGAACAAGGAAATATCCAAGATACTTGTCCGTTGAATCCATTGGAAAATGCATCCCAACAGAATCGTCGGGCGTTTAATGAGGTTATAAACAGAAAATAAAGAAACGCCGTACAGGCGTTTTTTTATGCAAGTATTTTTATTATGTATTTGCAACCTGACCCGCATGTGCTATAGTTCAATTGTCGCACAAAGGGGGCTATGCATGAAAATATTGGTTACCGGTGGCACAGGATATATTGGTTCTCATACTGTTGTTGAATTACAAAACGCGGGACATGATGTGGTTGTGGTTGATAATCTGTCCAATTCTAATGAAATATCTTTGAAACGCGTTGCCAAAATCACAGGCAAAGATGTTGAATTTCACAGGATTGATATACGCGATTTCGATTCGCTGGATGAATTGATTGGTAAAAATCATTTTGATTGCTGTATTCATTTTGCAGGATTAAAGGCGGTTGGGGAATCTGTTTCAAAGCCGTTAGATTATTATGATAATAATATATGTGGAACGGTTGCATTGTTGCGCGCATTGAACAAACATAATTGTAAAAATATTATTTTCTCTTCGTCTGCATGCGTGTATGGAAATCCTGAAATAATTCCTATATCTGAACAATGTCCAAAGGGGGCATGCACAAACCCATATGGTCAAACCAAACATTTTATCGAAGAAATCATGACTGATTTGCATAAATCTGACCCAGATTGGAATATAGTTTTATTGCGTTATTTTAACCCGATTGGTGCGCATCAAAGTGGAATGATAGGTGAAGATCCAAACGGCGTTCCAAATAATTTAATGCCCTATATTACCCAGGTCGCGATTGGGAAAAGGGCAGAATTAAGTGTGTTTGGTAATGATTATGATACGCATGACGGAACGGGGGTGCGTGATTATATTCATGTGGTTGATTTGGCGCGCGGGCATGTTTGCGCTTTGCGTGCAATCACAGATAAATGCGGATTGGAAATATTTAATTTGGGAACGGGGCATGGGTATTCAGTGTTGGATGTGGTTCATGCCTTTGAAAATGCCAATGGTGTAAAAATACCATATTCATTGAAACCGCGCAGGGCGGGTGATGTGCCAGTATGTTATGCTGATTCGTCAAAGGCACAACGCGTGTTGGGGTGGCATGCTGAATTTAATTTGGAAGATATGTGTCGCGATTCTTGGAATTGGCAAAAGAACAATCCAAACGGATATTCAAAATAAAATATTTGTAATACATATATATAATGTATTAAGGTAATTGTCATAATATGTTTAACGTGCGTAAGAAATTTTTCATTATTACAAAACGTCAATGGTTAAAGATTAAACCATTGGTTAAATTTATTTTGGCTATATGCTGTGTTGTTGTATTTATTGTGTTCTTTATATTTAATGTATGGTCGCCGATAAGAAAACCTGTAACGGTGGTGGTTCGCCCAGGAATGTCTGTAACCGGAATAACAAATTATTTGGTTAAAAACAGATTGATAAAATCTGCAGATTTATTTTATTTTTCAATTCGATTAAATGGTGGAAAAATTTTAGCGGGCGAATATGATATACCGCGCGGCGCAGGGGTATGGACAATTGCCAGTATGATTACGCGGGGCCAGGTTGCAACAACTACTATTACAATTCCAGAGGGATACACAATAAAACAAATCAAGAATATGTTGATGACGACATCTGCGCTGGCTGGTGACGTCGATTGCAAAAGTGATGCACCAGTATGTAATGTGAAAGAGGGCGACATATTCCCAGACACTTACAGGATTGCACGTGGAACATCGCGGTTGGCGGTTTTAGATTTGGCACGCAAAAAAATGTTGGATGTGAAACAAAGATTAGATTCAGGCCGATATCCCACACCGATAAAAAATTGGCATGATGTTATGGTGTTGGCATCTATCGTTCAAAAAGAAACACCTTTGAAAATGGAAATGCCTGTGGTGGCGGGGGTGTATTTGAACCGTCTGCGTATTGGAATGAAATTACAGGCCGATCCAACAGTTGTGTTTGCACTGACCAATGGTGAAGGCGACATGCATGGAAAAGCTTTGTTGTCGGGACATTTGAAAACAGACAGTCCATATAACACATATCAACATTATGGTTTACCCCCAGAACCAATTGCAACGGCGGGACGGGATGCGATTCGCGCTGTATTAAAGCCGTCAAATACTAAATATCTGTACTTTGTGGCCGACGGTCACGGCGGACATGTGTTTTCGAATACGTTCAATGAACATCGTAAAAACCACGACAAGTGGCGGATTATCAAGAAAGAATTGAATAAATAGCAATTTTAATCAATAAACTAAATTAAATCACGACGCCCAATTATACCACAGTTTTGTTGAATTGTCAAAAAATCAATTTTCTTGCCAATGGGTATTTTGTATGGGAAAATAATCTTAACAGGACAATAACGTTCTGTGATAGTTTAACCAAAGGAAAGGATAAACAATGAAAAAATTAGCTTTAACATCTTTAATTGCAATGTTTGCTTTCACAGGCGCACACGCTGCGAATGTAATTGACGGTAATCCGTTGTATATGCCAAAGGCAGGTCACTTCTACAGTGTAACAGATCTGGCAACACATACAGAAGGAACACCATATGTATTAGGAGAAGCGTTTGGTTATGGTATTGCAGATAAACTGGCAGTAGAAGTAAGTACTTCTATGACAGAAAATAGAGCTTTTGATGAATTTGCTTGGAATGATGTATCTTTGGGTGTTGCATTCCGTGCATTAGACAAAGGCGGTTGGAAATTAGATTTGATTGGTGAATATGAAGCTGGTCCAAATGTTTTGGGTGGTGGTTTGTATGTTCACTCCAAAGCTTTGGATGATAACTGGTGGTTCGATAAAGATTTGACAGGTTATACATGGACTGCCGGTGTTCGTGGTGGTTATGTAGCGTCCACATGGACAGTTGCAGGTCATGCTTTGTTCAACTACATGAATTCAGAATCATTGAATTTCGGTGATTATGGTATGCACTCATGGGATTTGGGTGTGGATGCTCAGTTTGTGATTAACAACAAATTGAATTTGGTTGCAGGTGTTGAATACACAGGTATCACAAATGAAAAATGGGCATATGACGATATGCGTGGTGGCAAAGTTAAAAACGCTGGAACAGTTGATGCTATGTTCGGTGCGAACTTTAACATTGACGCAACAAAATATGTTGGTGCATATGTATTCGGTTCTTTGAACCATCAAGGTGGTACAAGTGCTGATGAATGGGAATGGGATGATGGATTTGGCATGGGTGTCAAATTCGGTATCGATTTCTAAATCGCACCATTATATAAAAGATAAAGTCCGGCCAAATGGTCGGGCTTTTTTTGTTTCTATTTTGTTGTTTTGACTAAATTTTTTGTTTGTCATTATGATTAGGGTTGAAAGTATAGATTTTTAGCGGTTTTTTAAGAATTTTTGATATATTTTCCCTTGACAATTTACAGGGTGGGGTTTATAGTTATTGTGCTTTCCGTGTAAGTAAGGAAAGTGAAAAGCACAGAAATCTGGACAAAAGGTCAGTTTTATAATCACGCAATTGCGTTGAAATAAATCTGCTGGACAGGTTTCGTATAGTCAAAAAAAGAGAATAAAAACAAAGAGATTTTGAATGCCAACAGTAAATCAACTGATTCGGAAACCACGTAAAAAGGTAGCAGTAAAATCAACTGCACCAGATATGATGGAAAATCCTCAAAAACGCGGTGTTTGTACACGTGTTTATACTACAACACCTAAAAAACCTAACTCTGCTCAACGTAAAGTTGCTCGTGTTAAATTAGCGAATGGTCGCGAAGTTACTGCATATATTCCAGGTGAAGGTCACAATCTTCAGGAACACAGTGTGGTTATGATTCGTGGCGGTCGTGTGAAGGATTTGCCAGGTGTTAAATATCACATCATCCGTGGTGTTCTGGATACTAAAGGCGTCGAAAGCAGAAAACAAGGTCGTTCCTTGTACGGCGCAAAAACAAAGAAATAATACACGTTGTTTATCAATGTGAGTAATTTGGGAAACCAAGTGAAGAAATAAAAAGGAATTAAATTATGTCAAGACGTAAAGCTGCAGCAAAACGTGAAATTTTACCAGATTCTAAATATAACAATCTGGTTGTTGCAAAATGTATTAATGTTGTTATGTGGGACGGTAAAAAAGAAGTTGCCGAAAATATTGTTTATGGGGCAATGGAAAAATTGAAATCCCTGTCAAAAGAAAAAGATGAATTAACATTATTTTTGGAAGCAGTCGATGCATTAAAACCATCGGTTGAAGTCAAAGGTCGTCGTGTTGGTGGTGCTACTTACCAAGTTCCTGTGGAAGTGCGCAAAGAACGTCAACAAACTTTGGCTTTGCGTTGGTTGGTTATGTTTGCTCGTAAACGTGGTGAACGCTCTATGCAAGAAAGATTGTTTGCAGAATTACGTGATGCCTTGAACGGTCAGGGTGGCGCATTTAAAAAGAAATTGGATACACACAGAATGGCAGACGCGAACAAAGCATTTGCTCATTTCCGTTGGTAATAATAATAAAGAAATAAGGGAAAGACACAATGTCTGTTGGAAAAACTGCAAGTTTAGATATGTACCGCAATATTGGGATTATGGCCCATATTGATGCGGGTAAAACAACTACATCCGAACGTATTTTGTTCTATACAGGTAAAACATATAAAATTGGTGAAGTGCACGATGGTGCTGCCACTATGGACTGGATGGTTCAAGAACAAGAACGCGGTATTACAATTACATCTGCCGCGACAACTTGCTTTTGGCGCGATCACCGTATCAATTTGATTGATACTCCGGGCCACGTGGACTTTACAATGGAAGTAGAACGTTCATTGCGCGTTTTGGACGGTGCAGTTGCTGTATTTGAATCTGTGTCTGGGGTGCAACCTCAATCAGAAACAGTATGGCGTCAGGCAGATCGTTATAATGTTCCTCGTATTTGCTTTATTAATAAAATGGATAGAACCGGTGCAAACTTCTTCCGCTGTGTCGATATGATCCGCGAAAGATTGGGTGCAAATCCATTGGTTATCAATTTCCCAATCGGCGAAGAACAAAATTTCAAGGGTGTTGTTGATGTCGTCGAAATGAAAGGTATTATTTGGGAAGACGAAAATGGTTCTCATCCAAAAATCGAAGAAATCCCTGCCGATTTGAAAGAAAAAGCAGAAGAATTACACAACAAATTGATTGAAGAAGTTGTCACTTTGGATGATACCGTCATGGAAGAATACATGGAAGGCAAAATCCCAGATTTGGCAACAATCAAAAAATTATTACGCAAAGGTACAATTGCACAAAACTTCGTTCCTGTGTTGTGCGGTACTGCATTTAAAAACAAAGGTGTTCAACCATTGTTGGATGCAATCGTAGATTATTTGCCATCTCCATTGGATATTCCTGCTATTAAGGGAACAAAGATGGACGGCGAAACCGCAGCAGAACGTCATGCCGATCCAAAAGAACCTTTCAGTGCATTGGCATTTAAAGTTGCGAACGATCCTTTCGTTGGAAACTTGATGTTCATCCGTATTTATTCTGGTAAATTAACATCTGGTTCTTATATCTATAATTCTAATCGTGATAAACGTGAACGTGTTGGCCGTATGTTGTTGATGCATGCTAACGCACGTGAAGAAATCAAAGAAGCTTCCGCTGGTGATATTATCACTTTGGTTGGTATGAAAGAAACAATCACTGGTGATACATTGTGCGATGAAGCAAATCCAATTATTTTGGAATCTATCCATGTTCCAGAACCTGTTATGTCCATTGCTGTTGAACCAAAAACAAAGGCAGACATTGAAAAGATGTCTTTGGGTTTACAAGCATTGGCCAAAGAAGATCCTTCGTTCCGCGTATCTGTGGATCAAGAATCAGGTCAAACAATTTTGGCGGGTGTTGGTGAATTACACTTGGAAATTTTGGTTGATCGTTTGTTACGTGAATTTAAAGTTGACGTTAATGTCGGTGAACCACGTATTGCATATCGTGAAACATTCCGCAAACCTGTCACAGAAGAATATACACACAAGAAACAATCTGGTGGTTCTGGTCAATATGCCCAGGTTAAAATTGAATTCGAACCATTGGAACCAGGTAAAGGTTATGAATTCGAAAACAAGATTGTTGGTGGTGCAATTCCAAAAGAATACATCCCAGGTGTAGAAAAAGGTTTGAAGATAGCTCAACAAACAGGTGTTTTGATTGGCTATCCAACAGTAGATTTCAAAGCAACATTGGTAGATGGTAAATATCACGAAGTTGA
>JAGCOR010000023.1 GCA_017642585.1 Alphaproteobacteria bacterium | reverse complement strand
GGTATTGGCATTTGGTATTTATCTTCGTCTATTGGTGGCGCATCTTTGTCATACACCAGTGTTGATGGTTTTATGCAACAGATATCAACAACAAATGGCGATAGTGGCACAATTAACGGATGCTTCTTGTGTAATGCATTATCTGAAATGTTTGCAGTATTGGGACGGGCCACAGAAACATTTTGGAATGGTATGGTAAAAACATTATGGATATTAATATCTGTCGGCTTTGGTGTTTTTATAATTTATCACACTGTTCAATATATTCGTTCCAAAGCATCAGATAAAGCCGTGATAAATTTAACAGACGATCAACCTGATTTAGATTTCAGCAAATGGTTCGACAAAGTTGTCAAAACAGGTATTCGTATTTTATTTGTGGGCGCTTTGTTAGGGGCTATTGGTTGGTCTGGCACAGGCGCATTAAAAACAACGACAAATATTATTGTAACACCTGTCATGTATTTGGGTTCTGCTTTGTCTTCTGCTGCCACAGGCGCTATCAGTAATGGCAGTTGTGAATTACCAAAAGAATCCGCTAAACCAGATGATATTTTAAACCCCGTATTACAACCATTCATGTGTGTTATGGGTAATTTAAATACAGTCATGTTGGCCGGTGCTGGCGGTGGGTTTGCTTTGATGAATTATGCATGGATGGATTTAGACGATCATGGTGGCGGACTGTTTACATGGGTTGCAGGGCTGGCTTTGGTCATAATGTTTCTGGTCATAGGTTTTGATTTATTGTTCCAGGTATTGACTGTCATATTTAAATTGATATTTATTATTATATTTATGCCATTACTGCTGGCGGCAGCAGCTTTTGAAAAGGTGTGGAAATTGGCGGATAAATTAACCAATTCCGCATTGAACATGTTAATAGATTCTGCAATTGCGATTTTAAAAATCAGTTTAAAAATATGTATAATCTATGGTGTGGTATATTTTTCCGCAGACAGTATGTTTCCTGGCCCAGTTGATGGGTTCACGACAATTTTGCCACCATTGTTAAACAACAGTGTTCCTGAAAATCCAGATTCTCAAACAATGTCTGTGATGAATGTGTTTACAGAATGCGAAAGAATTTCTTTGATAGATGGAAAAACAGACAAAGACGCATTCAAAACTTGCTTTAAAGAAAGAAAAGAAATTGTTGAACAAAAATATCCACGTGCATTTTATTTCATGTCTGACGGCTTTGATTTCATGATGTTAATGATATCTATATTCTTCTTGTATTTTTGGGTTGTATCGCCCCAGGTTGATAAACTGTTGAACAACAAAGATGACAAAGACAAAAAGGAACAATTTGATTATGGTGGTTGGATAAAAGATGTAATAAAAGTACCTATGGAGGCACCAAACAAACTTTATCAATCATACCATAAATACAAGTCAAAAAAGGCATAACGACAAATGAAGATAATTCGTAAAATGTTATATGGATTATTTGTATGCATCTTATGCATAGGTTGTTTATGCCCTGTTGCACACGCAGAAGCAAATTTACCATTTGGTGAAATTGGTGATTATGGTAATTGGATAACAGAAGCGAACATGGGACAATATCATGATGCCATGACAAATGATGCGACTAAATTTCAAGAGAATTTTCAAAATAATTTGAAATCTACAGATTATATTCCACCCGAAGTTAAATTGGGTTTAATGTTTATGAAGGCCATGTATTCCATAGACGCAATTTTGCAAATGTCATTGGTCAAATTTACTATTATATTTTTATTGGTTATGTATGCATTTTGGATTGCTTTGGAAGCATACAAAATGATACGTGAATCAAATGATTATAAATCTGTGTTATATACAATTTTCATCAAAGGTATTAATGTAACATGTTGGATTATTATATTGAATTATGGGCCTGCAAAAGTGTTTATGCTGATATTGAACCCGATTATAGATATTGGAACTTATGTATCTGATTTTATTTTAAATGCGGTTGCAAAAACATACAACGTTTCGATTCCTGATTCTTGTGCTGCTATACACAACTATGTCAACGAACACAACACAGGCAAATTATTAATAGATGCAAATTCTGCTGCAAATATAATGTGTTTACCATCCAGAATATCTGTGTTCTTTTATCATGCTATTGGTGCTGCATTTGATTGGGTGGTGTATGGGTTGACGCACAGTGCCACTGCTGTTATTGTCGGTTCAATATCCATAGTATTGTTTATAAAATGTATTTTGAAATATGCATTTATGACTTTGGGTATCGTGGCAGATTTATTTTTAACATTGCTGATGTTACCGTTCACTGCTATTGCAGAATGCGTTCCAGACACCAAAGAAACAAATTATACTGCGACAATTTTCAAAGGATTTTTCAAAATGTTTAATACATTGAAAATATCTGATGTTATTAATAAATTTATCAAAGCCACAATTTATTTTGTGTGCCTGGCAATTATAATTTCTATATGCGCAGCATTATTGTCCAACATTATATCTGTTAATGAAAATTCTCAATTCGCGGTGGGTTCTGCAATGACAACCATATTGGCAGGATGCTTTGTATTATATCTTGCAAACAAAGCGGACAAATTGGCAACCCAAATGGGTGGTTCGATAGATAATAAATTAGGCAAGCAATTCCAAGATGATACTAAAAACCTGTGGGGCAGTGCAAAAAGTGCAGGAACAAAAATTATCAAACTGTGGACCAAGAAATAAGTTTATAATATTTTCACAAAATCACGCATTACGTTTTTTAATCCCTTCGTTTTAAACGCAACGGTTAATTTATCCCCATCTTGTGAAACAACAACACCTGTGCCAAATTCGCGATGAGCAACCATTTTTCCAACCAAAGTATTATTTGATTCATATTTTGTTTTATGTTCGTTTTTTTGATAACTGATATTTGCGGCATCATATTGCGTGCGTATAAATCTTTTATCTATTTCACCTATGAATCTGGATGGGCTTTGATATTGTCTTTGACCAAAGACAGATCTGACCATAGCATTTGTTATTACCAGCCATTTTTTTGCACGGGTAATCGCGACATATGCCAATCTGCGTTCTTCCTCTAAATCGCCTTCCTTGGTCGTTTTATCGTTTGGAAAAACGCCCTCTTCCCACGCAGGTAAAAACACTGTATTAAATTCCAAACCTTTGGCGGCATGAATTGTCATGATATTAACAACATTTTTCTCACCACCTTCGGCATCATTATCATCAGCCGTCATCAACGCAGCATGCTCTAAAAATTCTGGTAAATTATTATAGTTTGAAATAGTAGATAATAAATCTCGAATATTATCCATACGATCTTGGGCGTCTGCATCTTTTGATTCGCGCCACATGTTCATGTATCCTGTATTTTCCAATAATGTTTGAACGGCATCTTTTGGATCCATGTTTTGCCAATCAAAATCAAATGCGCTTAAGAACACCTGGGCATTTTGTTGCTGTTTCGCACTTAATTTAGCACTTTTTAATGCGTTCATTAAACCACCGCCTATTTCACGTAATTTTACGATGGCGGCAGGGCCAATATTACGACTGGGTTTTGATATTATGCGTTCAAACGAGATATCATCAAATGGATAAACCAATAAACGAGTATACGCAATTACATCTCGTATTTCTGTCCTGGCATAAAATTTAGTAGCACCAATCAATCTGTATGGCACTTTGTATTCAGCAAATGTTTCTTCAAATATTTTTGACAAAGAACCTGCACGAATCAACACAACATAATCGGAATAATTTCCATGGCTGTTTCTTATAATAGAATCTGCAATAAAACGCGCTTCGTCCCAATCGGTTGCCACGGTAAACACATATACTGGCGCACCATCTGTGACATCTGGGGCAACTCTTAAATCTTTACCTAAACGACCTGTGTTATGTTTAATCAAAGAATTTGCTGCACCCAAAATATTGCCTGTGCTTCTGTAATTCGTTTCCAATCTAATTATTTTTGCCCCAGGATATGTTTGTTCAAATTCTAAAATATTCTTTATCTCTGATCCGCGCCATGAATATATAGATTGATCATCATCACCAACGCAACAAATGTTTGGATGTTCGCTGTGTTTCGTTAACATGCGTAAAAATCTCATTTGTGCAGCATTAGTATCCTGGAATTCATCAACCAAAATATATTGGAATTTTTTCTGGTATTTTTCCAATACAGTTGGATTATTTTCAAACATTTTCAAAACCAGCAATATAATATCGCCAAAATCAACAGCACCTAACCCAGCCAATTCTGCATTATATTCATTTAATATTTTGTTTGCTATGGGTGACAGTGCCAATTTATCAAATTCAAATATACCCTTGTCTTTGATATTGGATATTTTTTCAACCCAATCCCCAGGAACATATACTTTTGGGTCTAAACCCAAATTAGCCATAACATGTTTTAATACGGTTTTTTGATCGTCTTCACCATAAACCAGAAAATCACTGCGTAACCCTGCTTCAACATGATTCATTTTCAAAATACGCAAACACACAGAATGAAAAGTCCCCATCCATAAATCACGACAGTTATCTGCCATGGACGGATATTGCGCAATACGGAAACGCATTTCATTTGCGGCCTTGTTCGTAAATGTCAAAGCCAATATCTCCCAAGGATATGCTTTGTTTTCATGCAACAGGTGGACAATTCTGGATGTTAAAACGCGTGTTTTTCCCGTTCCAGCCCCAGATAATACCAACAAAGGCCCGTCCAAAGTTGTAACGGCTTGAATCTGTTCTGGGTTCAAATTTTGCATATAATCCATAGACATTTTATTTCATTTCTATATTGTAATTTATAAAAGATTTCTATACAATCATTTTGTTTAAGAAACAAGCGGTTTTGTTATGACAAGAATTATTTGCTTTGATATTGAAACAACAGGCTTAGATTATAAAAACGGCGACAGATGTATTGAAATCGGTGCTGTGGAATTATTAGACGGCAAATTGACTGGGAATAATTTCCACGAATATGTTAATCCAGAGGGCAAAATTATCCCCGCTGAATCATACATGGTTCATAAAATATCAAATGCTTTTTTGGAAGACAAACCCACCATGGCGGTTGTTGCACCAAAATTCTTGGAATATATCGGCGATTCACCGGTTGTTGCACATAATGGTTTAGAATTCGATTTTCCATTTATGAATTGGGAATTGGATAAATTAAAATTACCAAACATTCCACGTGAACAAATGTTGGATTCCATGGTTATTGCACGTAATCGTGTGTATGGGCCGAAAAGCAATACATTGGATTCATTGGCAAAATGGTTTGGAATATCTTTGGCAACACGTGCAGATGCGCACGGTGCTTTGATTGACGCGGAAATTTTGGCACATGTATATCAAGAATTGGAAAACACTGCCCCGGTCAAAGATATACACGAAATCATGGATGAACAACATGCTGCATTTTTGAAAACACCAAAAATTGGAAATGATTTTCCAAAACGCACCTTTCCAATTCCAGAAGACGAATTAAAAATTCATGATGAATTTATGGATAAATTATTAAACCCACAAAAATAAAAAACGGATTTTTAATCCGTTTTTTATTAGATAGCCTCATTACCAATCTCTCCTCCTTGCGATGTCTCATGATGATACATCGTTGTACCTGTTGAACGCACCTGGCAAGAACTCGGTTCTACGTCTAATGTTTCACGTGTACCACTACCCCTACTGGCTTCCACAGTTGTTGCTCCTTGTAGATTTCCTGCACAAGATGTACATACCCCCAAATTATTACGGTATTGACTTGACGGACAAGATACAACGCACGCACCACCCCAAACAGTATATCCCGCATCACATTTACAATGATTGTTAACATATCCTTCGATTGTTCTGTTTGGTGAAACCTGAATACCTCCACCGTCATCTTCTTGGAATGTAGAATTGTTCGGGCACAACAGATTTTGATAGAACAATTCAGATAATCTTTGGATTAACAAATTCTTTTGTTGCATATCTTTTTGTGTTTCTGATAAATTCGTATCCTGACTTATATTCAGCATTGCCTGTGCAACATCAGCATCGTATGCAAACACTGCATATCCACATGTCAAAGATACATTATAACATGCACCCGTCATAACACTGTAAATACTGCTGACACTGGCAGATGTAGTTAATGTGTTAATTTGAGTTAATTGGTCGTTATAACAATCGGAAACATCCATCAAACAGGATGATGCATAATCAGAAATAATCTTGCTTTGAGATGCCTTGATATTAACCAATGCGCGTTGAATATAGTTTATAACAACATCATTGTATGGATTGTACACAGATGTTTTGCCACTTTCGTAATATGTGTATAATTGACATCTGTCCAACACCGCACGACATAAACCGCCATCTTTAATGGTTCTGCCAGTTCCTATTTTTTTCATCAAATAATTAACAATGCACGCACCATCGCCCCTGGAACATGTCGTATCATTCAAAGAATTTTTGATAAAATCACCGTTGATACTGGTGTTATTATAATTTTGCACGAACGCAGTTATATTTGCGATATTTCTGCCCAAAACAACTTTACCATTTTCATCAATAAAGTTCTTGGTAGGATCCAAACATTTAACATAATTTTCACCGCAAACCATATCGTCAGTCATACATGTTTCCAACGCACCAACGCAACCACGAATATCATATTCGTTTTTGTTTTGCATCACCGCCAAACGTGCCTTTTGTAACATTAAATTTGCACTGCGGACATTGGATACCAATTGTTTATTTAAATTATCCAAACCTTGTTCATATGCAATACAATCTTTATCGATGGCCAAATCATAATTACCTGTGATTTGTGCCTCTGTAGCGCCCGCTTCTTTACATTGATTCAAAACATTTTTGCAACGTTTTGTTGCTTCTTTGTATAAATCTTTTCCGCGTTTTGATGAAATATCAGAATTCTTTTTGAACATATCCAAATTAAAGATTTCTGATGAATCATCCGAAAAATCAAATTCCATATCTAACATAGATGTTGGACTGCTGTAATATTCAGACGAACTGGACGAAGATGGATCTTTAATCATTTCAGCAATATCGTCCAACATAGAACGTGATACCGTTGTATCTCTGTCCTTTGTCATGGCCAATTCGGCCTCTGTCGCATTCATAATCGCATGTATTTCATCAGCAGACAAACCAACATATCTTATACGTTGGGCAACATCATTTAATTCAGTATTCGCGTCTTCGACCGCTTTTTGCACTTTGGCATAGTTTGCCAAATTCGCAGAACAACTGCATCTTTTTTGATTTGCATCAACCACAGAACAGAATTGATCCATACATTCGTTATATTGCTGTTGACATGTATTGTTTAAATCAGCAGTTTTTTCCAACACATCTTTGGCCACTGCAATAGATTCAGCCGTTGGAACCTTGTTTTCGTTTTTCTTGCTTTTGCCCAGTATAGAAGCACGCCCCTGAATACCACGAACTTGTTCATTTATGTTTGAACCTGTGTGCATATCTGTTCCAGCGATTTTTGCACGACCACCGACTTCTGTTGTGGTATCACGCAAAACAACACCTGCACGTCTGGCAGCGGCGGTTTTATTTACACTGGCCGCATCTGTACGGGCGTTTCTGCCAACTGTATTAACTGTTTCTTCCAATACAGAACGGGCATCATTTCTTTGTGCAACATTACGTGGAACAACACCATTAACGCCTTTTTGCGTTCCGCGTCCAGATGTTTCGCCTGATTTATTTTTGGAAACATTTCTGGGCAACACAGTTTTATTTTCGCTCTTGGCAGATTTTGCAGCATTTATACGGCGCAACGCACGATTTTGTGAAACATCTTCACTGTCTTCATCACGTTCTGAAACACTTGTGTTTTCTGTGGAATTTCTGTTTGATACAACACGCGATTTAGAATTATCACCAGCCGCCAAAACATTGGTGGCACAAAAAACAGCCATAAAAAGACATAAAATAAATCTTTTCATCTCTGTCTGATATTATATCACAAAAAAAGGCCAAAAAAAAGCATATAAAAAACACCCGCCTTGGAAAAAAGCGGGTGTAAATAACAAAAATTATTTTTTTATTTTTTTGCAGTTTCGTCTGGTACCACAGAAACAGTTTTTCTGTCGCCGTTTCCACGTTTAAATTGGACTGTACCAGTAACTTTTGCGAACAAAGTATGATCTTTGCCCATACCAACATTCAGACCTGGATGAACAGATGTTCCACGTTGACGAATGATGATATTTCCTGGGATAACGCGGCTGCCGCCACTTTTCTTAACGCCTAATCTGCGTCCTGCGGAATCGCGTCCGTTTGTAGATGCAGAACCAGCTTTCTTATGTGCCATAATTAAACTCCTTCATTCTGTACTTGGGTCTGTTATTTAGGCCTTGATTGATTTAATTTTCAAAACAGTGATAAACTGACGATGACCGGCAGTTCTGCGATAGTTTTGACGACGTTTTTTCTTGAACACCAAAACTTTGTCATCACGTTTTTGTTCAATAACTTCTGCAACAACTTTGGCACCTTCGATGAAAGGTGTACCAACTTTGTCACCAACCATTAAAACTTGGTCGAAGTCGACGGAACCAGTGGCATCCAGTTTTTCAACCTTGATAATATCGCCTTCTTTTACACGATATTGTTTACCGCCGGTTTGAAAGATTGCAAATTCAGACATATTCTTTCTCTTTTTTTGTTTTTGTTAACTTAAAATTTCGATTTGTCGAAAATTTTATGCAAATTATACATATAAAATAGCAAAAGTCAACACTTTTGCACAAAATTTTATGCAAATCATACAATTTAAATAAATCAGGTAAATAAAAAACCGCCAAATCGGCGGTTTTTGACATTTCAAAATCTTGTTTATCCACCCAACAAGCCTTTTAATACATTGGCACCACTTTTCTTGTTTTCTCTTTCTTCTTTATCGGCAGACACAGCCCAATTTATAGCCACTGCACACGATTTTATTTCATCTTTGTTTATACTATCACATTTATCTTTAACTGCAAATTGGGATGCATCGCTAAACATTTTTGCACAAGGACCTATTAATTTACCCTTGGCAGTATCCCCGAATATATACCCCGCAGTTATCAGCGTTTCACGTAATTGCTTACACGCATTTTTATTTTTGTATTCTTGGGCGATTAAATTTGCATTTTGTTGCAAACAACTGTATGCCAAATAAGGATCAGACACCAATGAACAGTTCTGGGCATTTGGTAAATAAATACCATTTTGTTTATCTGCGCTGTTGCCACCGCCTATTAAACTGCTGGATGAAGAACCACTGCTACCACCTGATTTTGCACCCGCAGCTTCCAGATTAGATGTCAAAACACTCTTTTCCAATTGTGTCTTTAATCTGCGCAATGTTGCTTTTAAATATTCATATTGTTTATATAATTGTTGTGATATAACTGTTACCTTTAACTGAATTACTTCATTCATACTATCACGATCAGGCTGGTTCGACGGATTTTTGTCCAAACCTACATTATATGCATGGGTATCGCAAATTCCAAAAACACGACTGATATAGCCACATTCTTCTTGATCTGTTTCTTTTGTCTCTGTGCCCTCCCGATCTGTAAGTTCTTGCACACACAGAAAGCCTTTGCTATTCTTCCCTTCAATAGATTTACTTAACATCGCCTTTTTCAATATTTCTTGTGCATCCGCAGATTTTGCACTGCAATATTTACCCCAACCTGGCTCTAATGTATTTTTTGAGCTTGGTTCCGCCTGGGATAACCATGTGGACAATATTTCTATATCAACAATACCCGCACCACTGGTTCTTTTTGCACGTCTTTTAAATAATCTGGAATTACCCAGGGCTTCTGATGCACACGCAACCACGGTCTGGTTTTCTGTAGATGTATCTTCCGCATAAACCCAACCTTCGTAAACACTTTCTTTGTCGGTCAAAACTTTTAATAAAGTACAATGCTTACATTGCGCAGCACTATCACAGCCTTTGATACAATTTTCATCCTTTTCAGACCATATTACTTCGTCACCGTTTTCGGTCTTTTTATGTGTTTTTAAAGGACACTTATCAACACATTTATCATATAAATCGTCACGACAAACCTTTGGTGCACCTTTGTTTCCTTTTTCATCAGATACTTCGTCATATTTCACAGTTCCACGTGGGCACATATATTGTCCCCATGAATTACACGAATCATTTAACATCATGTATATTTCAGATAAATCAACACCCACAGTTTGTGCAACCATCAATGCATCATAAATCTTGTCCACAACATTATCGTATGGATCTATGAAATTAAGTGCCTTTTCACGAAATCTTTTAATACGTTTTGGAATACCACAATTATTTCCACGCGAATCACATTTTGCATATTCAAATGCATCGTTCATTGCGGTCTGGGCCTCTTTCAATGAAACCTCTGCATTTTCGATTTCTGTTAAGATTTGACCCGTTACTTTTTGACGTTCCAAAATATCTGTGGAAACACCACGTGCAATTGCTTCTTCTTGGTATGCAGTAACACCAGATTCTGTTTGTTTTGCAGCCTCGGTCGCGGCGGCCTTCATTTCATTTAATGCGGCCTGGGATGCCTGGGCCTGTTGGGCCAAAGCTTCCTGTAATTGTTGCGCGCTTTGTGCACTTTGTTGTTGCATTTGTTGCTGCATTTGTTGCATCTGCTGTTGCATTTGCTGTTGCATTTGTTGCATTTGCTGTTGCTGGGCGGCCTGGGCAGCTTGCGCTTCTGCGGCGGCTTGCGCGGCGGCCTGGGCCTGTTGGGCATTAACCTTGGCATTGTTTTTAGATACCAATTGTGCCGCAACTGTATTGGTTAAATTATCGCCATATTGTTTACATGTTTCATTTGATTGAACGCACGCGTTAACAATTGGGCCCGCCAAAGACAAATCATTACAACCACTGCCACATTTTGGTTGGGCACAACGCAATATCACAGAAATACAATTATCCATGCCCGCCTTGGCAGTTGGGGATAAATCTTGACGGCCATTTGTCATGTTTTGCCACTGATTATTATTTGCAGTACTGGGGTTAAAAGCAGTTAAATTATTTCCCGCATTTGTGGCAACAACAGCCCACGCACCAGTATTCACCAATGGCGCAAAACACAAACATATTGTTAAAATACGCGATAACGTTTTCATACTCTCTCGTGCTATAATTTTATCATAAAAAAAGATTAGTGTAAAGTAACTTTATTAAAATATGCGATTAAAAAACCGCCCGTTTGGGCGGTTATTTTTAATTCGAAGATGAATTTCTGGTCCAATCACGCAAACAGCCACCTTCGTCACTGTCTAACGCATGTGTTCCGCAATTCAATGTCTTTTGCAAACAACCTTCACGTATTGCTGCTGAATTAGCAGGATTCGTTAAAGTTTGTGTTGTAATATCGGTTGGGTTTGATGCACCTGTACCATACAAGATTTCACTGATTGTTACAACATTACGGCATGTATTTGTTGTGTAATCATCTGTGAATTTGCAACTTGCACTGTCTGGTTTATCGATAACTGCAGCCATCTGGGTTTGCAATGGTGAACAAATCATTGTTTCATAACAATGTGGAACCTGGGAAACCTGGGCGCAATATGCCTTGATACGTGCAGTTGTCCAATTTTCTTCGTCTGCATATGTTTCATAGCAATCCCAAATTTCACTGATACATTCATTGAAGTTATCCACAGCGGTTGTTGCCTCTGTCAAGATTCTTGTTTGTTCTTCTTGAACAAATTCAAGACGTTTTTGTTGCAATGCCTGTTGTGCAGCAATCTTTTGATAATTGATGTTTTGTGCAGTTGTTTTTAACGCAGCGCCATAAACATCACATGCTGAATTTGCATCTAACAAATATTTCTGCATGATACTGCGACGGGCATCAGCCACAGGTCCACGCAAAGATGAATATGGATCGGTTGTTGATGTTGTTCCACTTGTTGTTGTGGTTGTAGAATAACCAAAGCAACTGGCCGCAGAAGATACTGTTGCAGAGCTGGATCCACGTTCATTTAACACAACATCACCGGTTGATGAATCAACTGAGATATAGCTGTTGTAATTAAATGGACAATTTGATGTTGCACTGGTTGCACATTTCGAATGTGTTTTACCATCAGAATCTGTCAAAGTTCCAGGATTACCGCAACTTTCATAAATTCCGTTAAAGCAAGAATCTAACACACGACCACAAACATTGTTGTGTGCATATTCAAACAATTTATATCCCCATTTATTTGCCAAAGAATCCAACGCAGCAGATTCAGAATCTACATCTGTTGTGATACCAGACAAAGCGTTTACAACACCAGAAATTGTTGTGTATTGATACAACAAATTATTTGAATCATCTGTGGTATATTGTTTTGCTAAATCTTTCGCATCAGCCCATGCTTTCAATTGAGCCAAAATGTCAGATCCAGAACCATCAATTGATGAAATATCAAATCCAAATTCATTGTTGCCTTCCGAACAATAATATGGTGCGGCTGTATATGTTGTTACCAAATCATTTGATGTTGCACTGGTATATGTAGGGTGTTGTTGATACCATTGGTACATCAAATCACTGTATGTTGTTGTGTCTGATTTGTATTTTGCATATGTTTCCTTCCATGAAACGCAGTTCATAACCTTTTCTGCATCTGTCAAAGAAAACGCGGTTGCCAAATCATCGCCCTTACCCTTTGTGGCAATCAACAAAGACAATTGACCGGACAATTTAATTAATTCTTCGTTTGCTTCTTCCAATGCATCTTCGGCGGCCAAGAAATTAGTTGCACGACCAGCGCAAGAACAACGTCCCTTGGTATCACTGCGTGCTGTGCAGATTTCATCCATACATGTGTAATAAGATTCCATACAATTTGAATAAGCATCAGCAGAAATCAAACCAGTTGTGGAATCAATTATGTTGGAATAATTTCCTGAATATAATTTACTGGACAAATATGAATATGAATTCGTGCTGGCACGTGTGGTTGCAGGCATCGCAGAACTTGACAATGCAACCCTGCTGGTTGATGCAGTTCTGGCACGAACAGCACGATTATTTGACCCGCGTGCGCCACCAGTTTTTCTGGTTGCGACCTTACGCGTAGAGGTATTTGTGCTGCGTGTAGAATTTTTTCCGCGCGAAGTCACACTGCGTGTTGTTACACCACGAGATACAGTTGTTTTTTCGGTTTTTGGTTCTTCTGTTTCTGTATTTTGAACATTACGTGAAACAGTTCCTCTGGACACAACACGACCAGATGTTTTCTGGTTTGCACGTGGACTTTGACGGCCAGATTGTCTGGTTACTGTATTTGTTGTCGCAACAGGGTCTGCAAACACAGAACGGATAGAAACAAGGGTCGAACAAACAAAGAATGTTGCCACCAACAAAAACACCGTCCCCAGTGCATTTTTACATGAATTTGCATTTATACGAATTGTCATAAGATTTTCTCCTGATTTCATTGTAAGCAAAACTCCCTGATTTTCGGGGAATCTTACAAACAACGCCTTCACTTAATAAAAATTATACCAAGTTTGCGTTTATTTGTAAATAACAAAAATCAAGACAAAATTATAAAAAAATATTACATGTGTGATTGTTTATTAAAAAATTTTGACTATAATAATTCATGACATGAAAAAAGTTTTATTATCTTTGATGATTTTAATGACAACTCTGCCCGCGATGGCAGAGAAAAACATCATGTTTAGCGACAAAATCAATTCTATGACTTTGTATGTCGCACAAAGCACTGGGTCAGGTTCTTTATTAAAACTGATTCAGCCAGGAATCTGGGATTTTAACCCTCAAACTTTTGTTATGTTACAATACAGCCAACCTATGAAATTTTTCCGCCTGGACAGCAGATTGAATTTAAATATAACTGAAAATTTTGGTTATAAATCCAGCACTGGTTTGGGATTTTTCAGCATGGGTATTTCTATAGACACTGCCCTGTTACAATATCATGATTGGTACACTGGTATTGGTATTGGGCCATATATGCGCAACAGCATGGACAGATGGGTTGAAAGCAGATTGGTATTCGGGGAAAAGTTTTTTATTGGCAAAAATATAAATGAAAATTGGCATATTGAATTGTTCACAATTCATTTTTCAAACGGTAATTTTACCCAGAAAAACGAAGGATTCAATTTCGCAGGCCTGTCCATTGGGTATAAATTTTAAAATGACAAATTTAAATGACAAAGATTTTATAAAGCAATTAAATGAACACCTAAAAAATGGCGGAGTTATCGCATTTCCAACTGATACTGTTTGGGGATTGGGCGCATTACCAAATCGTCGCGGCGCAGATGCTTTGTTTGAAATAAAACACAGACCACACGAAAAACATTTGATAATTATGTCTGATTGTTTTGAACACATCAAACCATATATGAATACATACCCACAAACCGCTTTTGATTTAGCAGAAAAATATTGGCCGGGTGCTTTGACAATCGGTGTTCCTGTGGCAGATACAGATTCTATGTCCTTTGGTGCGGTACGCGTTCCAAATTATAAACCATTCCAACAATTATGTTCTGTTATAAACGGACATTGCTTGGCAACCACATCTGCAAATATTTCGGGGCAATCACCTTTAACGTCTGCAGATGAAATAAAAAAACAATTTCCAGATATAATCGTTGTTGAAAATAACTTTGATGCAATGGGTGGCGCACCCAGTACTGTTGTAATTTTATCTGATGATAAAATAAATGTTGTACGTCAGGGATCTGTTGTGATTGATTAAGAAATCATACCCATAGCATTCGTCCAAAAATTTACATATAATACAATCGTTTACATTACGACATCCTGAAAAAACAAAACAACCGGGTAAATGTAAACCACATATGTCTTTAGCGATTTCAAGACATTATGCGAAAAACCGTCTGATAAAAAAAACGTCAGACGGTTTTATTTTAGTTCCATAAAATTTAAGAAATCATACCTGTAGCAAGGCGCTAAAAAATAACATATAATACATTTGTCTTTGACACACGGCAGGCCCAAAGAAAATATTTCGACGGTGACCTGAGTCACAGACCATCAATACCCCATTACCGTGGTTTAAGGGGCGTTGAAAAAAAATCCCGCCAACATGGCGGGATTTTAAATTTAACAACCGTGATTACATGCAGGTCTTACACGTGTGTAAGTACCAGCAGGAACATATTTCACAACTGGTTTATATTGCTGCACAGTTTCACGAACAAAATATTCACGATTAACAACCGCTTCTTTTGGTTGCAAACAGCCACCATCACAAGAATTATAATTATTATTTACGACAACAGGTCTTTGGTTATAATCTTCTTGTGTTTTCACAGTAACAGTTTCTGTTTCTTCTTCACATTCTATGATTGTAACAGTTGCTCTGTTTTCAGCTGTTGCGCGATTCAAAGCTTTACGCATTTCGTTTGAATCACAAGTTTTTAATGTTTCTTTGTAATAATCAGCCATTGCAAAATTAGAACAACACAACACAGCGATAAGCGACAGGATAAATTTTCTCATTTTTTTCACACCTTTTTTGTTTTATTCCCTCATCCTCTGTCAGTCTTGTTGAGAATATTAGCTTATTTTTTCACATTATCAACAAAAAATATAACTTTTTTAACAAAAAACCGCCCAAATGGGCGGATTTTTTATCTATTATTTCTCTTTTTAACGTTTTAAACATCCACCCAGACTTTGTATCATCATGTTTTTAAAAGAATCATGCACAAAAGCATATTGTTCTGGGCTGATTTCTTCTTCACAAGAATTCATAGCATCAATAACAAAAGCCATACGTTCTGCAGATGTCATTTGTACCACAGATGTATATGTTTTATCTTCGCCATTTGGTTTTATAACTTTAATACGTTTACCTAATGAATCACTTATTGATCGTAAAAATTTCATATTAAAAACCCTTTATTTTTTGGTTTAAAAAACCGCCGAAAACGGCGGTTAAATTTCGGTTTTTATGTTTTCTGGATTTAATTCTGGCGACGACCTACTCTTCCGTGGCTTAAGCCAAAGTACCATCGGCGATACGGCTTTTCCCTGTCTGGTTCGGAATGGAACAGAGGGTTTCATCCGCTCTATAATCACCAGAATTAAATCCAGCGAACGTCATTATAATCTCATATTTTCTATTGTCAAGAATCTTTCAACGTTCTCTTCAAGCATTCGTTTGATAAAAATCAAACGATAAGATAAAAAGTCAATGGTTCGATTAGTATTGCTAAGCTAAACCCCTCGCAGGGCTTACACACGCAACCTAT